>NZ_CM009578.1:0-313145 GCF_002993885.1 Sphingopyxis lindanitolerans
CCGCCGCCCGCGACGCGCGCCCGCGCGACGACATGGCGATTGCCGCCGACGTTCGTCAGCGCGCCGACCTCGGCGGCGGCGCGCGGCGCGGCGCGGCCCGGCGACCAGGACCGCGCTGGCGGCACGAGCGCGGTGGCCCGCCCGGCGGCGTCGACCAGAACCAGCCCTTCGAGTCCTTCGACATGCCGCGCCGCCGAGGCCAGCGCGGCCCGGCGCGGCGCGCTGGAGAGTTGGGCGGCCGGATCGTCCATCGCCGACAGGAATTCGGCGGTGGTCACCACGACCGCGAGCGCGCGCGCGTCGAGACCGCGCCGCATTTCGGCCTCGCTCTGAAAATAGAGCAGAGCGCCGTTCACCGCCGCGAGCAGGAGCAACAGCGGGATCGCGGCGGCAAGGATGACCGACCTTATCCGCATGACGGCAGCGCCTCCATGTCGAGCAGGCCGGCGATGAACTGGGGGCATTCGCGCGCGATGGTGAACAGGTGCGCGCGCGCGAGGCAAAGCGCCTGCATCCCTTCGTCGCCAACGCGGTAATCCTGCGCGGCGGGAAGCGAAAAGAGCAGCGACGGCACGTCGAAAAGCGACGGCGCGCGCGCCTCGCCCGCCATTGCCCAGCCATCGACGGCGATATAGAGCAGATGCGCGGGCTGACCGCGCTCGATCAACAGCGCGCCGGGCGGCAGCGAGCGCGGACGGACGTGCCGGGCGACCAGCAAAAGCTCGCGGCCCGACAAACGGTCGAACGGCGCGATCGCCGCCAGCACCGCCATATGATCGATGACATCGGCGGAGATTTCCTCGCCAGCGTCGATCGGCGCGGGCGCTGCGGTCGAGCGGTCATTCGGGCTGTCCACCGACATCACCGGCACTCGCGCCCCGCCTTCATCGCCGAACAGCCAGGCTTCGCTCGCCGCCAGCCGGTGCTGCGCGGCGCGCGCGGCGGCGGCATCGAGTTCGCCGGTCGCATGCGCGCTGAGCGCCGTGAGCGCAGCGCGAAGATCGCGCACTTCGCGCGGGGCGTCGCCCTTGGCGGGCGGGCGATGATCGCCCGCCGCGATCCGCAGCGCTTCCTGCGTGAGCCGCTCGATCGGCCGCGCGACACGCCGGACGATCTGCAACGTCACCAGCAGGCAGGCGAGCAGCGAGGCGATGCCGATCATCGCGCTCAGGAACAGGGCGTTCTGCGTCGCGACGCGGATGACCGAGACGTTGACGTCGGCGCCCGCAGTGCCGCTGACCGCGCCGTCGGCGCTATAGACCGGCGCCGCCGCGGTTTTGAGCAACCCCCATTTTTCCTGATATTCGACCGGCGAGACATAGATGATGCGCCGCCGCTGCACGTCGCGGAGCCCCGCCATCGTTTCTTCGGGCAGGCTGTCGGGCGACCCCAGCGGCGTATGCTCGTCGCCGTCGGTGCCGTCGAGGATATAGCGCACCTCGGCCCGGCCGCTCGTCACCTGCGTATAGATATAGGTGAGCCCCAGCCGTTCGCGAATGCGCCGCATCGGTTCGACATTCCGGCGATAGCGGATGTCGCGCTCGGCCGCTGCCGGGTCGCGGCCGCTCGTCGCCGTGCCGATCAGCCAGTCATGATCGGCCGGGTCGATCAGCGCCCCGGTCAGCGCGCTCGTCGCAACCAGCCGGTCGTCGAACTGGCGCAGGATCGTGGCGTTGATCCGATTGTAGACGAGGATGGCAACGAGCAGCGCGGCCAGCGCGACCACCGGCAGGAACACCCGCAGCAACAGCGTCTGGATGCCGATTTGTTTGCGGTTACGCGGCATGGTCACGCCCATCCTGCACGCGCAGCATGACGAGCGCGAGGTCGGGGTGGCGCGCGGCAGCCGCCCGGATATCCTCATGCGCGATCCAGAAGCGTTCGCCGCTGGCGGTCGCACCGCTCCAGCCCGCAGTGGGCGAGTCGGTCCGCGCCATCTCGGCAAGGCTCGCCAGCGCCTCGAGCGTCGCGGCGGCGAAATTGGGGGTTTGGCGAAGCGCGTCGATCAGAGCGACGCGGCTCGGACCGTCCTCGTGCCGCAAGGCGAGCAAGGCGAGCAATTGGGCACGCAGCGCAGGCGGCATCGCGGCGTGAATCAGGGGCGCGGTGCGGCGCGCGAACGCGCTGGGCGAAAGCCGCTGGTGGAGCAGCGCCAGCGCGACCGCCACTTCGACCGGCGCGCCATTCTCCAGCGCGGCTTCGGCCAGCCGGGTGACCTCGTCATCGGACGGTGGCGCGATGCTCTCCTGCTTGCGGGGCTGCAACACCGCTTCGACGCCGCGGAACAGCGCGTGGCCGATGCCCGTTTCGACCGCTTCCATGGCGTTGGCGCGAACCTTGGCATTGGCCGAATGAAGCGACACGATCAGCAGGTCGAAATCGGGGAGCAGGCCGCGCAGCGCCAGCAATTCGAGCAGGAAGTCGACCGCGGCGCTCGCACGTTCGCGCTGGGCGCGGGCAAGCAGGCCGGTGAAGCCCGAGGCGCCCTGCGCCGCGTCGAGCCGCCGGGCGCTGTCCATCGCCTGCCGGGCGGCATCGCTTTCGGCCGCGACGATCGCGTCCGATTGCGCCGCGAACTGCGCCTGCGACAGGCTGGCGAGCGCGCGCGCCGCCACCGCGCGCTCGCCTTGCGCGCGGCGCGTGTCGCGCAGCGCAGCGACGAGATGCGGGATGGCGGTCTCGCCGAAATCGGCGATCAGCGCGGCACTTTGGCGCCGCTCGCGCGGGCTCTGCCGGGGCGCAGCCGCGAGCAGGTCGGCGATCGCGTCCGGATCGGCGAGGCGGAGTTGGTCTGACCCGCCGCGCAGATCGAGGAGCGGGGCGCCGGGCGACGCCGCCAGGGTGCGCAGCCGCGCTTCCGCTCCGGGCGCGAGGGCCGGGAGCGGTGCGCCGAAATTGAGCCAGCCCTGCCGCATGTTGCCCGCCATCGCCGAGGGATAAAGCTGGCGCAGCAAAACGACGGTCGCGATCAGCAATGCGCCCAATATCACCCCGATCCCCGAAAGCTCGCGCAGGTCGAGATATTTGGCGGCATAGAGCAGGAAGGCGCCCGCGATCAGGCTGGCGAGCGGTTCGCACATCCCCTCGATCACGGTGCGAAGCGGACGCTTGATCGCCGATGGCACCGCGTTGAACAGCAGATTCTGATTATTATATTCGATCGAGGTCAGCACGCCATGATAGGCGAAAAAGGCCGCGATCGCCGCGATATAGCCGCTGCTCAGAAAGAAGAATCCGAATACCGCGAAATAGGTGAGGGGCAGGATGAAGGCGACGTTGCGAACGCCGAGCCGGGTCACCAGCCGGTTGAAGACGAACAGGCAGACCAGCAGGTTGAAGATGTTCGACGCGGCATAGAGCGCGCCGAACAGCGCCGCGAGCTGAGCCTCGCTGCGCCCCTGTTGCAGCACCGCGGCATATTGATATTCGGCGAGGTTGGTCATCAACAGGGTGACGAACAAGGTCGCCGTCAGGGCGAGCGTATAGCGCGAGGTGCGAAAGCTGTTCGCCAGCACCGCGAGCTGGGCGGCGATCCCCGCCGGGCGCTCGCTATCGTCGGCATCGCTTTCGCTGAGCTGCGGCCAGCGGCGGCCGAGCGACCAGGCGAGCGGCATCGTCGCGAGCGCGACTCCGGCCCAGAGCAGCAGGAAGCCGGGCAAGGGGACGAAAGCCGCGAGCAGGTTGACGATCAGCGCGCCGACCGCGGTGCCGAGCGCGCAAAAGGCCGCGAACAGCGGGAACAGCCTTTTGGCGTCCTGAATGTCGAAATAGGCGTCGGTGAAGTTCCAGAACAGGCTGTAGAGCGCGATATACCACATCGCGAGATAGAGCTTCAGCACGTAATAGAGCGGCGCACTGTCGCCGGCGTTGCTGAGCAGCGCCCACAGGATCACGCCCCCGGCGACGAGGAGCGCCAGCGTCGCCATCACCATATGGTTCAGCGAAAAGCGCACCATCAGGACCGAAAAAAGGCCGGTGTAGACCAGCATCACCGCCGGGGTGAGCATGAAGATCACCGGCAGCGCATCGACCCCGACATGGCTGAAGAAAGCGGCGTCCCCGGCGCTGAACCCGATGCCGAGTCCCATTTGCAGCAGAAAGCCGAACAGCGCGAACTGCGCGAGCTTGGGTCCTTCGCCCGGCTCGACGCGCAGCAGACGGTTCAGCCTGTCGATCACGATATTCAGCCCCCCGTCCGCAACGCCCACCCGACCGCATAGCAACAAAATATTGATGAAGTCAGCCGCACGGTTGTCAGCACGGACAAAAGCGGCAATGGTGCGGGGCAGGGGCGATGACGGGACGCAAGAGAAAATTCGGGCTCAAGCCCCAGCTGCTCTTGCTGCTGTTCGCGCTCAATCTGATCGCGGCGACGGCCTATTCGCTCGTGCTTTACGGTATCGACCGCGCCGAGATATTGGCGGGAATCGACAAGCAACTCGTCACCGCGGCCAATGCGGTGCAGGAAATCGTTCCGCCCGGCTATCATGCCACGATCCAGAATGCGGACTCGGTTGCGCCAGCGCTGTTCGACGCGGTGCAGGACCGGCTGTCGCACTTCGCCAACGAGTCGGGGCTCGTCTACGCCTATACCTATATGCAATTCGGGCCCGAGATCCGCACCGTCGCGACCAGCGCGACGGTCGCCGAAATGCAGTCGGGAACGCAGACGGGCTTTTTTGCCCTCTATGATACGGCGCCCGCCAAACTGCATCAGAGCTTTCGCGACGGACGGGTGCGGTTCGACGAATATAGCGACAGTTTCGGCCGCTTCCGGTCGATCTACAAGCCGGTGCGGATGCGCGACGGGCGCACCTACGTCATCGGCGCCGACGTCGATCTGCACCAGCTCGACGCGAGCCTGCGCACCGCACTGATCCAGTCGATCGCGGTCGGGGTCGTCATGTTCGCGCTCTCGCTCGCCGTCGGCTGGCTGCTCATCGGCCGGATCGTGCGGCCGCTGGCGCAGCTCACCGCCTTCACGCGCGGAATGGAGCAGCGCAGCTTCGAGCCCGACGAGCAGGAATTGCTCGCGATCCGGGAGATCGGCGGCGCGCGGAGCGACGAGGTCGGCAGCCTCGCCGAAGCGATGTCGGGCATGATCGCGCGGCTGCAACGCTATCTGATCGAGGTCGAAACCGCGACCGCCGCGCGCGAGCGGGTCGAGGGCGAGCTGACCGCGGCGCGCGACATCCAGGTCGGGATGCTGCCCCGCAAATCCCCGCCCTTTCCCGGCCGCACCGACCTCGACGTCTTCGCGATGCTCGAACCGGCGAAACAGGTTGGCGGCGACCTTTACGATTATTTCCTGATCGACCGGAATCGGCTGTTCTTCGTCGTCGGCGACGTCGCGGGCAAGGGCGTGCCCGCGGCGCTGTTCATGGCGATGACGACGACGCTGTTCAAGGCGCAGGCGCTGTCCGCGACCTCGACGGCGGAGATCATGACGCGCGTCAACGCCGAACTGGCGCGCGACAATGTGGCGGAGATGTTCGTCACCGCGCTGGCCGGCATATTGGACCTTCGCGACGGCAGCGTCGTCTATAGCGATGCCGGCCACGAAGCGCCCTTCATCGTGCGCGCGGGCGGCGCTGTCGAGCGGCTGGCAAAGAAGCATGGCATGGCGATGGGCATCTTCGACGATGTCGAATATCAGTCGGGCCGCTTCACGTTGCAGCCCGGCGATGCGATGATCCTGTTTACCGACGGTGTGTCCGAGGCGACGGGGCCGGGCGAGGAGCTTTACACCGCCGCGCGCATCCGGACGGCGCTGGAACGCACCCGCGAAAATCCGTCGGCGCGCTATATTGCCGAAGGCCTCGCCGACAGCGTGCGCGCTTTCGTCGGCGAGATTCCGCAGTCGGACGATATCGCGATCCTGGTGATCTGCTACGAAGGACCAGCGGCGGCCGCCTAGCCCCCCAGCGTCAGCGGCGCGCGGTCGACGCCGTGCATCTTGCGCAGATAGAGCCGCATGTCCGCGATCGCGGCGCGCAGCCGCTCGGGCTCGCTCGCCGGGGCATGCGCCGCCGCCGCGACGAGCGGGCATTCCTCGACCTCCCACGGCAGGAAGTCGAAACCGGCTTCGGCGTCGCTGGCCCAGATGATCGGATAGGGGCGGCCGAACATCACCCCTTTCAATTCGTCGCGCCCGACAAGGTGAAAGGCGAGCGCGTCGGCGTTGCGGGCGCCGAGCAATTGTTCGAGCAGGTCGAGCGAGACGACGAGGCTCGATGGGCGGGCATATTTGGAAAGGCGAAAGCCCAGGTCGACGTCGGGGCCGATATAATCGATATGCCGCGCCCCGTCGCCCGCCGCCAGTTCGGCGATGTCGAGCTCGATATTCTGTTCGCCGAACGCGACGAGCCACGCGGTGCCCTTGAGCCGGAGCGGGATGCGCTCGAAATACCGGCTTTCGTAAAGCGCCATCGCACGCAGCAGCGCGCGCAGGATCGACGCGGCCTCTTCGGCGCTTTGCGGTTCGGCGGCGAAAATGACCTCGTCGCCCATCGCCTTCCAGATGTCGATCGACGGCGTGCGTTCGTCATCGATGAATTCAAAGCCGACCTGTCCCGCCAGGATCAGGGGGAAATTACAGAAAAAAGCCTGGAAAACGTCGAGCCACCCCTGGCTTCCCTGACCCGAAAAGCGGGCCTTGAACTGGGTCGAGCCGACCATGTCGACGGATAGAAAGAGGCGGATCATGTCATTCCCCGGACGGCAACGGGCGGCGGCGCGCGATCTTTACCCGCACCCCGTTAACATAAGCCGACCGCGCCGCCACGAAATATCACCGGCGGCGGCAGATCGGGGCGACGCGGAATTCATATTGTAATTGCGAATCGTTCTCGATAATGGCGGACATCCCTTTCGGTTTCAGTCTGACAGCTCTCGATGCACGCACCCCCGTCCCCGCGCCCGCCGGTCAAAAAGAGCCGGAAAAGCTTTTGGCTGAAACAGTTGCACATGTGGCACTGGATGAGTTCGGCCGTCAGCCTGATCGGCCTGTTGCTGTTCGCGGTCACGGGGTTCACGCTCAACCATGCCGCCGACATCGAAGCGGCGCCGGTCGTCGCCCAGAAGACCGCGCAGATGCCGCAGGCGGTGCTGGGCACGCTCGGCGCTGATCCGGCGGGCGGCAAGGGCGCCTTGCCCCGGCCGGTCGCAGCGTGGGTCGAGGATCATTTCCCGGTCAGCGCGACGGGCGAGGCCGAATGGTCCGCCGACGAGATTTACCTGCCTGCACCGCGCCCCGGCGGCGATGGCTGGGTCGCGATCGACCGCGCGAGCGGCGCGGTGTCGAGCGAGATCACCGATCGCGGCTGGATTTCCTATCTCAACGACCTCCACAAAGGCCGCAATTCGGGTGGCGAGTGGAGCCTGTTCATCGATGTCTTCGCCTTCGCCTGCCTGATCTTCGCGTTCACCGGCCTGGTCCTGCTCTGGCTGCATTCGGCAAAGCGCAAGAGCACCTGGCCGCTGGTTGGCGCCGGTCTGATCCTTCCCGCGGCCGTCGCGATCATCTTCATCCATTAAGGAGAGTTTCATGCAGACCCCCTCGCGCACGCTTTTGATCGGCGGTTCGTTGAGCGCCGCGCTCACCGCCCCGGTTCTGGCCGCCGCGCCCGCGACGATGGACGTCACGATCACGATCCCGCAACTCAAGGTCGCCGAATATCACCGTCCTTACGTGGCGATCTGGGTCGAAAAGGCGGGTGCGCCCGCAAAGACGGTCGCGGTCTGGTACGACTATGACATGAAGAAGAACGAGGGCACCAAATGGCTGCGCGACGTGCGCCAATGGTGGCGCGCCGCGGGCCGGACGATGACATTCCCGGCGAACGGCGTCACCGGCGCGACGCGCGCACCCGGTGCGCAGAAAATCTCGTTCAGCCGCGCCCAACTCGGCGCGACCGCGCCCGGCGCCTATGTGCTGGTGGTCGAGGCGGCGCGCGAGGTCGGCGGACGCGAACTGCTCCGCATCCCCTTTACCTGGCCGGCAAAGGCCGGTCCGGGCGGCCGCGCCGCCGGCAAGACTGAACTTGGCGCCGTCACCGTCGCCTTCCGCTGATCCAGAGAAAGGGCAGAATGATGAAAAAGCAGATATGGGGTTTCGCGGCGACGGTCGCGCTCGCGGCGATGGCGGCGGTTCCGGCAAGCGCGCACCGGCAATGGATGCTGCCGTCGTCGACGGTGCTGTCGGGCGACGATGTGTGGGTGACGGTCGATGCCGCGGTGTCGAACGATCTTTTCTATTTCGAGCATCAGCCGCTGCGCCTCGACGCCGTCCATGCCTGGGCGCCCGACGGCAGCGACGTGGCGATCGAGAATAAGGCGACGGGGCGCTATCGGAGCACTTTCGACGTCCATCTGACGCAAAAGGGCACCTATCGCATCGCGTCGGTATCCGATTCGCTGATGGGCAGCTATGATCTGAACGGCAAGACCGAGCGCCTGCCGCGCGGCACCACCACCGCCAATCTTGCCGAAAAGCTCCCGGCTGGCGCGACCAACGTGCGGACCGCCGAAGCGAACAACCGCAACGAGATTTTCGTGACGGTGGGTGAGCCGACGACGACTTTGTTCAAGCCGACCGGCAAGGGGATCGAAATGGTCCCGGTCACGCATCCCAACGACCTGTTCGCGGGCGAGGCGGCAACCTTCCAGTTCCTGCTCGACGGCAAGCCCGCGGCGGACCTGGCGGTGACGGTGATCCCCGGCGGTATCCGCTATCGCGACCAGCTTGGTCAGATCGACCTCAAGACCGATGTCGAGGGCAAGGTCGCGGTAAATTGGTCCGAACCCGGCATGTATTGGATGAACGTCACGACGCCGCACGCCGAGCGTCAGGCGGGGGATGCGCCGCCGCCGGTCGCGCGCCGCGCCTCCTATGTCACCACGCTCGAGGTGATGGCGCCCTGAGCGACCGCATCCTGATCCCCCGCGCGCTCACGCCCGCCGCCTTTGCGGCGTGGGACGGCGCGGGGGATATCCAGATCCTGTCGGGCGAGGCGATGGGGACGAGCTGGTCGCTGCACGCGGCCTCCTCCGCGCCCGGTCTCGCGGCGGGCGTGCAGGCGGCGTTCGGCCGCGTCACCCGGCAGATGAGCCAGTGGGAACCCGACTCCGACCTGTCGCGCTTCAATCGGGCGCCCGCGGGGGAGTGGCAGTCCATTCCGCCCGAATTCGCTCATGTCGTCGCGGCGGCGCTTGAAATCGCCGCCGCGAGCGCGGGCGCCTTCGATCCGGCGCTTGGCGCGATCACCGAACGCTGGGGCTTTGGCAGCGCTGGTCCCGTCGCGCGCGTTCCGGGCGATGCGCCCGCCGCCGAACGGCGCGTGGAGTTCGACGCCGCGAACAGCCGCATCCGGCGCAGCGAAGGCGCGGCGCTCGACCTGTCGGGGATCGCCAAGGGCTATGGCGTCGATCTCGCCGCCATATGGCTGCTCGGGCAGGGCGTGCGCCATTTCCTGCTCGAACTCGGCGGCGAAGTGCGCGGGGAGGGGATCCGCCCCGACGGCCAGCCGTGGTGGGTCGATGTCGAGATGCCGCCGACCGCGTCGATCCCGCCGTGGCGGATCGCGCTCCACGACTTGTCGGCCGCGACCTCGGGCCATTACCGGCGCGGTTTCGTGGCGGATGGCCGCCATTATTCGCACAGCTTCGACCCCAGCACCGGGCGGCCGATCGTCAGCGGCGTGGCGTCGGTAACGGTGCTGCACCGCGACTGCATGATCGCCGACGGCTGGGCGACCGCGCTGACCGTGCTCGGGCCACAGAAAGCGATCGCGCTCGCCGATGCGCAAGGGCTCGCGGCGGCGATGGTCGTCGGCGACCGCGAGCATGTCTCGCGCGAATGGCGCGCGATGCTGGGCTGAGGCGCGCTCTTATCCGCGCAGGACGAACGGAATCTCGACCAGCCCCTTGACCTTCACCGCTTGTCCATTCCGCATCGTCGGCGCCCAGCGCCATTTGCGCACCGCGCGGAGCGCCGCTTCGTCGAGGCGCTGAAAGCCGCTGCTGTGCGCAACCGAAATGGCGGTGACCGAACCGTCGAGGTCGAGCGTCAGCGCGAGCATCACCGTTCCTTCTTCGCGGTGCCGCCGGCTTTCGGTGGGATAGCGCGGCGGCGCCCCCGCCACCATGCGCGTGCCGAGGTCGTTCGCCTGGACCACCGCAGGCGGGGCGGGAGGCGCTGGTGGAGCGGGCACCGGGACGGGCGGTGCCGGAATCGGATCGGGGGAGGTCAGCATCGCGGGCTGATTGTTCGGCACCTCGACCAGCGGCAGCGGGGCAAAGACCGGGGCCTTTTGCTGCGGGGGCGTTTCCTGCGGCGGGGAAGGCAGCGGCGGGGGCGGCGGCGCGATCGACAGGTTGACCACCGCCAACCTGGCCGCCTCGACCTCTGCGCGGTGATAACCCGTGTGCAGCAGCGCAGCGAGCAGCCCCGCCGCCAGCAACGACGCGAGCGCCGCGGCCGGCAGGTTGGGGCCCCGATCCTCGCCGTAACGGCCGGGCGTCAACCGGGCGGCGCCGACGGACATGCTCGGGGCCGATGCCGCTGCCCGAACCCGCATTGCGGTCTCCGGCTCAGGTTTCGGACCAGCGTCGCAGGAGGTTGTGATAGACGCAGGTAAGTTGGAGGACAGCATTGTCGTCGGCTCCGTCGCGCGTGAGTTTCTGGATGGCGGTGTCCATCTCGAACAGCATCCGCCTCAGGTCGTTGTCGCGCACCATGCTCTGGATCCAGAAGAAGGAGGCGAGCCGGGTGCCGCGGGTCACCGGCTCGACGCGGTGAAGGCTGCTCGATGGATAGAGGATCGCGTCGCCGGCGGGCAGCGCGATGGCGTGCTCGCCATAGGTGTCGCTGACGATCAGCCGGCCGCCCTCATAATCGCCGGGATCGTTGAGGAAGAGCGTGCACGACAGGTCGGAGCGCAGATGCTCGCCCGTCGCCAGCTTCATCACCGCGCCATCGACATGAAAGCCATAGGCGCCGCCCCCGGCATAGCGATTGAAACGCGGCGGCAATATCTTGCGCGGCAGCGCGGCGGCGAAGAACAGCGGGCAGCGTTTCAGCGCCGCCAGCACCGCGGCGCCGAGTTCGACCTTCAGCGGCGAATTGTCTGGCACCTGCTCGTTGCGTTTGACCTTCGCGCCCTGCGCGCCGACCGTCTCGCGTCCGTCGGTCCAGTCGGCGCCATCGAGGCGGCGGCGGAATTCCGCTGCCTCGTCCGGCGTCAGGACGTTCGGGATATGCAGCAACATGGCAGCTCAAATCCTCTTCAAATGGCGAAGGCGGGAGGCGCCGCCCCCCGCCCGAGCCTGTTCCGCTCCGGCTTCTAGAAGCGGAAGTCGGCGCTGAACAAAAAGGTCTGCGGCTGCCCCGGCGTGTAGCGATAGCCGCTCTTGTTGATCGCCGCGACATAATCTTTGTCGAACAGATTATAGGCGTTCAGGCGCAATTTGACATGGTCGTTGACCGCATAGCCGAGCAGCGCATCGACGACCGTATAGCCATGGGTGCGCGGCGGCGTTCCGGCCGCGCCGTCGGTCCCGCGCCGCATCCCGCTGGTGTAGCGGACGCCGCCGGCGACCTCGAGACCGAAGGGCGCGCGATAGCTCGTCCACGACGAGAAGCTGTCGTCGGGCGAATAGGTCAGGCCATCGCTGCCATCGACCGCGACGGCGCTGCCGTTGGTGACCTTGGTTTTCTGATGCGCGTATCCGGCGGAGATCGACCAGGCGTCGGTGATGTTGCCGACCGCCGACAGTTCGACGCCGCGCACCCGCTTCGATCCGCTCTGGATGTCGGAGGGGTCGGCGGCGTTGACTTCGTTCAGCACCTTGGTCTGGAAGATCGCGGCGTTGATCGCGAGCGCACCGCCCAGCACGTCCCACTTCACGCCGGCTTCGATCGTCTTGGCCTTTTGCGGCGCGAAGTCGGGGTTGTTGGTGCTGTCGCCGGCCGCCAGGGTGAAATTATCGCCGCCCGGAGGCTGCTGCGACAGCGCATAATTCACATACAGGCTGACCGGCTCGCTCGGCTTGAGCACCGCGCCCAGTTTCCAGTTGAACAGCGTGTCCTTGGCCTTCAGGTCGGCGGTGGTGACGATCGAGCCGACGGGGGCGGTGCCGCACGGCACGGCGCCGCGGCCGGTGCCGTTGTTGCAAATGGCCGTGTTGACATAGGTCGTCTTGTAATGGTCGATGCGCACGCCGCCGGTCACCAGCAGCAGCCCGTCGAAGAATTTCGCGGTGTCGAAGGCATAGAGGGCCAGCGTATTCGTCTTGCCACGTCCGGCCGTGCCGTTGCGCGAATAGGTGTAATCGCTCGTGTCGTTCCAGTCGGGGTTGTAAAGGTTCGCGACCGGCAGCGTGCCCGTGGAACTGTGGCCGTAGAGGACCTGCTTCTCGCCCGTGATCTCGGCACCGATGCTCAGATTATGCTCGACTGCTCCCGTCGCGAAATCGGCCCGCAGGTTGAGCTGATTGGTCAGGATGCGGTTTCGCGCTTCGCGGATCGTGGGGTTGCCGCGGGTTATCGTGTAGGCGGAAAGGTCGTCGGGATCGGCGGGATTGCCGACGATATTGGCGCCCGTCGACATGAAGGCGGTCAGCAGATAATCCTGCTTCGTCTCGCCCACGCGCGCGACGTTCGACAGCCGGACATTGTCCGAAAAATCATGTTCGATGATCAGCGTCGCCATCTGCGCCTTCACATCGTCATGGTCCTTGCGCGTGCCATAGAAATTCTCCGAATCGACGCGGTGGCCGACCAGCGGCTCCAATCCGGGCTGGGGTTCCCAGCCGGGAAGGGCGATCGTCGGGACATAGCCGTCGGGAATATTGTCCTGGTCGATATAAAGCAGGTTCAGCCAGGCGCGGGTCGCGGTGTCGAGCCCGAGGCCGAGCGAGGCGGCAAGGCCGAGCCGCTGGTTATTGACATGGTCGCGGCCCGGAACGTCGCTGTCCTGCCACAGCATGTTGAGCCGCAGCGCGCTGTTGCTGAGGCCGCCGAGCGTCTGGTTGACATCGGCGGTAATCCGCTTCTGCCCGTCGACCCCGACCGACAGCGTGCCCGACAGCGCGCTTTCGAGCGAAGCCCGCTTGCTCACCAGATTGATCGCGCCGGTCGGCGCGGTGCGGCCGTTGTCGGTGCCCGCCGGTCCTTTCTGGACCTCGACCGCATCGGTGTTGAAAATATCGCGCGAGACCGATCCCAGATCGCGGATGCCGTCGACGAAGATGCTGTTCGACGTGTCGAAGCCGCGCATCCGGATCGCATCGCCGCTCGTCGTATTGCCGTTTTCGCCGGCATAGAAGGTGCCGACGCCGGGGCTGTTGCGCAGCACTTCGGTCAGCGTCGTCGCGCCCTGTTCGTTGAACAATTCCTTGTTGATGATCTGGATGGTCTGCGGCGTGTCGCGCAGGGGCTGGGTGAATTTGGGAGAGGAAGGCTTGTCGACCTTGTAGCCGTCGACGATGATGGCGGTGTCGGTGACCGTGACGCCGCCGAGCACCGGCTGCTTCGCCTCTTGTCCGCCATCCTGCGCGGCCGCGGGAGAGGCGGCGAGGCCGAAGCATGTCAGCGCCAGATAGGCCGGAGCCGCCGCCGACATGGTTTCGCGCAGACGCAAGAATGACATGGATTTCCCCTTATTCGATTGAAGATCGTGACGGAAATGCCGCTATTGAGAGTCGTTCGCACTGTCAATGCTTATTGATAATCATTCGCGATATTGTCGCTATTTTGTCGCAAGAGCGATCGAGGCCATCGCCGGGGAGCCGAAAAGGGGACCGCCGCTATTTTCCTCCGCACCGCCCGTGCCGAAGGCCGCTTCGTTTTCCGACAGATCGACCTTCGTCCCAGTCCAAGACAGCCCGTGCGCGGTGCCTCAAAAGATCGCGTCGATGAAAGGGGCCGTCTGATGTGGAGCATGCGCAGTCCGGTGCGAACGGGGCTGATCTGGGCCAGCGTGCCGCTGATCGGTCTGATGCTTGCGGTGGGGTTGGCCATGCTGGCGGATTGGCTGCTCCGTCCCTCCTATCCCGACACGACCCAATTTTCCTCGACGACCGAGACGCTCATCGCGCTACCCGGAGCGCTGGCGGGCGCGCTGTTTTTCCTCAGCCTGTTCGTGGCGCCTTCCTATCTGGCGAGCGCATGGCACGCATGGCGGCAGATGAAACGCCTCCAGGAACCGGGAGGCGCGAACTGCATCGCCGAATGGACGGTGGATGCGTCCGCCTGGCGGCGGTTCCAGGCCGAGCTTCGCAAAGGGCGCGACAAGGACAGCGACAGCGCCCTTTCAAAGACGGCGCTGTCGCTTTGCGATCTCGCCGCGTCATCAACCGGGATCGATATCCGCGTCGGCCCCGAATCGGTCCTGGTCGGCGAACATTATGTCTCGTTGCGCGGCGGCCTGAGCGAGGTGACGCAAGCCGATTTCGAGTCCATCCCCTCGCTCTCCGGCCCCGATTATCTGGCTTTCCTGTCGGTGATCGAGGGGCATTCGCGTTCGCTCGGCTCCTATGCGATCGAGGAAATCGGGCTGATCGTGCCGGTGCCGCCGACCGCACGCGCCGCGATGCAGCAAGTCGTCGATCATTTCACGCCGGAGGCGATCGCGGCGCTTCATGCTCGCGATCGGCGGCGGGCGCGGGCGGGGTGTCTGCTCAACCTGACGCTGCTGGCCGTCAGCCTTGCCATGATCGCGGCGTCCGCCCTCTTCGATGCCTATCAAATCGGCTGGTACGGATTGATCCTGTTTGCCGTGTGGCTCGCGTGGCTGGCCTATTATCTCGTCCAGGCGCTTATCGCGATGATCGCCGGCTTCGGTCCCATGATCGCGATGCTGCGCCGCGCATCGCGATCATAACGGACGATAGTCCGGCTCCAGCGCGCGACGGGCCGCTGCATCCCCATTCGCATTCCTTATTGCGAGGGAACAGAGGCCAAGGAGGTTAAGCGCCAAGGATGGGCTATGTCACGCGCCGGGACCAGCCGATGCCCCCGCGCGTTCGCGCGCTCGCGTCAGGGCTTGCCCAGCCCCGGTCAGCGAAAAGCGGGCTTCGCCGAATTCGCCCGAATCGAGGGGGAAGGCGATGCCCAGGTCGCCGCCGCCCGCGATGACCTCTGCCAATCCCTCATCGAGGGGGAGGGTGAAGGCGTGATATTCGCCGATTTTCGCACAATGCAGCCGGACGGCGAAGGCGGGGGTTCGCGAACCGATCAGGAGGGCGGGATATTCGCGCCCCTCCTCGCAGAGGATCTTGGGGTTGAAGAAGGCATCGCATGTCGATCGGTCGCACACGACCCCAAACAGCGACCCGGCCGGGGTGGCGGTGCTTGCGGTCACGCCGCCGGGCGCTGCGCCCCGGACCGACCAGTCGCCATAGGTTTCGGCTTGCTGCGCCGCCGCCGGGGCGGACAGGGTCAGCGCCGCCGCTGCGACCGCTGCCTGAAGATAGGGGTTCGCCATGGGCGCCGGTCCCGGCCGATCACCGGGCCTCGATCGCGGCGACGCATTTGTCGATGTTCATCGCGCCATAGTCGAAGACATGCCGGCTGCCGTCGGCGAGCGTCAGGGTGGCGCGCTTGCTGAACAATTTGCGCTGGACCTCGATGGCCTGAATATCGGTCTTTTCGATCGCCAGTTCGCCATCGACGGCATAATTGCCGAGCACGCCGGTCAGGCTGGCGTCGAGCTTTGCATCATAGAGCAGCCGCTGATTGGTGACGGTCAGCTTGCCGTTATATTTGCCGCCGCCGGGCGGGAGGTAAAAGAGCGTCCAGGTGTCGATAATGCCCTCGCCGGGGCGAATGGTCGCAGTCATTCGGAAAACTCCTTATCGTATCGGGTTGCCGGACAGGCGCGCGCTGTCGTCGGGCATCAGCGACCATCGGCCGAGGATCATTCCGATCATCACCGAAACGAAGAAGGTCAGCGAATGGCCGTCGTGGCTGATGAGGTGGAACAGGACGCCGAGCGGGACGATCACGATCATTCCCACTATGGCGACCGTCGTTCCGATCCGCTTGGCGCCGGGCCGGGTAATCCAGTCTCCCTCGCCCTGTGTCTCGGGGATCTTGCCGCGCCACCCCCATGGGCTGGCATGGCCCGATGCCCAGGCCCCGGCGCCACCGAAGCTGAGCAACCCGCAATAGATGCCGATCACCAGCCATAGGGCGTAGGGCAACAGCGCGCTGAAAAAGCGGGGCAGCAGGACCTCGAGAAAGATACTGCCGATGCTGCCGACGATGGCCGCCAGCAAAAGGCTGCACATCAGCACGGCGATCGTCTTCAGCGCCGTCGTCAGCACCGCCATGCCCCGATCAGCTCTTGCCGGTCAGGGCTTCGCGGCACTTGGTGTCGACCTCGTTGGTGACCCAGGTCGCGAAATCCTCGAACGGACGTTTGTTGAACTCGCTTTGCACGGCGGCATCGGCATCGCGGATCGCTTGCGCGGCCTGTTCGGGGGTCTTGCCGATCGTGCCCGCGGCGCTTTCGGCAATTTGCGCGAAGGCGGTTGCGGCGCTGTCGCGCTGCGATGCGCGCTTCGCCAGCTCTTCGGCATCGGCCCCGCTGCTTTGCGCCGCGAGGGTGCTGTAAAGATTGGAAACCGATTTCAGCTTGGCCGAACAATCGGCGGCAAGGGCAAGGCCCTCCTCGCCGGACAGCGCGGCCGGAACGGCTTCGCCGGCGGCGCTCTCCTTTGCGCTGCCCTGATCGGCCTCGCCTTTGGAGGCCGAACAGGCGGTGAGCGTCGCGGCGGCGACCAGCGTGAGTGAAATAGACAATAGTCGCGGCATCGGACGAATTTCCTCCCCTGTTTCCGTCATCTTCTAACGGCAATCGGGGGGCCGTCTTGGGCCACGGCGCAACAGCGATTTGTGCGGAAGCGAAACCTCGCGGCGGCGCGCCGGAGGCTCGAATGGCTTCGTTTGCGGGCAATTCGCGCATTCGCCGCAGCCCAAGACAGATTTCGGCCCGGGCGGCATCGTCTTGCCGTCAGGACAGGAAAGTGACGATATGCGATTCGCTGGACCCTTTTCGCGGCCGGTGGCCGTTTTGCTGGGCGGCCTGCTCGCGGTGGCGGCACTCGCGCAGCCGGCGCCGCGCGGACAGGATCTTGCGGGGGCGCGAGCGCTGATCGATCGGATCTATGCGACCTATGCCCGCGACGCTGTTCCTGATCCCGATGGACTCTATACCGCCGAGTTGCGGCGATCGATCCGTCGGCAGAGCGACGGCGATCTCGGCCTGGGCTATGATCCTTTGTGCGCGTGCCAGGACACAGGCGATTTCACCTATCGCATCGCGTCGCTCGTCGAAAACAGGGGCAGCGCTACGGCGCGGGTCGATTTCGACAATTTCGGCGAGCGCCACGGCGTGACGCTTGTCCTCGTCCTTCGCGGCGGTCGCTGGCTGATCGGCGACGTCATCGACGACGGCGCGAGCCTGTTGAACGGTGGCTGAGCTACCCGATCATGGCGCGATGCCGGACGCCGGAGGGCGTTTCGCCATAGGCCTTGCGGAAACTGTTGGTGAAATAGCTGAGATCGCCGAAGCCACAGCCATAGGCGATTTCGGCAATCGTCCGCTTGGCAAGGTGCGGCATCGACAGACGGCGATAGGCCAGCGCCAGCCTCTCGCGCAGGACAAAGGCGGTGAAGGTCACACCGTCCGCCTCGAACAGCAACTGAACCGACCGCGCACTCAATCCGGCGGCGGCGGCGGCGGCCCCGATGCCCAGCTCGGACGAGACCAGATGCGCGAGCGTCCAGCGCTTGATCGCGTCCAGCCGCGCGGCTCGCAGACCCCGTCCTGACGCGAGTTCCGTCGCATCGCGGTCGGTGCCGACCGCCAGCGCCACCAGGTCGGCGATATGGATAGCAACGCGATGCGCGAGCCGCGCCGCGGGGTCGGCATCGTGAAGCGCGCGATAGCCGCCGAGATAGGATTTCAGCAGCCGCATCGCTTGATTGTCGGGCGGTATGCGCTGCATGAGCGCGGCCTCGGCGTTGGGCAGCAAGGGGCATAGTACCGACCGTTGCAGCTTTACCGACACATGCGGAAAGGCTTCATAGGTTTCGAAATCCATCCGATCCGCACAGGACAGGAGGGCGGCCGATCCATCGGCGGGCAGCTCGTTGCCCAATTGCAGAACCCCGCCCTTGGCAGGCGATGTGCTCCAGAGCAGCGTGAAATCATCGTCGCCGCGCGAGAGATCGTAGCTCGATGCGAGATGCGGGGAAACCCACGCATCGGTGATGGTCACGCCCGGCAAAAAACGGGTTTCGACCTCCATTTGCGGATCGTCGGTCTTGGGAATGAGATCGAGGTTCGCAATCGCGCGTCCGGCAACCTCGCGCACCACTTCCCGGCGTTGGGGCCGCGGTATCGCGGCAAGCGAGAATCGGAACGTGGTCGCATCATTCTCCATACGCGCGCTCCCCGTCGCCGAGCTAAGAGAATAGACCCAGATGTTATGGTTTCACGGAAAGCTATGGCCTGAATCCGGCCGCGTCAATCGCGCGCGGGTAAGCCATGGCAATCCAACGGCATTATCCGTTCATCGCCAGGCGATGCAACGAGATTGCGCCATAACTCCGGTCACATGACGGGACCAAGCAGCTAGCGCGGCTTCTCCAGCCACCAGCTTTGCCGCCAGCCATAGGCGCTGGTGATCGGATCACCCGCGCCGTTGGTCGCGGGCCGGAAGCGGAAGCGATCCTCGATCAGCCGGCAGGTTGTCGCATCGAGCGAAGCATCGCCGCTCGACCGAGCGACGCGGCAGCCGGTGACCCGCCCCGTCGGCTGGATGGTGAAGCGCACTTCGACCTCGCCGCCGATCTTTGCGCGCGCCGCATCCCGTGGATAGTCGCGGTCGTTGATCGTGCCGCTGCGCCACGCGGCCTTCGATCCGCCGCCGGTGCCGGTGCCCGATCCGCCCGCGCCGGTTCCGTTGCCGCCGCCCCCCCGCGCCCAATCCGGGGCCGGGATCGGGCGCCGCGCCCGCCGAAGCATCGCTGCCGATGCCGGGCTGCGGCGCGGCGGGGATCGGTGGCGGCGCGATCGGTGCGACCTTGGGTTTGGGCGCGGCGACGGGAGCCGCCCTGGCGCGCTTGTTCGCGGCCGAGGCCTTGCCGCTCGCCTTGTCGCTCTCCGCGGGTGCGGGCCGTTCCTTTTCTTGTGGAGGCGGCGGGGCGGGGAGGGTGATGGCGGCGATCGTTTCGCTCGCCTTGCGGATGACCGCGAGATCGAGCCCGCTCAAAAGAAGCAGGCCGACCGCGAGCAGCGCGATCAGGGTGCCGCCGCCCGCCGCGACGTGCTGCCGACCAGAAAGCTGCCCCGTATAGACCATGACACATCCCGAGCGCACGACTGCCGCGCGCTTTCGCCGCCGGTTTTAGAGGAAATCGTCTAGCGTGGACATGAACCGGTCGAACTGGTCGTGATGCAGCCAGTGGCCAGCATTTTCGAATTCGATCACCTGCGCGCTATGGAAATGCGCGATGCGGCCATCCTGCGCCGGGTTCGACGCCCAACTGTCGGCGCCATAGAGAAGCAGCGTCGGGCAGGCGATCGCCGACCAGAGCGATTCGATATCGGCCTGCGGCAGGTCGACCACTGGCCAGACGTTCAGATAATTGTCGAACTTCCAGCTCCAAGTGCCGTCCTCGTTGCGGCTGATGCCGTGGATCGTCAGGTGGCGCGCCTGTTCGGGCGACAGATAGGCGTTTTCGGCCATCATCCGCGCGAGCGCGTCGTCGAGCGTCGCATAGCGGCGCGGCGTGCGGCCCGCCGCCTGCCTCTTGTCGTCGATCCATTTGCGGAAACGCTCGGCGAAGGGTGTCGCCGCGCGTTCGGCGAGGATTTTCGGCGACGGGCCGAGCCCTTCGATGGCGACCAGCTTGCGGACATTTTCGGGATAGAGGCCGGTATAGCGCAGCGCGATATTGCCGCCCATCGAATGGGCGACGATCGTCACCGGCGCGAGGTCGAGCTGGTGGACGAGTTGCGCGAGATCATAGACGAAGGCGCCCATCTCGTAATTGCCGTCGGGTGCCCAGGCACTGTCGCCATGGCCGCGCAGGTCGGGCGCGATGACGTGCCAGCGGTCGCGCAGCCTCTCGGCGACCCAGTCCCAGTTGCGGCAATGGTCGCGACCGCCGTGGACGAGAAGCATCGGCGGCGCGTCCTGGTTGCCCCAGTCTGCATAGTGCAGCTTCAATCGCTGCGAGACGAAACTGTTCGAGGTGGGACCGGCACTTGCCATCGGCGCATCCTTATTGTCTGGTCGGGTTTCAAAAGGCGACGGGTCTCGATCCGTCAAGCCCCATCGCCGCAACTGGGAGAAACGGGAGTATGACGACCTTTCGGGATAATCTGCTGGCGGGCAAGACCGCTTTCGTCGCGGGCGGCACCAGCGGGATCAATTTGGGCATCGCAAAGCGCTTTGCCGAATTGGGCGCGAAAGTGGCGGTCGCGGGCCGCGATCCCGACAAGGCGCAGCGCGCCGCCGCCGAGATCGGGCGCGACGCGATCGGCCTGTCGGGCGATGTACGCGATTACGTGGCGATTCGCGGGGTCGTGGAGGAGGTTGCGGACAGGCTCGGCCCGATGGACATCGTCATTTCGGGCGCGGCGGGCAATTTTCTGGCCCCGGTGCTCGGCATGTCGTCGAACGCCTTTCGCACCGTCGTCGATATCGACCTCAACGGCACCTTCAACGTGTTTCGCGGCTGCCACGATCTGCTGAACCGGCCCGGCGCTTCGCTGATCGCGATCACCGCGGGGCAGGCGATCAACGCCTCTGCGTTGCAGGCGCATGCCTGCGCCGCAAAGGCGGGGATCAACCAGTTGATCCGCGTCCTTGCGCTCGAATGGGGGCCGGAGGTGCGCGTCAACGGCATTTCGCCGGGGCCGATCGCCGATACCGAAGGGATGAAGCGGCTCGCCCCCGATGCCGAAACGCGGGCGGCGCATTACGACCGGATCGCGATGAAGCGCTGGGGGAAGGTCGAGGAGGTCGCCGAATCGGCAGTCTTCCTCTGCTCGCCCGCGGCGGGCTACATCACCGGGACAATCCTCGACTGCGACGGTGGCAGTCAGATCGGCGACGCATCGCGCGGCGATCTCGCGAAGGGCATGGCTTGAAGGCAAAAACGCCGCCAACCCGTGGAGGGTGGCGGCGTTTTGAATGGTGGGCGTGGCAAGGATTGAACTTGCGACCCCTGCGATGTCAACACAGTGCTCTACCACTGAGCTACACGCCCATCCCTTGGGGTGACGCGCCCCCTAAAGGCCCCGGCGTCGCTTGGCAAGCCTTTCGTTAGGACTGGCTCGACCGGTCGGCGCGGTCGAAGAGCGTGTCGACCTCGCGTACCAGATCCTTGAGGTGGAAGGGCTTTGACAGCAGCTTCGCCTGCGGCACATTTTCCTCGGCGCGGAGCGATACGGCGGCAAAGCCGGTGATGAACATCACTTGCGTCTGCGGCGCGACCTTGGCGGTGTGCTGCGCAAGCTCGATCCCGTCCATTTCAGGCATGACGATGTCGGACAGCAGCAGGTCGAAGGTTCCCGAATCGATATAGGGGACCGCCGCGGTGCCGCGATCGACGGCAGTGACATGATAGCCGGCGCTGGTCAGCGCGCGCGCCAGATATTCGCGCATCACATCATCATCTTCGGCAAGCAATATGCGAATCATCTGACAATCAATTCCCTGGTCCCGCGGCGCCGGTCTGGTCCGGCACCCTCTGTTTAGCGCGTCATCCTGATAGCGCGAGACCTTTAACAAATTCCGGTCGTACTGGATTCATCTGTCGATTTTTGGCACGCTTTGACGATGTCGTTTCACGTCCCATCGTCCGCAGCCATCGCCATCGACCGCCCAGCCATGCCCGGCCCGGTCGTCGTGTCGGTCTCGCACGCGGGGCGCATCTATCCGCCCGAGATCCTGGCCGCGGCGCGCGTCGATCGATCGACGCTCGAGCGCCTCGAGGATAGCTGGTGCGACCTGATCGCCGCGAAGGCGGTCGAGGCGGGTGCGACGCGGGTGCAGGCGCTGTGGGCGCGTGCGGTCGCCGACTGCAACCGCGGCGAAGGCCAGATGGCGCCGACGGAGGTCGTGCCGTCGCTTCGCCCCCGCTTCTCGGCGCCGGGCCGCAAGGAGCGCGCGGGACTCGGCGTCGTGCCGACGCGCCTTGCCGATTGCGGGTCGCTGTGGAAACGGCCGATCGATGGGCCGCAACTCGACTGGCGGCTCGACACGCTGCACCGGCCGTTTCATCGCGCGCTCGCCGCCGAACTGGCGGTTGCCCAAAGGCTGTTCGGCCGGGCGATCCTGATCGACCTGCACAGTATGCCGCCGATCCCGCGCGGACAGCCGGGGCACGGCGCGGGGATTGTCATCGGCGATCGTTTCGGCGGAACCGCGGATGAGGCGTTGATCAAGTCGATCATCGACGAAGCCGAAGGCCTTGGCGTTCCTGTCTCGCGCAACCAGCCTTATGCTGGCGGACATATCGTGCGGACGCACGGCAAGCCGATGGATGCGATTCAAGCGGTGCAGATCGAGATCGACCGCAGCCTTTATCTCCATCCCGACCGCACTCCAGACCCCGAACGCGTGGCGGCGCTTCGCGACTGGTTTTCCGGGCTCGTCGAAACGGCAGGGCGGATTTGTCCTGCCGGCGATGTCTTGCCACTCGCTGCCGAATAAAAAACCACCTCGTACCGAAGTACGAGGTGGCCAGGGTCCAGGGAGGACGCACCCACGTCTTGCGACAGGGCACTCGCCACGATGGAAAGGGGGAAAACCACGGTGGCGTAACGACAATCTATGCATTGTCGCGCCGAGATACAAGAGCCCGTTGATTACAAAAGAAACCGATCTGGCGGGGCGCCATTTTCGGCGCGCCAATGCGGCCCATTGGGTCGCCGATCCGGTTCAAGAAATATTGGTCGGGGAGAGAGGATTCGAACCTCCGGCCCCTGCCTCCCGAAAACGCTGACCCTGCTCGCATCCGCGCATTTGCGTCGTTCGGCATCGTATGTCGGCCAACCGAATCGTATCTGTTCCCGAAACGTCCCGGAAAAAGGTTCAAGCCGAACCTAGGAGCACTGTCTTTCCTCCCCCTCTCCACACGGGGAGAAGCGCGATGAGCGGGGCTGTCGAGGTCATCGGCAACGCGATCGTGTATCTAGGCGACTGCATGGAGGTGCTGCCAAGGCTGGACGTTGTTGACGCAGTTATAGCGGACCTTCCTTACGGTACGACCCAGAACAAGTGGGACTGCGCGCTGCCGCTGGGTGATTTGTGGCGGCAATATCGTCGATTGGCCCCGCTTGTGGTGCTGACTTCTCAAGGCGGGTTCACCGCCGAATTGATCTGTTCGAACCGCGCTGGTTTCAAATACAAGATGGTCTGGGAAAAGTCGAAGGCGACCAACTTCCTCAACGCCAAGAAGCAGCCACTTCGTAAGCATGAGGACATCTGCGTCTTTGGGCGCGGCGCGTACAATCCGCAGATGCAGCCGGGGAAGCCCTACAACAAGGGTGTCCGCAAAGACCAGCTAACTGGCAGCTATGGTGACTTCGCTCCGGTGAAGGTGGCCAGCATGGGCGAGCGCTATCCGACAGACGTGATCTATTTCCCGACCGCCGAGAGCGAGGGGCCTGTCGTCCATGGAACGCAAAAGCCGCTGGCGCTGATGCGTTACCTCGTCCGCACCTTCACAAACCCCGGCCATACCATTCTCGACAATGCGATGGGTAGCGGGACAACCGGAGTTGCAGCGCTTGCAGAAGGTCGCAAGTTCATCGGCATCGAGCGCGATCCCGTCTTTTTCCACCTTGCCTGTCGGCGGATCGAGGAGGCTCACCGCCAAGGAGAATTGTTCTCCGGCCCCCCCACCCATCCCATGGGAGCATCGCAATGACGGGGCTCCTCTTCAAACTTCGCGTTCTGAGGCTTCTCGTCGGGGGAGCGTTCGAGGAATGGCGGGACAGTGTTTGGCGTCGTGACCTTGACGCCCCTTATTGCTGTGACGGCCGCGAATGCTGCTGCGCCGCGACAACTGTCCGAGAGCTTTGGTCATCACATATCGACGGAGACCCCTCATGACCACCCCATCCCCCCGCCTTGATGGTGGGCACACGGCAGGGCCTGTCGAAATTCTGCTCGACAACCTCAATGATCGGCAGCGGGCGTTCATCCTGAAAATGAAGCCGCACGCTCAATCGCAACGGATGAGCGCGACAGATTGGGAATCCGTCGATGCGTGCATTGATCTAGGCGATGAGTTTTGGCCAAGCACATATTGGTTCGGTGGGATGCTCCTCACTTGGGTGAACGGGCGAGCGAAGCGGACATTCTGCTTCAACGCTGACGGCCTCGATGTCCGCGCCGCCATCGCCCGCGCCCGAGGCGAAGATCATGCTTGAGGGGCTGATAGAACGGGAGCCTTCCGACTTCGACGCGTTGCTGGCAAGCTATGGAGAGCGTGTCCGGGATCGACGCAAGGCCTTGGGGCTAACGCTCGACAAGGTGGCCGCCCATGCCGGGCTGACGAAATCCTACGTGTGGGAAATCGAGAACGGCAAAAGCAAGAACCCGACACTCCGCACGGCGCATGGCCTTTGTCGCGCGCTGGGCTGGACCTTCGCTGACCTTGTCGGGGTTTCGGAGCACGCTGACACACTTGATCCTGTCGCGGTCAACATCGCGATCCAAGTGGATGCGGCCCTCCGCGCAAGGATTTCGTCATGACCACCGCGAGCAGAGAGGGTGGGAGGGATGCGGCATGACCTGGTTATACCTGCCACCCGAAGCCCTGCCATCAACGCTCTCGGCATCTGCGCCGGCGTCGGAGGCCTCGAACTCGGATTGCAACTCGCCCACCATCATCGCGGACAGGCTGTGCGCGGCGTCTGCTACGTGGAGAGGGAAGTTGGAGCCGTCGCCAGCCTGGTTGCGTCGATGGAAGCGGGGTGGCTTCATCCTGCGCCTATCTGGTCTGACGCTCGAACCTTCGACGGCCGACCGTTTCGCGGATGCGTGGATATCGTCACTTCGGGCGATCCGTGCCAAGGAAACAGCGTTGCCGGAAAGCGCCGCGGTGAACTCGATGATCGATGGCTGCTCGATCGCGCCATCGATATCTTCGATCAAAGCGGGGCTCCAACCTTCTTCCGCGAGAACGTCCCGGGGAACGCTGACGGGCAACTCGCCGTCGCAATCCCGGCATTGGAGCGACTGGGCTGCCGCATTGCGGTCGGAATATTCAGCTCGGCCGAAACCGGCAATACGATGCGCCGGGAGCGACTCTTCATCTTGGCCAAGCGCCCGCACGTCGGACACGAACGGAGCGGGGGAACATGGCGACGGGGGCCTGGACCTTCGGACGCTGGCCGCCAACTGGCCCGGTCCGCAGGCGGGAGCGGCGGGGACCGAAAAAAACAATGCGGCGGGAAACTCGGACTTCTCTCGCAAAGCGATGGAGCAGGCCGATGCGCTGATCGAGCGGCTGAACTGGACGGCTCCGACGGTGCACGACATCACTCCCAGGGGTGCGGGAAACCGGAACAATCCGAACGGCGGCGGAGCCTGTCTGGCATGGGACGCAATGAGCTGGTCCGGCCCGAAAGCATCCGATGCGGAGAAGGCGGGACCGAACATGCGGGGCAGCAAGGGCGATGTGCCGCTGCCGGCGCAGGCGATGCAGTGGTTAGCGCCGCTGGTCGCGGACGCGGGCGAGAAGATCACGCTCGCCAGTCACCAAGGGTCCTTGCTGAAGCAGGCCAACGACTTCAACCCGCCGTCATCCCCGGACCATCCGATAATAGCGGGTGGATCGACGTCCTCGACCGCTGGCCCGAACTCCAACCAGCCCTCAGTCAAGAGGAAGCTGAATCCCATCTTCGTCGAGGCATTGATGCGATGGCCAACCGGGTTGAGCGGCTTCGTGCGTGCGGAAATGGGGTCGACCCTGTGGCAGCAGCATATGGGTTCCTACGTCTCGATGCTCTTCTCAACGATCCCGCAGCAGCGGCAACAGGAGATGTTCTGACATGGACAGCATGACCGACACCCCAACCGACCCATGGCGCTGCGATCAATGCGGCAAGTCACCCGTTCGCGACTGCTTGGACGGCGATGCACTGTGCCAGCAATGCTGCGACAAATGGGCCAAGAATGAAAGGACGACCAATGACTGACGCAACACCGGGGCAGATGGCGCTGCTCGACACCATCCGCGCGGGCCAGCACTACGGGAAGGATTAGGGATAATGGCAAGACAATATGTCGTCACCGAGGAAGAGATGCTGTCGCTCGTCGAAAGCATGGAGTTGGAGAAAATGCGGATGAACGGCCACTTCCGACAGATGGATGCGACGTCGCAGGAAATTCAGGACGTGCACCGCGCATTCCATTTCGTCGCCGTTCGCTGGGTGCAGGCGATGGGCTTTCAGGGGTATCGCAAATGACCGACAAGGCAACTGACGTGACCGTGACGCAGGCGGACAAGGCGTTGACGGCAGAAATTCTTGGTTTCCTAGATTGGGAAGATGCAACCGACTATCGCGTATCAGGAGCGGTTGATAGGGATCGCGAACGCATTGTCCGCCTCGTCTCGGCCCACCGCACCGCATCCGAGCAACCCGCCAGTGGCGAGACAATAGACCCGGACGACCTTGGCCGGCTCGACAACGCGATCGACTTTGCAAACGCCATTGCTGGCTTCTCGCTCGCGAGCTTAGCTGACGACCTCTGGAACCTGCGCAATCTGCTCGCGCCGTTCCCCAAGGGGCACCGCCATCACCCCGATGAACTCGACGCGCCGTCGATCGAGGAAGCCGCACAGGCCGTCATCGCCAGCGCCAACGACTATTACACCGCACGCAACGGCAAGCGCATGGGCATCGAGGGCGATGACGGCGAGAAATGCTGGATCGTGCCGTTCGACCAGTTCGAGGATTTGCGCCGCGCCCTCTCCACCACCAGCGAAGCCCCCGAGGCGGGGAGGTTGCGGGAGGCGTTGGAGGCAATGCTCGACCAGTTCGACGCCGACGAGTTTGGTTCGGAAGGGCAGATGCAAGCGTGTTCCAAAGCCCGCGCCGCTCTCACCCCTTCGGCGCTGTCCGGCGAACCTGTGCAGAAAATGCACGAGTTGCCCAGAGACTTAGGCGCGCGAGCAATCGAGCTTCTCCGCGAGTACTACGACGCCGAGGAAATCGATGACGTTGACGCTCGATCATCGGAGCTTGGCGCTTGCCGGTTTAGTGTCCGCGCCTTCCTAAAGGGGGAATGATGAAGCCGTGGCCCGACCCCCGAGACGACAAGCCGGTGGCGCGCTGGCCCATCTGGTTCGTCGGCGCGACGATCGCTGCCATGATGATAGGCAACCTGCTCAACGGGATTAGCGGGCGCGGCTGGAACTGGTGACCGAATCGCTTGCGAACGGATTGAACCCGTCGCATCCGTTGCCGCATGGCCGAACACCCCGTCTCCGATTGGCTCAAGACGTTCCGCACCGTGCGGCTCAAGTGCCGGGGATGCGGGAAAGAGACGGTGCTGGGGCTGGACGACCTGCTCGCCATGTCAAAAAAGCACGATGACATGACATGGTGGAGGCTTCGGTTCAAATGCGGGAAGTGCGGTGCGAAAGACCCGTATTTCTCGTCGGCGGATACCCGCCTGACACGGCCGTCGGAGAGCCCGCATGGATGGAACCCGCTGACACAGACGTGGAATAAGTAAGACGGCGACCCCATTGGTTACGGGTCAACAAGATCGCCGCCGCCCGCTGAGCGGGACCTCAGGGTAGCGCGTCCGCCCAAGCGTTGATACCCCGCACCTTCGACGCGCAATCGCCGCGAGAGGCTCGCAGGTCCAGCACATAGGGCAGCGTCAGCGCATCGCGCGCGCCGGTGACAGCCCTCGCCATATCGACGGCGGCGGCTATCGTGGGGGCCTGTGCGATCTTGTCCCACCCATAGGGAGGCAGCGCGGGCGCCACCGGCTCCCCGGCGCACGTCAGAAGCTCAACGGGGGGCTTTGTCGCCTTGATCGCGACCTTCGGTCCGCAGGCTATCAAGGCCTGACTTGAGAGGATCGTCAGACCCAGCAGCCGCAGCGCGCGCGCGTTCGTTCCCAGCATCGATCGTTCCTTTCGTCTGTGCCGCCGTGTCCAGCCCGACCCGGTCGGCAACCTTGTCCGCTTCGGCCAGCGCCTTTGCGGCGGCCTCGTAACCCTGAGCCTTGTCGCGCCAGTCGTCGCGTGAGCCATCAACCGCGTGCAGACGGAGCGTCAGGAAGGCGCACAGGGCGATCAGGAGCGCGAAGGCCATCCGGTGCCAGTCGGCGGCGAGATAGCGCCAGAGGGACGCGACAGGGGCGAATGCGGCCCTGCCGATGGTGAGCAGCCAGATAGGCATCACTCAGCCTTACGAATGCCGTAGGCAATCGTGAGCCCGGCAATCGCGGCGATCAGGACCGTCGCAGAGGGCCAGCCCATGTGGAGGAGTTCATGCATCGATCCGATCCCCCTCGATCGTCGGGCGCTCGTTGCTGGTTTTCGTCCAAGCGACAAGTTGGATTTCCGGGCCAGCTTCGTCGGCGAGCCGCTTCAAGCTGACGTGTGCAGCCCACTGGTTCGGGTCTGCGTCCAGCCGAACCACGGCTTCTGACATGCGCGTAACCGCGTCGGTGTAGTGGAAGGCATTAAAGCGAAGCGTCGTCGTTGCCTCGCCATTCGCGCCATAGGTCAATTCGTAATATGTCATTGCCCGCTTCCTTTCTCGATCAAAACCGTATCGCCATCGGTCACCGAAACCCCGTCGCGTGTGACGCTGATCGTCCGCTTCACGAACATGGCGATAAGTCCGGTGATGCAGGTGAAGATGATAGCCATCGCGGCCATGCCCATCCAGAAAGCGAGCCCCTTGCTGTCGCGGACGATGTAGAGGACGACCCACGCGAAGATGGTCATCATCATGGAGCCGCCGAGGATCGAGGCGAAGGCCCACGCACGGCGGCCGTCGGGATTGAGGATCGAGGGGATTTTCATGCCGCACCCCCGGCGCGAAGCCCGCGCTCGAATATCTGCGCATAATCCTCGATCAGGTCCGCACGATCGCGCCCGTTGATGATCGTCCGCGCGTCCATATACTGCTTGCGCGTCGCCACGCCTTCGCTCGGCAGGACGCTGGACAGTTTTACGCCGGTGAACCAGCCGCCCTCCATGCCCTGACGCATGATGAATGCCGAAATAGCGGGCTCCATCACCTTGTCAGGGTTGGCGAGGATTTCGCCGGGCTTGCATAGTCCAACCTTGGCGCAGGCTTCGTCGGCGCGGCGATAGTTGCCCTGCCAAGTAAGTTGGACGTCGCCACGGCCATACCAAGGCCAATAGCGCAAATGCTGCTTCCGCCATGCCTCGGACAGCCAGTAGGCTTCGCGCACCGGCTCCATCGTCTTGTTCGTCTCATGCCATGCGGTGGCGAGCATATAGGCTTGCCAAGACAGCGGCGCACCGGCGGCGGCATCGAGGATGCGCTCGATCCCCGCCACCCGGCTTTGTGAGAACGGCCCGATGCGCGGTCGGACGGACGCGAAGAAATCTGCGCGGTTCATTTTATCACCCCTCCTTTGATGGCCGCGACCAAGCCGACGATGACGCCGCCGATGACGTGCAGCACAGGCGATTTCAGGACCGCAGCCAGAAAGCCCCGCTCCCCGCGCTGCTCGCTCCGCCATGCTTCCAGCACACCAACCCGATCCTCGACCTTCGACAGCCGCGCCTCGTTCTTTTCGCGGCGCTCGACCGTGTGCAGGTTCTCCGCCTCCATGCGCGCGAGCTGCTGTTGCATCTGGCTCATCGTGGAGTTGAAGCGATCGACGCTGTCCGACAGGCGCCGCACCTGCTCGATGAGCATCTGCATCGCCGCGTCCGAGGATTGCATCGGCATCATGATTTCCCCGGCCATCACGCCGTCACCGCCGGCAGGAACCCAAGCGGCGCGCCATAGGCCATCTTTTTCCACGTCGTGTCCCAGATGCGCCCTTCCATCGTGGTCAGGGAGCCACCGGGATAATAGCTTTTGTCGAGCCGCATGTAGCGCGCTGCGCCTGTCGAATAGCCACCCGAAAACGGCCCGCCGCGCACGTTCGGCGGGGAGTCGATCGCACCGCAGGCGTATACCGGAAAGCCACCCCAGCTATTATTCGAGCCGTCGTCATAGGCCAGCGCGTGAATGTCGCCGTGGACCATCGCAAAGGCTTTGCCGGACTGCATCTTGAACGCCTCGATCATCGCGGCGAGGCGGTCGCGCTGATAGCTGAACAAGGCCCAATGATCGAAAAGCGACGCGGTCGTCTGTCCGTTGACGCCCACCGCACCGAGCCACGGCGAGGACGAGTACCAGATGACATCGCCAACCAGCGGGTCGGTGGACGCGGCGATCAACAGATCCTCGAACCACGCCTCCTGCTCGGCCGACATCATCCGCTTGCCCACTCCGTCAGCGTCGGTGTTGGGATCGCGATCGGTGCGAAGATCAGTCGCGATGTGCAGCACGTCGCCGATCATGAACGAATGCCAGATGCCGAAGCCAGTGCTGCTCGGCAGCAGATAATGCGGCATCGTCTCGCGATAGACCTGGTTCTTGAACGCGCGCGAAGGCGTAGTCTTGTCGCCATCATCGACGCCCCAGTCATGGTCGTCCCAAAACCAATTCATCGGACGCCGCAGGAACAGCGCCTGTTGGCGCGGTCGCAGGAGGTTTTCGGCGATGAACGCGCGGCTGTTTGCTACGCTGTCGGAAATGCCGTTGTTGGTCAGATAATAGTCATTGTAGCCCCAATCGCCGATGATGTTGGTGAGCAGCGCATCCTCGCGCGCTATGATGTCGAGCACGGGCGAATTGCTCGTGTAATTGGTCATCCAACGTGGATCGAGCCAGTCGCCGCCGAGGCAGTTGCCGACGATGATGCGATGATTCCGCTTCGATCCTTCTTCGGGGAAGGTCTGGAAGGTGCCGACCTTGGTCAGGTCGAGATCGCCATCACATTCGACCGCGTAATAATATCGCTGCATATTCGGAGCGAGGCCGGTGATCGTGAAGTCGAACACGCCCTCGGCGGTCGGGGCCTGCGCGGGCAGATAGGTCGCCCACATCATGCCAGGGTCGCGCGCGACGGCAAGGCGGACGCTCGCCGCATCGGTGCGACCACGAACGCGCGCGGTGGCGGACTGGCCGAACGGGGAGGTCAGGCCGCCGCAAAGGATGCTGATAACAGAGGTCATGTGCGACTCCTATGCGATGGTGACGCCGTAACGATCGGCGGCGTAGGCCTCGATCGCGGCGATTTGAGCGGCGGACAGTGTGCCCTTGACGATCCCCGCCATCCCGACGCCGCCATTAAAGCGCGCTCCGGCACCGCGTTCCTCACCCAGGTTCAGCCCGTCGAGCGCGCCATAGACAGCCCCCGTCGCCTTGACCGTGCCGTCGACCGAAATAGACGAGTTCGCGCCGTCGAAAGTGCCGATCAGCAGATGCGGCTCATTGATGCTGATCGCCGTGGGTGAGGCAACCGTCGTCGCGGGGGCTATTCCGACGTAAGGCTTGCCCCCGGTCGCCAGCCCCATGGCGCAGCGGTCGGAGAGTGCGGCGTCCGTAAAGCCTTCCGCGATCGACTGGCGCGCCGTATTGAGCGCCGGTATCTGGACGATCGCGACATAGGTGAATGGCTGCTCCAGCCGCATCGTCTGCATCAACTGCATGACGCGCGGCTCGCCGCTGAAAGCGTTGACGCCGCCATTGAACAGCACGCCGGGAATCCCCGTGCCGAAGGCGTCAGGATCGTAGATCGGCCGATTACTCGCCGACGCGATGGTCGCGGGCGTGTTGCCGTTGCCGCTAAGGTCCAGCCATTCTTGCAGCCGGTCGCCGGTCCCGACCTCCTGTCCCGGCGTGATCCTGTCGGCCGACAGGCACATCGCCCAATCCATGTCCGCGGCAATCGCCGGGATCGGGCGCGGCTGCCGCCCGACATGGACCGTCGCCACCTCATAGGCGAAATCGGCCTTGCGATCGGTGTCTTTGGTGACGACCTGGACGTCCTGCTTGAACCCGATTTGCCACTGAAAGCCGAGGGTCCGCAAGTTCAGCGTCATCGTCGTATTGTCGCCGATCAGGCCGGTATCATACCAGAAGCCGCCGCTGTCGCTGGGAGCGGCGACATAATCGACCGCACCCGCCACCGAGAACCACCAGCCGACGATCTGCCCCGCATCGCCCATCAAGTTGAGGTCGATTTCGTGAAGGCCGGGGCCAGTCACCGTCACCGATTGCTGGCGCGCCATCGTGATGACATCGTCGTTGACCGGCTGCGTATGGCCGTTCGGAAGGTCGGCAACCTTGACCTTGAGCGTGGCGCTGACCCCAACACCGAGGCTGCTCCACAGCCACACCTTCTTGATAGGCCCCGATCGTTGAAGGGGAACATGAAAATAGCGCGTGTTGGGAGTGCCCGAGATGCCGTCAACCGGCGGCGCCGGGCGGCCGATGAAGTCGGTTTCGACAAGGTTGGTAAGGGCGGTGGCTACCCCTGCGGCAGCGGCTTCAGCGTCAGCAGCCCATGATTGCGCCACAGCACCCGACGCCGCGAATATCCCAAGCGGCCCGTCCCACGATCCCGCCGTCGTCGCGCCATTCTTTTGATACAGGTCGTTGTTCGCCGGGGTCGCATCGCCGACGACAAGGGCGTATTCATTATCGGCAGGCACCAGGTCGGCGTCGAGCAGCGTCTTGGACGAATAGATGCGCGTTCCGACAAGGTCGCTGACCGTGCCGACCGCGAGCGCATCGGATACCTGCTGAACAACGTTGGTTGCGGCGGTGGCCGATTGCTGCGCCGAAGCCTTGGCTGCGATCGCCGCATCGCGCGCGGCGGCGGTCGCATCGCGCGCGGTAATGGCTCCGATCCGCGAAACTTCCGCTTGCAATCGCGAGTATTCGGCATCCGCCGCCGCGCCCGACGCATAGGCGATCGGCTGAATCATGCCGCCCACAACCCCAAGCGCCTTGCCGCTCGCTCCGGCAAGAGAACCAACATTAAGCCCCGCTTCGCCGAATGGAACTTTAAGCGAGCGATCCAAGTCACGCTGCTGTTTCTGGTCACGAATGGCCGCACGGTCCAAGGCGCGCGTCAGTGCTGCCGGGTTGAAGGACGGTCCAGTATTGTCGAAGTCGGAAGGCTGTGTCAGTTCGGGATTGCTGACGACATAGATTGCCGAATAATCCGAAATCTGGGGTGCCGTTCCGAAGGACAGCACGCCGCCCTCATCATCGTCGAGCGTGACGCTGTAAAGCGCCGTCGAAATAAGCGCCCCGGCCTGGTCGAGCGCGACGACCTCATTTCCCACCGTCGCCTTGAAATCGAACGCGAAATCTGTCGTCGCTCCGTTCGGCGTGTAGGGGCCAGCGATAGAGCTTTCATTGGATACGGGCATCGTCGGTTCACCTCGCTAAACGAGGTAAGCCGTGGGGTATCGGCGCTCAAAAAGTTGGGGGCTTGCGGCTCCCGATCTTAGGAGTCAGGCTTCACGCATTCGAACGAGAAGGCGTATTCACCATCGCTATTCGTCGGCTTGGCTACCTTGCCGAATTTCCTGCAATGCTCATCGGCTTTGGGAAAGGCTATGTTGCGATTCCAGACGTTGTTGACCGTGACGCCAACTTCATTGCCTGTGACGTTCGCGCCCGTCGATACGCAGCCGGAAAGGCCGATCATTAGGATTGCGCCCGAAAGAATGTGCCGCATAAAATCCCCCATGTTGCTGAGGCAATTTAACCGGCGCCCGGTCCCTTTTCAATCACAAGTCATAATTGGGCCTGGCGGGGGCCGGGAAAAAGGCTCCATTCATCACTCGACCTTGCCCTTGGTCAGGCCCTCGAACCAATCCCCGAACGTCTGCGGATCCTGCTCGCCATAGCCAACATCAACGAGAAACTGCACCGACTGAGCGAACTGCCCCGGCACCATGCCGGTAAGGTAGCCGGTCGCTTCCAGCATCGTGCGCGTGGCGTTGGTCGTGTCCTCGCCCGTCACGATGTCAGGCACCATCCCGGCAGCGTTGATGACAGTCTGCACAGAGCGCTGAATCGGAGAGAGCTGGTAGTCGAAGCTGCGATTGCCTGCGATCTTGTCGTAGAGCGGATGCGCGGCATCGCGGACGACGGGAATCGCACCGACAAGCTGGAAAAGCATGTTTGAAAATGCCCACGACCCCCAGTCCTCGTCATCGTCGGGACCACGGCCGGCGAGCAATTCGGAGAGCAGGGGCGGAACAACCATCAGCCACCATGCCCGCGCCATAAGTTGCGGAATATCTTTCACACCCGCGCCGCGGGCGTCGCGCGCCAAGGTGCGTTGGCGCTGATACACCGTCGAGACGTAGGAATAGAACATGGTGGAAAGCTTGAAAAATCCGCCCCATTGACCTTGCCCGGTCGCCACCGCTGCAAGGTCTTTGGCCGAAGCTGAACCCTGCGTCGATCGAATGGCCTTATCGGCATAATAGACTGCCTGCTCGTCGGTCTTCCCTTCGTGTAGAGCGCGGTTATAGGCGCCGATCCATGTCGGGACCGTGACGACGCGGTCCATGTAGCCGATGCCGTGGAAGGCGAAGCGCTTGGCCGCCGTCAGCGGGTTGTTCCGCCCAGCCATCTTGGCGATCGTCGAACGAATGTCGCGATCGAGCGTGTCCATGCGATGCCGCATCTCGCCCGACTTCGCCATGACGGTATCGAAGGTTTCGATCGGGCTGGATGCGAAAAGCGCGGCGCCTTTTGCTCCCCACTCGGCGCCGATAAATTCGAGGCTGTTGGAGTAACCGGCCGCCTGCATAATGACGGTGCTGAAGCGCCAGCCCATGCCAACGACCGTCGTGTTCGACCGCAACCCCGACATAAACTTGCCGATGCCCTCATTTCCGGCGCGCTCGCTCGCCCATTGGTTCGCGACATGCTTCAGCCACGGGGTAAAGGCTTGGCGATATTCGCGGCCGAGTGTCTGGTCGATACCGCGCTTGATGCGCGGATCGCTCAGGAACTTGTGCGCCTGCATCACAGCTTCGCGGTGCGTGATGTCGTGGATGACCTCGCCGATGTGGCGATTGATGACGCCGAGGCTCAACAGGATCGGACGCTCGACGCGCTCGACGCGATCCTTCGTCGATGAGGCAGCGGTATTGGCGCGCGTGTATTTCGCCGTGAACAAATCTTCGGCCCGCTGCTCATTTCGTTCGGCGTTATAGTCCTTCGCTGAATCGTAGATCGCCGGATAATAGCCGCCGCGCAGGATGCCATAGGGCGTCTCAACCGGGATAGCCTCGACCTTGTCGGGGGCGACGCCGTTGACGCGGCGCTCCATGGCAGCGGTTTCCGGCCAGAGCGTGTCGACCATATCCCAGACATCTTGAACGAACTTCCAGTCGGCCTCGGTTAGCTCACGCGTGAGCACATCCATGACACCGGCTTCCGACCAGCCATATCCATCGACAAGCCGTTGACGGTTACCCTCATTGCCGACGTTCAGAGCCATCGCGACCAGGTGCGACCGGTCGCCCTTCCACGCATTGCCCGTTTCACGATTGCGCAACTGCGGCGTCGAGATGGGCTCAGACCATCGGCGCAAATCCTCTTTCGAGAGCCTGCCAAGGATTTCGCCGAGGCGCGCATGATAATCGGCGCGCATGTCGTTTTCGCGGTCCTGCGCATCCGCGATCGGCTTGAAAACAATGCGGTTAAACGTGCCATTCGAGTTGCCTTGGTCGAGCCAGTCGACCAGCGTCTCGATCTTCAACAAGGCGACGTCGGCGGAAGCGATGCCCGATTTGACATTGTCCCACCACGACGGCTCGAAAAGGTCGCTCGGCGGTTTCTGGGGCATCCCGCCCATGGCGTCCTGCGCTTCACCGACCAATTCATCGAACGCGCGCTGCTCCTGCCCGTCGAGCAGCGTTTGCTTCAGTCGACCAAGATGGATGATTTGCTTCACCGCCGCGTCGAGCCCGAGGAACTCATCGACCGACAGGTTTGACCAATGCGTTGTGCCGATCGAAGCGGCGAATGACGGCGGCACCGCGACATCGACGCCCTCGGATTCCTGCGCGCGCGCCCATTCCTCGAATTGCGCCTGGCGCTGGATATTGACCTGAGAGCGCGGACGGAGGTCCACCTGTTCAAGCAATCCCTGCGCACGCTCAAGATAGTCCTGATCGATTGACGGGGACGAGCGCCGTTTCGCCACCTTTCCAAGCCGGTTCAGCGCCGTTTCGATGTCATCCTGCGCAGCCTTGGCCTCGGACACGAGCGCATTGTTGATCATCTGTTGCTGCTTGGCGCGGAACGCCGCATCGCGGTCGCCAGCGATGGCAGCGTCCATGGCGGCCTTGCCTGCCTTTGCCGCGGCACGCTGATAGCGCTGGATCGCCGACAGGCTGGCAACATCGTTGACGATCCCCGAGCGGACGCGATTGCGCGCCCATTCGCGGGCCACGCGATAGGGGGTGGCCGTCCGGCCGGTCGAGCGTCCGAGAACCCGAAGCTCCGCAGCCATCACTTCACCAGCGACGTCATTATGCACAGCCGCCAGCGCCTCGTCCTCGATCGACCCATCGGTGAACGGATCGCCGTAGCGCTCATTCATGATGCGCTCGACCTCCTGCTGGATAAGGGCAGCGCGCACGGATCGGCTATCGCCTTTCTCGCGCATCTCCTTTCGGCTCACCTCTACGCCGAGCAGCGCGTCGATCATGTCCTGAGGCGTGCCGAAGCCCGCCATCTCGGCAAGATCGGACGGGTCGGCGCCGCCGACTTTGACCAGCGGCGGCACATTCGGCGGCAGGCGGGATATGACGTCATCCCCCATTCGCTCACGAACCCAGTCCGAATCCATCGGCGTTTCGCGCAAGGCCTTGATCGCCCGGAACACGGCCCGACTGTCGATGTCGGCCGCCACTTCCTCGCGGACGACGGCGGCGCGAGCCTTGTGCTCTTTCGTGACGCGCGCCCGGATCGGAGCCATGACCTTCGCGAGCAGCGCATCATTCGCGTGCCGCCGCGCTGCACCGGCAAGATCCTGAAGAGCGGAAAACTCTTCCTTTGTCATCCCCGCCGCGTCGGCATCATCGAACATCATGTCGATCGACTGATGCTGACCGGCCGCCTGCAATTCGTCGTCGGTCGCAAGAAGGCGATCCATGACGCCGCGAATCTCGTCGGTTACCGGGGTGTTGAGGCGCTGGGCCGAACGATAGATATTCGTCAGCCAGGTTTTGAAAGTCTCAAATATGCGAGCGAGGCCCGCGACCGGAGATTTGCCTTCCATCAGGTAACGCTCGACGCCGCGCGCCCACATCTCGTGCGCCTCAACCGGGATCACGCCATCGACGATAGGCTGGCCGTTCTGAGCAAACCAGCGCTGCACAGCGTCCCAGTCCTCGCGCACCGAGTCTACGGCGTCGGGGTCGGCGGCGTCGTGGCGCAATTCTTCGACCCAAAGATGGCCGGTCTCATGCAGGAAGGTGGAGAGGTCGCGTGACTGGAAAAGCTCTATCGCCGCGCTGAAACCGTCGAAGCCCGATTCGGGGAAGATGATCCGACCTCGCGGCTCCGCTTTACCTTTGCTGTCCTTCTCGTCCTGCCCGTAAGCGCGACCACCCCCCTGCTCAGCGACATAGGCGTCAACCGCCGCGCCGATTTCCTTGCGCGTGGCCTTCGACGGATCGACGCCACGGTCCCGCAGCAGGCGCTCAAGTTCGGCGGCACCATCGACAAGCGTGGTGTCCGGCGATTTCGCAAAACGCTTCTTACCGCTCAATTCCTCCCCGATCGCATCAAGGAGAACACGATTGTCGATTTTGTCCTGCGTGGAAACGAGGTCGGGGAAATATCCAGCGTCAATCGCGGCCCGCAGCACCAGCTCGTGCGACGTGTCGCGCGGGGCGCCGGGTGCGAGCATATTATTCTGCCGCTTGTCGACTGACTGGAGCAGTTTGCGCGTGCCAGGCTTCCCGCGATGCCAACTATCCGCCCCCATCGAGGTTAGATCGCCGCCAGGATCATCCACCCCGCCGCGCTTGGCGATGAACTCAAGCAACGACGGGCCGGAACCTTCGCCTTTGATGCCGCGCTTCATGGCGTCGATTACGCGATCGAGCCCCGTCGCCTTTTGGGCGAGGGCAACTTTCTCGGGCAATATCTGCGAAACGGTGACGCCCGCAAATTCGTCCCCGGCGACATGGCGGCCGCGCCGCTCTTGTCGCGTCGCATAGCGCTGCGTCAGCAACTCGGCTTGGGTGCGTGCGATAGACGGCGTGTAACCGGCGTCCATCAACTTGTCGGTGATCGATTGAAACAGCGCGTCGCGCCCTGTCGGCGGCGCGACGGCATCTTCCGAATATTCCGCGACCAAATCGGCTAGCGCCTCATCGAACGATTGGGCCTCATTCTGCGATTCCCCGCCCGGTGAAAGGCGCATGGATGGGCGGGTGACCTTCCATCCCTCGGTGCCCGCCAGCGTAGCCAGCGCCTCTGGTATCGGAATGACGACGTCGCCGCCGATCGCCGCAGCCTCGACCGCCTGCTCGGACCATTGATCGAACGACCCGTCATAGCCATCGGATTGCATGTAAGCGACGACATCGGAGCCGGGGATGAAGATGCGATCGTTCGGGCTGTCCTCTGCCATGGCGTCGAGCATGGACTTGAACGCCGCTGGATCGCGCTCCCTGATCTTGGATGTCGTGGCAGCGTCCGCCGCCGCGTCGAGCAACTCTCCCTCTTCCTGCGCCTGCTCACCCCGGCGGACCTTGGCGGCCAACTTCTTCCCGGCGCCGGCGGATCGCTCGACGGTGGAAACGGCGCCGACGGTGCCAGCCACCCCGGCCACCGTAGCGACAAGGGTTTCCGCTGCCCGTTCGGGGCGCTCGCGCATGAAGTCGCCGAGCGTCTTTTCTGGATGGAGCGTCGTCCATTCGGACAAGTCCTGAAGAAAGGTCGCCGCCTGCTCGCCGGGTATCTCTTCGATCAACTGGCCGATGAGCTTTTTGCCCAAGGGCGACTTGGCCGCGATATCGCCAAGGAGACGTGATGCCGGGAGCTTTTCCGTCAGATATTCGATGCCGCCCTGCGTGATGGCGTAATCCATCGCGCGGTCAGGATTGAGGCCTTTATCGCGGGCATCCCGATAGGCATTGCCTGCAACGGGAAGCGCCATGAGCGACGTAGCCGCTGCCGGGCTGCGGGTTCCAACACCTACGGCAATGCTCGCTGCCGTGCCGGGTATCGACTCGACACCAGCAAGAAGATTGCGTGCGAACCAGTTCGACACCTGGGGTCGGGCAGCGTCGGCACTCACCGAGTAAGCGCCCGCTTCTCGCCTATGCCATTTGGCAATATCGTCGAGCATGTCCACGACTGGGCCTGATATGGCGCGATCCGCCCCGGCAAGTCCGAGCTGATTAATGGCGCTGTTGGGATTCGCCCAGTTCGCGCGGGTCTGCGCAACCTGATCTTCGAGCGCCCCGGCCGTCAGATTGCCGAGCCCGGCAATCGTGTTCAGCGTGCCCGCCTTGGCCGACGATCCGACATTCTTGATGCCCTGCCAGATACTGCCGAGAACGCCGACATTTTCGGTATCATCCGCAGCGATGGCTGCATTTTGGGGATTCTGCGCCCACGATCCGAAACCCGAAATACTGAGCGCCGTCGATGTCAAATCCTCGATACGCTGGCGGCGCTTGAACTCTTCGAGGTTGCCCGCAACCTGCATGGCGTTGATGCCGAAGCGCTGCGCGAGCCTTGCCGCATCCGCCACGGTGTCGGGCGGGGGAGCGTTGAGTAGCGAGATGGCCGTCGATTCGACCGCGTCCTTCCGAATATCGAGACGCACCCGATCGACAAGCGTCTGGTCCTTCTTGCGCGGACGCGGCGCGAGATAGTCTTCCGGGTCCATAATCACTGGTAATTGCCCTTGTTCTTATTCCACCAGGTCTCGATTTCCTGATCGGTTGGCGAACGTCCACCATGCTCGGCGCGATAGCCGCGCACATAGGCATTGAAGATGTCGGACGGCACATCAAAGGCAGGCAAATCGGTGCGCGGCGTCTTCTTGGCGCCGAACCCGAGCGCGCCCGCGATGCCGCCCCGCGGCGTCTGGACGCTGCCCGTCGCGAAGCGCATCGCCTCGTTAAGCTGGGATTGGGTCGGCTGCGCCCCTTCCTTGACGTGACCGCGAAGGTAAGTCTCCATGATGCTCATCACCTTGCGCTTGCGATCGGCATTCTGCTTGCCGTCCAAATTCATCTCGGGGGTCGCAAACATCGTGATCGTGCCGCTGATCGCGCCGCGAAATGCGATTTCCTGTTGAGGCTTGGCGCGGATGGTCGCCGCCTTGTTTTGCAGCGACGCATATTCATCCGGCGTGACCTGCGAGCGAATGATGCGGAGGTCCTGCTGCAAAAACTTCTCGGGGTCTTCGATCGCCATATTCTCAAGGCCGATGGCGAGGTCGCTATTCGCTTTCGGCGCCTGCGCGGTGAGGACCGCTCGCTTGTTCGCGTCCGCCATATTGCGCAGCGTGTGCTGACGTTCGGGCGAGAGTTTACTGAAATTCGAGATTTGGCTGATGTCGGTGAAGCTGTCACCGAGCGCATCGGCTGTCGACAAGGCCTTATCGAACTCGTCCGCCTCCCGGCGCCCCGCGAGCATCTCGTCGCGCTTTACATATTCATCGACGCGCTGGCGCGCGCGCTCCAGATCCTCCGGCGTCCATCCCTCACGCTTCGCCCGATCTTCAAGCTCCGTGTAGGCCGCCGACAAGTCCCACTTACGAGCCTCACTATTGCCGCTCGCCGCGGCGCCGGTCTTCTTTTGAAATTTGGCGACATAGTCGCGCGTCTCGGCGGGAAGATAGGCAACCCAGTTATCGGGCTCTCCAGCCTTGCGCGCCTTCGCCAATGCTCCATTGACCCCGGTTCCCTTGGCCGCTGACCCCGGCCCGGCATTATATGCCGCGGCTGCTTTCACCGGATCGCCGCCGAACCGACGGAGCATTTCCTTATAATAAGCCTGGCCGAGCGCGCGGTTATAGTCCGCGTCGGTGCGAAACCGCTCGGCGTCCCAGGCGAGGCCAGCATAGCGCGCCGCCTCGGGGCCTGTCGCGGGCATTACCTGCATGACCCCGACCGCACCGGCTGACGACGTGAGGGGACGGCCCGACTTGTCGAAATGCCTCCCGCCGCTCTCGTTGCTTTCGATCGCCTGCAACTGGCCGTAAAGGTCGGCGGCGACACCGGGCGTAGGCGCATCGTCGGGGCCGGACGTTGGCACGGAGCCGAGTGCGACGAGTGCCCTTTCGTCCGCCTTCCTGAACTGGATAGCGGGCTGAAGCTTCGTCTCGATCGCCTGCGCATCATTATAGGATAGATCGTCACGATATTTCGTGAACAAGGCCAGCGCCCCGTCGAGATCGTCCGCCGTGAGACGACCGTTAATCACGGCGGTGTGAACGCCGGACACGAACCGCTCTTCAGTTTCGTCGACACGATCTTCGCTCCAGCCCTGCCGATCGGCGAGGCTCTGGATTTCGGCGAGGCCGCCAGCAATATTGTCGGCATAGCGTTCAGGGTCGCTGTAGAGGCGGACGGCGTCTTGCTGAAAGCCAGAAAGCCGCGCGTCGGTTTGCTTTACCCATTCGACGTTGAGCTGGCCGGTAGCGTATTTGGCAACGTCCTCAAGGCTTGCTCCGAACGATTTGTTGAGCGCGTCGGTGAGCATTCCGCGCTGACGTTTATTCTGAGCCTGCGACAACGCTTCGTCGCGCATCTCCGCAAAGCTCTTCTCGACACCTTCACGCGCGGTGCTGGCGTCAAACCCCTGCTTGCTGAAGAATGGATCGTCGCCCGTGTAGAGAAGCTGACGCTTGCGGTCATCGACTGCAACGGCGATCTTCTTGACCGCCGCCTCGTCATAGGTCGCCTCCATCTGGTCCCAGCCAGCCGCGACACGGCTTAGATTGTCGCCCGCCTGCTGGATCGCCGGGCCGATATAGTTGCGCGCCTCCGCGTATCGGAAACGCTCCTCTGGCAGGGCCTGAACTTGAACAGATCGGCCGGGAGTGACAGGAACGCTGACCATCAGCCGCTAGCCCCTTGCTTTGCACGCCAGTTTGAATATTGCTGCGCGCCGCCGAGCATCGTGCTCACGGCGCCGAAGCCCGCGGCAACGATCGCCTGCCTGCCTTCGGCCTTCGATGCACGCTTCTGCGATTCGAAATTCCACGCCGAAATCTGCTGGCCCTTGACCCTGCGCCGGATATTCTCCGACTCTGCCGCCGAATCCTCCTGACCGATCATCTTCGTGTCAGCGATGACGCGCGCGGCGCTGCCGGAGGTGATATCGACGTTATTGCCCGCCATCCGTGCCTCTTGCGAACCGACGCGCCCGGCCACCTCGCGGCCGAGCTGGCGCTGCTGTTCCTGCCCCTGCACGATCGCGTCAGAAGCCGCCTCGCGTGACAGTTGCTTGTTCTGCTCGGCGACCTGGGCCTGATAGCGCGCCATTTTCGACGCATAGATACCGCCCTGAATCTGACCAGCAGCGGAAACCGCTGCCGCGCCGATGGCGAGAAGTCCGGGATTACAAATGGCTAGGCCCTCCTCGATGGAAGTGCAGGAACGCAGTCCCGCTGACATTGATCGGCGCCTCGCAAATCTCAAAACCGACGTGGCGCAGGAATCGAAGGGCGCGCGCATTGTCGGCCGACACAAGGTTTTCCAGTTGGGGGAAGGTTGCGTGCATCTCGGCGAGGACGACGGGGGCATGGCGGACGAGGTCGCGGCCATGGTCATACACCCGTTCGGTTCCGAGCATCCACGGAATGCCCACGCCCTCGATCATGCTGCGAGACGCCACGCCCATCATGGCGTGCGGCTGATCGTCGACGATCGCGGTCAGCGCCCACAAGGAGATTGTGAGGGCGTTCGCCAAGGCGTCGGAAGGGTCTCGCCCGAATGCCGCGCATTCAGCGACGTCGGAAGGGCGCATGTTCTCGGCGAGGAACGGGATATGCGCAGGTTCGGCTTCAACCAGCCTCACCCGCGCCCTTTCGCTTCGACGCCGTAATAGAGCCCCGTCACCGTCATCGGATAGGGGGATGTCTGCTTGACGATGATCGTCGCCTCGCGATCGACGGTCTGCGTCGGGTGCGCTGGTTCGGGCAGGCCGGTGAAGGGAATAGGCGCGCCTATCTCGCCCTCGCGCCGCGTCGTGAGCAGCTCGAGTTCGCTTTCGACCCGGCCAGCATAGACGTCGAAGCTTTCAACCAGTTCGACATATATCTCCCCGGTGATCTTCTTGTTCGGTTCTGGCGGAAGCGGCATCGTTTCGATGATCGCATCATAGGCCAGCCCGACGATGACGTTGGTCGCGGCGTCGGCTAGCTGGATTTCCCCGCCGACGACGGTGGTTGTCACGCTGAAGCCATCGGCGAGGACCATCACTTCCCGGCCCTCAAGATGCCCAAGGCCAAGGATTCTCGTCTGGGGATCGTCAAAGATGTAGATCTTCGAGCAATCGAGGAAGGAGGCTGTGCGGTAATCGGACCATTTCAGCCGATCGAGATATTCGACATAGCGCACCGTCTCGCCGTTTATCTCGCGCTCGACCGTCAGGTAGACGCGGTTCTCTTCGCCCTCCGGGACGCAGCACACGTCCAAGACGAACCCGCCGACGTCCATTTCGGTCCAGCCCCAGACTTGCTGCTCGGCCTCCCATGTCAGGGCGAGCAGCACTCCGTCATTGCGGACGCACCACAGGACCGATCCCGGCTCCGCCTGATATGCCATGCGGACAATGCGGAAATTCTCGAAGAGGTGCGGCGCAAAGATCGACACGTCGTTCGAGCGGTAGCCATCGATCTCGAAGGTATAGCCGAGCGTGCGCAGGCCCGTTTCAACGCGCGGCTGGTAGAAGGCCACCTCACCGACCACGACCGGCTTCGGTAGGTCCATGCCGCGGCCGACGTGGCGCTTGGCGCCAGGCGGCGGCGTCGGGACAAGGATATCGTCATTGGGGCCGACCAGAGAGAAGATATTATCGCTGGTTCCAACAATCAGGCGATCCATGGGGATGAAGGCTTCAATGACATTGCTCTCGCCGGTCGATATGGACATTGCGATGCTGTCATTCTCCCGCTGCGGGCGGGCGAAATCCATATTCTCGAAGTCCGCCGTGCGGGTGGCGAAGACCCCGTTCGGGCTGCTTGTCGAGCGGCCAAGCCAAAGCCGCTGCTCCCAAAATCCGAGGCGGGCGGGATATTTCCCGGTCGCATTGAAAGGCGTGTAGGCCTCGATCGGCGCGTCGGAATAGTCGGGCTGGTATCCATCATCGACGAACGACAGGGATTCGGTCTCGCCGATATAGCCGAAGCTGCCGCTCTCATGCGCTTTGTAGACACGATAATATTCGACGTCTCCGGTGGGCGCCGTCCATGAAATACTGGTGTAGTTTCGCGGCAGTTCCGTGTCGTTGGTCGCGCCATCCGGGGTGGAGCCCCGGCTTTCCTGTCCATCGCCGTTCACCGCTGAAACGATGTAGGAATAATCCTGCGGAAAGTAGGAATCGCCCGTGTTGGCCGCGTCCGTGTTCGCGACCGTCGCCACCGCAGCAAGGCTGGTTGGCGGGTCAATGCCGGGCGAAAAGCTCACCTGGCTATAGGCCCAGTCGGCATGATCGGCCCGAACCAGCTTCGACACCGGGTAATATTGATGCGCGAGATAGATCGTGTCGAACGACTGAGCGAAATCGAGGTCGACCAGTTCCGGCGCATTATACGGCGTCGCCATCTTATAGAGAGGATAGACGGCCATCAGGGAAGCGGATTCAGCCAGCCACCGCCACCGCCACCGCCGCCAGGGGGAACCGTCGGTGCGGGCGTCGGTGCGGGCGTCGGCGCAGGGACAGGCGGGGGAGCAGGGGGCGGAACAGGAGGCGCAACCCGCACAACACCATCATCCGACACGAAGGCGGCATATCCGCTCGTATCGACGCCTATGCTGAAATTGTCGTCATCGATGACGGTGATAGTGACCGTGCGGCCGTCCAGTTCATCCATTCCCTCGAAGCCGGTCAGGAACGCCTCGTCGCCGCTGGCGAGGCCATGAAAGGGGGCCGTCACGACGCCCGGATTAGCCTGCGATATCGCCGTGATGCCGAACCCTTCGGAAAGCACTGCACCGCCCAGCGCGAGCGGCTTCATTGTCGCTTGCCCCATGAGCAGGGCATAGCTCTGCCCCGGTGAATAGGTGAACGGGAGCAGGCGTGTGTCGTCGTCGTCTTCAGGAAGACGGTAGACGAACAAAGTTCCCGGCCTCTTGCGCACGCCGCCATATTTGAGCAGCGTCACATTCGTGAGACGCCGGGCCCCAGCGTTCCACGCATCGACATCGCGCCGGGACTGGACGACAGGCGAGAAAATGCCTCGCGTGAAGTTGCGCTTGCTTATCGAGGCCATGCCGCACCCGCATAACCAAGGCGCGCGGCGACCCCTTCGGCCACAAATTCCTTGCGCCGTCTGGGATAGCGGTTGAGGTCGTCGGCGATCGCGACGTTGACCGCGCTTTCGGCAACACGCTGCTTGACGACCCATTCCTGCGTGTCGGCTTTCTCGCCAAGGATGGGACGATAGATACGCGCGGCGAGCAGGCGGATCACGGCCTGCGCAAAGAGGGGGTGCCACTTGTTCGGCTGCACCGCGTCGATCGAATATTCGAGGATGGCGAGTTCGAGGTTGGTGTAGAGTTTGGTGTCGGCAAGCGTGTAATCGATCAGCTCATAGCCGACGCTCGCCAGCGGCCAATAGAGCATGGGCGTGACGACAATCCCCGGAACCGATGTTGCGCTCACGTCCCGAACCAGCGCGATCGGGGAGACGATTTCATCGGGGAGCGAATAAGCATAGCGCCATTCACCCTCCCGGTCGTTCTCGACGGACGCCAGGGCCGCGCGGCGGCGTGCGAAGGTCCAGTCGTGCATTCCGATCAGGTCAGCGACGACGCTGTTCAGATGCCGGTTGCACTCGCGCGCTTCTGTGCGGTTGTCGTCGATGCCGGTGATCGGATGCGCGGGAAGGTCCGAAATGGCCTCGTTGCAAATCTGAACGATATTGCGGGCCATTATTCACTCTCCCGAAGGTCTTCGACGGCGCCCTCCAAAGCCGTCACCCGGCCGCGATCATAGGGGCGCGAGTTTGGCCGCTTCGGCTTGCGGCTCGTTCCGCGAGGGCGGGAGGGATGGATTGCCATGGGGCGACGCTATGCGCGGGGATATCGGCGCTCAAAACAAAGGGCCGGGATTTCTCCCGGCCCTCTGCCCCCACGGATGGCGGTTCAGCCCTTGGCAGCGAGGCGCGCCGCGATGGCATCCTTTACCGCAGCGCGTGCCGGTCCACGGCGAGCCAGTTCGGCCTGCTCGATCGCGGCGAGATAGTCGTCGACCTTACCGCCCGAGATGCTCGCAACGATGTCGTCGGAGCCGCCCTTGAGGAAGTCGGTGACGTTGAGGCGGTCATGCCCGGCAACGGATGTGGCCGCCGTAGCCGAAGCGAGCGGCAGAAAGAGGGTGCGCGTCTGCACCGTGCGCGTCGCCTCGAAGACGAGCTCGCCATCGGGCTTCACGACCGGCTGGGCCAGTCGAAACGTAACCTGCTTTTCGATTTGGTCCTCGTCGGACACAAGGTCTTCATCGACGGTGACGATCTCTCCGGGAGCGAAAAGCCGCCCGTCGAAGTAGCTTTCGGGGCCACGGACGATGGCTTCAACCAGATTACCCATTGCTCAGACCTTTCCTTAGTAGCCGGTGACGAACGCGGGGATGGTCGTGTCGTCGGTATCGCGAACGAAGCCGCCCCAGACCGTCCCGGCGGTGTGCGTGCCGACCGTGACGAATTGCAGCCCGAGGTAGCGCTTGCTCGTGCGCGGCACCGCGAGGCGGAGCAGGACGGCGCCCTTCTTCAGGTTCGCTTCCGCAATCACACCAGAGCCGACGAGAACAGTCGGCGTGCCGAGGTTGGAAGCGGCGCTTTCGATCAGGTTGACCGCAAGGCTCGTGCCGTCGGCGAAGTCGGCCGTGACCGCGACGAAGATTTGCAACTCGCGGTTGGTGTTGATGTTGATCCCGGCGGCGCCGGTATCGATGACATCGGTCGAAACCTGCGTGCCGGTGGTGACCGCCTGGTTATTCGAGAACGTGAGTTCGCGATCGGTAATCATGATCCTATTCCTTTCCTGTCTCGATTAAACGACGCGAGCTTCGTCGGCCTTGAGCGCATCGACGCGGCGCACCGGAACCTCACCCATCATCAGGACGCGCTTCCCACCCACGGTTTCGTAGGAGAAATTCGAATTGTTCGCGTTGTTGACGAGCTGCTGGCGGAACATCGCGCGGATGTTGCGCGGCATATACCAAGCGGCCTTGGTGCCCGGCATGTTGAGGCCTTCGACGCGCTCCAGCGCCTGCACCATCAGCATCTCGATCTGCGCGCCGGTCGAATAATTCGGCAGCAGGAGCGACTTGTCGATGTTGGGGATGCGGACGGCGTAGCGGGGGTCCTTCACCGAAAGGCCGACCTTCCAGATGAAGTTGTCCGACACGGCGAGGAAGCGCTTGCCATCGGCATCGTTCACATAGTGACCGACCTCGTAGCCGTCGTCTGCGGTGCCGGTGTTGCCGGTGACGTTGATGTGCGTGATGCCCGCCTTCGAGCCCTTGGGATAGATGCCCTTGACGCCCATGGGCGACCACACGATCAGCCAGATCGACGAATTGTCGGTGCCGGTGCCGCCGCCATCGATAATCTGATCCTTCGTCGAGCCGGACAGGCTGTTATAGCGTGGCGCCAAGCCCGTATATTCCTTCGGGCTAAACGCGGCGTTGCCGTAGAACAGCGTCTGCGACTGCGCGTTCGACAGCGCCTGATAGAAGGATGTCGCTTCGGTCAGGCGATAATTGTCCGGGGCGCCGGACATCATGGCCGCCTGGCGGTCGATGTCGCTCTGACCCTCGAACATGGCCGCGCCTTCGTCGACCTGGGCGACGCGGCTCTTCGACGGATCGACGCCCTGATTGAGGCCGCGAGCCGTGACAGTGGGCAGGCCGACACGAACGGTAGTGCGCTCGCCGGTCGGCAGATTCCCTTCCTGCCAAAGCTGGTCTTCGAGCGTCTCGTTCGTCTGGGACAGCCATTCGCCGATGACGGCAACTTTGCCATCGGGGTCGATGCGAGCCGTCAGGTCGGCGAGGGTGTGAAGCTGGGTGCCGAGAACAGTCATAAATTAACCCTTTCTTCCATAGAATTTTTCGGAGGCCGTAAGTTCGGCATTGCCACCGCCGCCAAGCGGGGTGCTGGCTTCGGAGATCGCGCGACCGGCGCCCGCGATGACGCGGGCAAGGAGCGGATGATCGCCGAGACCGCTTTCGTTTAGGAATTTCGAGAACTCCGAGCGGGTCGGTGCGTCGGGGATGAAATGCGCGATGGCCTTGGCGGCGAACGCCTGGCTCTCTTTCAGCTTCGCCCCGCCAATTTCGGGGTCGGCCTGCAAATCGCGCGCGAGGTTGGCTCTGAGTTGGGCGCCAGCATCGTCGATCGCCTTGGTGGCGCGCGCAGCGATGGCGGGCGCCACCTTCTCGGCGAACAGCCCGACAACCTTCTCGGCGCCCTTCTGGCTGAGGTCCATGCCCTTCAGGTCATCCTTGACCAGATCGAACATCTCGGCGTCGAACTCGACACCTTCGGGCATCGTGAACGCCGCCGCGTCATAGGCCTCGGGGGCGCCGATGATCGATTCCGCAGCCGTCTTGGCGGCTTCCGCGTCGGCGACCGCCTTTTCCTCGGGGGTCGGCTCGACCTTCACTTCGTCCGTCTTGACGGCATCCGTGGTTCCGGCATTGGTTTCGGCCGCTGCCGCGTCACCCATCGCTGTAGCCGCCGCAGTTTCAGCGGCATCGGTGGTTGCGTCATTGGGGTCAGTCTCGGTCGTCATGCTTCGTTCCTTTCGGGGGTGTGAATTGCTTCCCAGCATCGATCGCCATGGCGATTGCGTCATCAGGTTCGCCGGGCGTTGCCGAGAACCAGCCGAGAATTTCGAGCCCCAAGGAGCGCTTGCCTTCACTGAAAAGGCGTGCCTGCTCTTCGCGAGTAAAGCGGGTGATACCGCTCGTTCTATAAATCTCAAAAATCACGCGCTGGAATGGGGGTTGCTGGATGAGCCAGTCGACATCCGCAACAGGAATGGGGCCGCGCGCAGCCATCAGAACTGCGCCGTATCGTTGGACATCTCGGCGATGTTCAAGGCCGCCGTAGTCGCATCCTTGGCAGGCTGCGCCATCGCCGCCATCTGCGCCATCTGCTCTTGCTGAGCCCGCGCGTCGCGCATCTGCTTGACGGCAGCAGCATCGCGGACCGCTTTCGCCGGCAGGTTAGCGCGCTCGGCGTAATCGTCGATGATCGCGTCGGGGTCGATCTTGTCGAGAACCTGCGGGCCAAAGATCGAGCCGAGCGAACCGACAAAGCCAACGACACGTTCCGTCGTGGAGAGCCCGAGCATTTTCTGTGCCATCGCCAACACCGAAACGAACTCGACCTTCAATTCGCGGCCCTGCAATTCTTCCGGCGCCGGCCGAATGAGATTACCGCGGCGAGCAATGCCAATCATGCGCTGGACGGCAATGGGCAGCATGTCGTCGTTGACCATCTCGACGACAGGACCAATCTGCGACATCTTCTCCTGATCGCGCCGCAGCAGTTCCTCGACGTTGCGCGGCTGAACGCCGGGCATGTTCGTGATGGCCATGAACAGGTCGGCGAAGGCCAACCGGTCGATTGACTGCTTGATTTCAGCCATATCTTCGCGAACCGCCTGTATCGCTCCGGACTGGACTTCATAGATCGGCTTGACCGCCTGCACCTGGGTCATGTCCGCCACATAAGTGTGGGCACCGGGACGCATATCGAGGTCGCGGGCAGGCCCGACTGTTGGCGGCTTCCGGAGAAGATCGGTCAGTTCGCGCTTGCTCTTCGCCTGCATGGCAAGCTCGCGCATGTCGGCAAGGCAGTCGTGCCCGACGCCGCGACCATAGTTCGACGGATCACCGTCGCGAGTGATCCATCGCGGCGCCCAGAAAGGCTGCTCGTTATAGCGCTTGCCTTCGAGCAACACATCTTTGCGCTGATCGTTGCAGTCCCATATCACCGAATCCCAGGCGTCGTTCGCGCCGGGCTCGATGAGCTGCTTGCAAGGGACGATTTGGCCGTAATTCGACCGGTCCCACGCATTCTTGACGTTCGTCGATACGGTTGACCAGTCATAGGCGCCACCCGGCCTGCCGACGAACTTCTTGACGACCTGGTCCACCGTCATCGGACAATTGCGCATCAGCGTATCGACGCTGAAGGCGTCGTTCAGACCAAGCCAGTAATCGCCGACGCCGACACCGATGCACGGGGCAATCTGAAGCGGATGTTCGGTCATGATTCCGCAGGCAGGACCGAAGCGGGCCATCGAGCCATAATTCTGGCGCGCGACCTGGTAGAAGTTCGAGGCGTCGAACAGCGCGTAGATAAGCGTCTGGAAATCGTCGAGCCACTCGCGTGCCGCCTGATATTGGTTGAGGTCGGGATCGGCGAATTTGAACTCGATCCACGGGCGATTGGGCGACGACAGCCCTGAATACATGCCGCCCTCGACGGTGCGGAACGCGAGTATGGGGTGGCTGTCGAGAAGCTGGCGCGTCTTCGGGCGCTCTTTTCCGGAACTGTTGACAGCCAAGCTGGCGACGGAGCCATAGCCCGAGAAGTCGGCGATCGAATACCAATCATTCTCGCAGTCGGTGCGCTGCGCTTTCAACGCGCTAGCGACCTTCTCGACATGCTCGCGGCGTGTCTTCTCGCCTTTCGGCGCGCCCTGGGGCGGTTGACGAAGGGACAATGTCTCACTCATCGGGGACATGCTCTTTCCCGCAGCGCGCGCACTTCACCTTGCTGTCCTCTGGTTCGGGACTTTGCTGGCGCTGGCCGCACTCGCACTCGAAGCGAAGATGCGGGATGCCACGAATGTCGATGCGTTCAGCCACCGAGGGTCGAAGTCGTCATCGGCGTGCTGAGAGAAGGCCCTGCCGCTGACATCAGCGCGGCATACCCGCGACGTCGGCGCATCGGATCGTCATCGACGCCCGCGACTTTGCTTTCCGGGGCCTTCATTGCCTGGCGCTGCGCGGGCGGCGGCGGAACGTCGGGGGCTTTCGGCATACACATCGGGAGCGATCACCTTTCGCAGGCGACGCTATTTCAGCGTGTATCGGCGCTCAAAATCAGAGGTCGGCATAAGGGTCGTAAGCACGGCGAGGCAGCGGCGATTGGTCCCGATCAATCCGGCGCTCCACCGGCGCAGCGAATGTCAGCGCTAGGGCATCGCCACGGTCAGGCGAGGCAAGACCGCGCTTTTTCATATCCTGCTTGCGCTCAAGTTGCAGCGCGACCTGGTCGGGACCATAACCATACTCGACGCCCGTCAGGTCCGCTTTCAATTCGTCGTCATCGGGAATCGTGCCGCCGTTGAGCCACTCTCTCATCGACGCCCACATCAACGCACGCTTGTTCGCAGTTTCGATTTCCAAATTCTCGCCGACCATGACCCGCCCGCCGCGATCGCCGAAATTGATGCCAAAGACGCCGGGGACATTGAGTTGGTTGAGCCGGTCAATCAGGCCAGGCCCCATCGCGCCGCGATCGACGAAAATTGCATCGGCGCCATATTTCTTCGCGTGTATCGCGATGTCCCCGGCGACGCGCATCAGGTCGCGCTGGATGTCGTTGCCGTGCCATGCGAGCCAAGGGATCGAGCGAGCGTCGCGGCCCTGTCTGGCAGACAAGATGGTCTTGTCATCGCCATAGCGCGCGACGTCGACGCCGAAGATGACCGGCGATGTCGGGGTGTTCATATCTCCGCGAGAGATGGCGGCATCGACTATATCGCTGGCGATGAACTGCATCGAACCGGCGCGGGGAAACTGCCCCTTGACGCGGACGCGAACAAAATCACTGTCGTCGCCATAGGCTTCGACCCACTCTTGCAGCCGGTCCTTGTTCGTCCGCTTGACGGTGCGACTGTCAATCTGCCGGTGGCGCCAGAGGTGGCGAAACTTCCCTTCGACCGATTCCTTGAAGCGCCCGGTGTTGCGGGTAGGGTTGCCGTAGATCGCCCAGAGCATCTCCGTATCGGCGTCGGTGAGCGCGCCTTCCGACACTTCGAAGATCGGATCAATGATCGAGGATGCCTCGTCCATGATCAGGATGGTGCGCTTGCCAGCATTGTGCAGGCCCGCAAAGGCTTCGGTGTTGCGCTCGCTCCACGGGATGGCGTCGATACGCCAGTTGCGCTCGTGACCGCGCTGGGTCGAAAAGAAGCTGGTCGCCTCTAGCCGGAACATCTCCCGCAGCATCGGGAAGCGAAGCATCGAATACCATTTGCCCAGCTCGGGCCATGTCTTCGTGCGTAGCTGGGTGTCGGTGTTCGCCGTGACGACGCCGCGCGTGTCCTCGTGCGTCATCAGCGCCCAATGGCAGATGAATGCAACCTCGGTCGATTTGCCGATGCCATGCCCGCTCGCCGTGGCCTCGCGGATCAGCCGGAACGGATCGTCGTGGAGCCGCGCGCCAATCTCCTCAAGCTGCTCGCGCTGCCATTCGTCCGGGCCTTCCTCGTTCTCGAGCGGCCCTCCCTTTATGCCCCACGGCCATGCCCAGAGAACGAAGCCGAGCGGATCATGAGTGAAACTGCCCAGGTCGCGGAGTATCTCGCGGCGGAACTCGGCAGGCGTGATCATGTCAGCCATCAGCGACCGGCGGCCTTTCTTGCCTCGGCGAGCAGTTTGGCCGCGTCGTCGGTCACATCGACCTCGACACGGTCCTTGAAGGCCTGAACATCAACATGCTTGCCGAGAAGTTCTATGCGCTTGATGCGATCCGACAGCTTGACCTTGTCGACCACCCCGTCCCCGTCGCCGTCGCGGCCCTTCTCGCGGACAGTTTCGACGCCGGCGACCAGACCCTGCCGCCAGATGAGCGGCCATTGCTTCACCGGCAGCAGGTTCCCGTTGTCATCGTATAGATCGGCAAGATCAGCTTCGGCTTCGGCCTGGAGGCGCTTCGCCACCCAATCGGCGTCGATCTTCGTCCGCTTTAAGCGCGCCTCCATCGCTTCCGCAATGGCAAGCGCGATCTTAGGATTTCTAAGGAGTTTGCTGCCCTCGACCGCGCAGACGGCATCGCTGCCCCGATACCCGGCTGCGCGGTAAGCCCGCGTCGCGTTCATGTCGACGAGATACTCGTCGCGGAATCGCTGCTGCTTTGGGGTCAGAGCCATCGGGGGCCTTCCGCCGCCACAACGGCCGCCGCGAACTCGCGATCAGCGTAGCTGACGGGGTCAACGACAAGATCGAGCACGTCGGTTCTGATGTCACACGACGCGCGCACGGGACCGCTGTGGACTGAGCAGACACGGCCGGTGCGGAAATAGCCGCCGATCTTCTCCTGCCAGCCGTCCGCTACCAGCGCGTCGTGATAGGCCGGCACGGGGCTCATTCTTAAGGCGTCAGTCATGCTCATATCCTTTCATTCAGGGGGGCGGCGCTCAAAATCAGGGGATGGTGCTCGCATCCCAGAACACGGCGGGCGCCGCATTTGACGCATAGGCTGCTATCGACAAGGGCGGCGGGATAGTCCCGGCTCTGCTTTGCGCGCTGGCGATCGAGGGCTTGCCGTGCCGCCTGGCGGACGCGAGCCTTATGCTCGCCTCGTTCGATGCCGTGAGGATAGGCGGCCATTGCGGCCCGCAGCTTATCGGCTGTGTCGATCGTCAGGCGTCGTTGGCGAGTTCGAACGGCGGAGCGCGTCGAGGGCGCAACGCCTGCGGCGGTGACCAGCCGGTTATAATTCGTCCCGGTGCGCCGGATCCACGAATTAACCTCGTCGATGACGACACGGCTTTCGGTCTGCCCAAGAAGGTCCTGTCCGTATCTCATTGGTCGGTGGCGGTCATATCGGATCAATCCGCATAGGGCTGGCGGACATCGCGTGGCGGGATGAGCGCCTTCGCAACCTGCTTGGCCATTGGCCCGGGAACGAGGCGCGCACCGTCGCGGCGATCGACGAAATGCTGCCACTTCGGCGGCATGTCCGGGTCTGTCTCAAGGTTGCGGCGGTTGACGAAATACTGCCAGTTGTTCGCCTTGACGAAGCCTTTTTCGTTGATCCGAATGCAATAGGCTTCCAGCCCTTGCGGATCGAACACATCGCCGCTTCCGCCATCCTTTACACCGCGCAAATCAAGCGGGTTAGTCACCGTAGTTCCCCTCGATAATCTTCTGGAAATTGGCCTTTTTCATGGCCCAATCGAACGTGCAGAAGTGCTTCCCGGTGTCGCCGCGCAGGAACGGGGAGCCGCGAATGTTGCCGAACACGGTCACGAAATCGTCGATCGAATATTGGGCGATCCGGGCTTTCAGCAGTTGCCGACGCTCTGGCGTGATGTCCCGAACCTTGGGTTTGCCCATCCCTGGAGCGATCTCATTCCATTTTTCCACGACATGCTCAGGCCGCAGCGAGGGTTCATCGCCAGATGGACGAGAAGCTTTAGCTTCTATCTCTTCTCCATCCTCCTCTCCCTCCTCCATCTGCGGATCAATTTCTCCCAAAAGGGGAAATGCTCCGACTTTAGCGCCGTTCATTTCTCCTTTTGGAGATTTCGCTTCCGCCTTAGGGGGAATTTTCTTTTCCGAATGTCCTGTAAATTCAAGAGCTTCATCCGTCGCAGGGTGAATATCGTTCGGATTCTTCGGTCTCTGGAATTTCGCGAAGTTGCCGATGGCGCCGAAGCGTTTTCCATCGATTTCATAGGACATGATCTTGCCCGCGCCCGCGAGTTCGTCGAGCAGCGGGGCTACTTCGATGCTGTCGGCGGGGAAGATACGCATCTTCAACGTGAGCGGTTTCCACTCGAAGATGCCTTTATCGTCAGCCTCTACCCCTAAACCGAGAAATAGCATCCGCGCAGCCATGCTGACGCTGACAATATCCTCGTCGGTGAAAAATCCGGGGTGGATGGAGCGAATGCGGCTCACGCGGCCAATTCCTTCCACGCATCCGCCCGCCAGCCCTTGCGCTCAGCCTTGGCGAACAACTCGCCCTCGGTCAGAACGGCATGGCCGTATCGCCAGCACTGGCCCTTGGGGTTCGGGGTGCCGTCCGCATCGCAACGAAAGATGGCGACCCGGTCATGGCAGCGCACATATTCGGCGGCGAGGTCGGCATAGCCTTTCGCGCGCTGGCCCTCGAACTTGGCGCGTCGGTCGGGCTGAAACTGTGTCGATGCCTTCCTCATGCCCATCGCGACCGCACGCGACCTGATGGCGCAAGCGGAGCGCCCGATCAGCGCCGCAAGCTGGTCATAGGTCAACGTGTTGAAGTTGGCCCTGAGCTGTTGGTCCTCAATGTCGGTCCATGGCGCAAGAGCGCCGGGCGTGCCCTTATAACCGACCTCTTGGCGCCATTTGCCGAGCGTTCCGCGCGACACGCCGTAAATCTCTGTCGCCTGTCGAAGCGGGATCGCCGGGTCATAATCGGATGGAATGGACATGGCGTATGGTCTGGCCATCAGTTGGGCCTCCCCAGGACGATTTCGCGGACCTCGCCGATGGACAAGCCATTGCGCCGCCTTGCCTTGGCCGCGATCGAAACCATCGGTTCGCCAGTCTTCCACAAGTCGATCATCTCGCGATCGGTCATCGGATCCTCCGTGCAGCGCGGGTGTATCTGTTCGGGGTGCGTCGTCGGCATCACCGCGCTCCCCTCATCCATTTCAGAACCTGTTCAGGGGTCGCGCCCACCGTCGGCGCGACCGCCGCGGCAATGCGCTGATCCGTCATCGGGTGATCGGACGCGCGGGCCTTGGCGACGTGCTTCAGAGCAAGTTCGCGTTGGAATTTCAGGGCGTCGGGTTTCATGCCATCGCCCCCAACGGAGGCCGCAGCACCTCGTTGGCGCGCCATGGCGGGACAATGCCTTCGCGCTCGCAGGCGTAATCCATGATTCCGAAAGTGTCGGCTTCGTCGTCATTGGCGACAGAGATGCCGAGTTGGCGGGAACGCTCTATGGCGAGTTGCTTCAGTGTTGCGCGCTTGGTGCCGCGCTTCATCCGTCCGAGAAAGTAGCGGACCCAGACGGTATGATTGACACCGTGAAATCGGATGCCCTTCGCCTCGGCAAAGCTCTCCGCGTGCGCGTAGAGGCCATAGGCGAGTAGGATGGTATCGAATGTCGTGTGACCGGCCAATGCCTGGGGCTGGAGTGGCATTTCGCAATAGATCGCGTCAACGCCGCCGATGACCATGTTGAGGTCGTTCATGGCGCCGTGCAGCCGCCCACACGCCATGCCGACGCTGGTCAATTGAGAGCCGAGTTGCTTCGTCAGGATGACCGGGTGAGAGGATTTTCCATCCCACCCGCCCATGCCCGACGATCGCTTCGACAGGTCGAGCGTCATCAGCTTCATCTTAATTCACGGTCGCAAGTTCGGGCCGCGATTTGTCGACCACCGGAATGACCGGCGAGGCTTCCTTGCCTTCGGCTTCGTCGACAAGATCGCGCGAGATGCCCAGCCCCGACACGTCGAGCAGACCGCGCAGGGTGCGGAAGTAGTCGTCGCGCAGTTCGGGATCCATGCGCATCAGGGCGTGGAAATGCTTGGCCGCCTTCTTGTTGCAATGGCAGTCGTCTTCGATGACCTTCCAGCCCGCCGCTTGATCGCCGCGCACCTTGGCTGACTTTTCAAGCAGCGGATTAAGGTCGTTGGTGATGACCTTGATTGCGCGTTCAAAATCCGGCTTGATAATCTCCCCGCCGTTCTGGGGTCCGTCGTCTTTCGTGCCCATGTCTTAGGCTCCTTTCATGGTGGTGTTGGTCAGCAGGGGTGGAATCACACCGCGCGGTTTCGCCAGCCGGCATTCCGGGTCGATGCTATCGCCCTTCGCCAGCCGCGTTGGGTAAGAGGGGCCCTCCGCGTCCTGTCGGTGCGATCGGCGCTCATGGGACCGTTCCGCTCGCTTTCCGGGCTGCTGAACCCCGGCAGGAATCTTTGAGAAAGGCGCGGAAGGGCCGCAACCCTCCCGCGCAGGGCTGGTTGGCGCAGCAAGGGCGCCTTCCAGTGGATGGGATTTGCGCGCGACGTTGCACAGGCGCAGGTCTTCAGTTCGGGCGTCGATCACCTCCCGCTCAGCCTTGTGCGACAGTTTGCCCGCGTCGATCCGCTGCTGGCGCGTCAGGTCGACTTGCGCCTCGGCAATGATCATCCGGGCGCTGTCTCGCTCCCACCATTGGCGGAACAGGTTGGCCGACGCTCTCGCCGCGCTCAGGCGGGATCGGAAATAGAGGGCTGTCAGTCCGGCCGCAGCAAGCGAGGACGACGCGCAAGCGAGCAGGGTCGAGGCCGTCGCCATCACGCGCCCCGCAGCCGATCAATCTCGGCCTCCGCATCGTCGAGTTCGTCCATGAGGTCGAACCGCGAGCTAACCGCCAGAGCGCAGCCGATGAACAGGCCAAGAGTGCCGCCGGTGATAAAGATCGCGAGGCCTAGAAGGATGGTCATGGTAAACCTCTGTGGTTAAACGGAATTAACAAAATGCGGGGCGTTAACCGCGAAATGGAACAGCCATCACGGTTCGCTTGCGTCGGCCGAAAAATTGCTGGCAGTCAGCGCGGTATGAACGGGGTGATCCACGACGCAGCCGCTTTCGCGGTCGAAGCGCAGGTATTTCAGGGGGCTGACGACCATCAGCGGGCCTTCGTCGTCGCTCCAATCCTCGACGATGAAGGGCTGGCTCAGCAGGAGGTGCGTGCCGTTTCCGGGGCCGGACTGATTGCCGCGCACGACGGGGTACGGGGGAAGGGGGTTGCTGCCGGGTGTCATTGCGGATCACCCGGCAGCGCGCCTATCGTGCCGATGTTCGGGACTGCACGAAGGGGATTCGAATGGATTACGCGACGATCTTGGCGTTCAGGGCGATGGCCCGCGCGCTCGTCAAAGCCGAGCATGTCGATGCCAGCTTCTATGAGCATTTCGTCGCGTGTCTCGATGACGCGCTCGTCAAGGCCGACGGCGACGGGAAGCGCGGCGCCTACACGCTCATCGAAGAATTGCGCGCTCGGATCGCTCAGGATGCTGGGGGCGGGTGAGGGAGCGGCCATCGGTCAGGCGTCCCGACTTCTGACCTGTGGATCAGCGGGAGGACTATATGGACGACGATCTGACGATCGCGCTCGCAATGTGCGCCGAACTATCCCTGATATCGTCAGGATTAGCAGTAGAGATGGCAAGCCGCGGCTTGCTGCACGAGACAACTGCGGGACGGATGGCGAACTCGTTCGACAACGTGGCGGAATATCTGGACGGTGCAGAGGTCGACGAGTTGACCGAATATGCGGCGCTTCTGCATTCAAGCGCGATTCTGCTGCGCAGAGTGCGGCGCGAAAGTCCCTGACATGCTGAGGGTCCAAAAGCGCGTTCGCGGCCGCTCGGCGTGCTGGCGAGAGGCGGATCGGGGCCAGCACGTTCATGCGGCGTCGGCTTTGGCGAAACCGGCGCACCGTTCCATGTCGGCAACAGCCTGTTCGACCTTCTGGATGCTGGCGAGCGTCATCCCGCCCTTTCCATTGCGCCAGTTGGAGAAATTGGCTGGGTGGACACCAGCAGCCTTGCGGACGGCGGAGAGGTCGGAGCCGATGGCTTTCGCCCGCGTCTCCCAATCCGCGAAGAGTTCATCATGGGTCATGAGCCATGCTTAATAGCATCATTGCTAATCAGCAAGAGCAATCTTGCTACAAGATTGCTAATGGCATTTTTGCTAACGCTGTCGAGATGTCCGAAGAGAACAACGACAAGGCGCTGATCACCGCACTCAGCAAGTGGGCGAAACTGTCCCCGTCTGAGGTCGCGCGCAATGCTGGGCTGGCGGTGTCGACGCTAACCCGCCCACTCAATCACCCCGTCAAACATCGCCTGTCAGTGCCGACGCTTGAGAAGCTGAAGGCGAAATATTCTGATTTTCCCGGCTGGTCGAACGAAGAGCCAGACCAGCCCGAAACCGATCTGAACATTGATTACGTGTCGGTCGAAGTCCTGCCAACCTATGCTGGAATGGGTGGCGGAGGGACGGGTGATGGAGATCCAGAAACCGCGCTCGTTCCCCGCTATCTGATCGAGAGCGTCTTTCGCGGTCATCCCAGCGACTTCGTTTTGATCCGCGTGCGCGGCAATTCGATGGAGCCGACGTTTCGCCACGATGACGAGCTGCTGGTTGACAAGCGCGATCGATCGCCAACGCAAGCCGGGCCCTTCGCGATATGGGATGCGGAATGGGGCGAATACCTAATCAAGAATGTGGAGCGCTTGCCGGGCGGGTTGGTTCGGCTATTTTCGTCGAACACCGAATATACGGCGACCGAGATAAGGCACGAGGAAACAAGGATATTGGGTCGGCCAGTCTGGTTCGGTCGTCGGCTCTAATTATAGGGCGGTGGCATCGGGGGATGCCGGAAGGGGGAGGGGGTGGCTAAGGAGTACGGCGGAACTGACATCATTGCGCGATGCGGGATGGTGTTCTGCGCTTGCCTATTGTGCATCGTCTATGTTGCTGATTGGCGAGACGAAAGCGGCATTTTCCTATTTATATTTTCGTTGACGGTTCTCTTGGCAGGCGCGCTACGCCGGTGATGGTAGGGGGCGGCCGAGCCAGAATTGATAGAGGACTAGCATTCCCATCACGATGACCATGTTCCATTCATTATCGTAGTGCATATCCACTCTCCTTCAGGGAGGGTGCAGCAAATAAATTAGCATCATTGCAAATTATGAGTTGCACAGATTAGCAATGATGCTACAACCGGCCCCGTCACCAAACGGAGCCGCACATGCAAACGCAACAAACTCTCGACGACATTCTCGCCCGCTGGGACAGCGGCGAAGGCAAGCCCTACAAGGGATCGCTGATCGACTGGTCGGCATATGACGGGGATGGCAACGCGCCTCCCGACGACATGGGGTGCATGTGTGCGCAGGGGCAAGTCCTGCACCTGCTCGGCGGATGGTCGCCCCGTAAGCTGGCCGATACCGAACAGGCCAAGGCCGACGCGGAAACCGCCAAGCTGCTCAACATCAGCACCGCCCATGCGATCTTGCTGCGGAACGTCAACGACAGCATCGACGGCGCGCCCTCGATCGTCCTGACCAATCCCGAAAAGGTGCTGGGCGATCAGGCCCATATCGTGCTGGCCTTCTGGCTGCACATGGACCGGATGACGGATGAGCAATGGGACGCCGCATGGGACGCCGCATGGGACGCCGCACGGGTCGCCGCACGGGTCGCCGCACGGGACGCCGCACGGGCCGCCGCATGGGTCGCCGCACGGGCCGCCGCATGGGCCGCCGCACGGGCCGCCGCACGGGACGCCGCATGGGCCGCCGCATGGGTCGCCGCACGGGCCGCCGCTGGATATGCCTGCGCCGAAATCCAAGGCGCCAGCCTCCTTCGCGAGCAGGGCAAGCCGTTCTTCTTTCTCCCCATGTTCGGCTTCGACAGCCCCGAGGCCATCCCGGCGTTGCCCGCCGACTACGGCAAGGTGGCATAATGATGCGCGCCACCTTCGACCTCGACTTCCGCGTCAGCGAGGCGTTAGAGCGCCGCGCCTTCCCGGAATATCAGCGCGACTATGCGCCCCCGTCCGCCGCTCAACAGGCTATCTGGAATCTCGACGACACCCTGAGGGCGATCGACGAGGCGGACCTTGCCCTCGAACGCGGCTGCGGCAGCTTCGAGCGCCATTGCCACCTTGCAACGATGGCCGGTCGGACGCGCGAAGAGGCGAGGGCGGATGCTCATCGACTGTTCCGGCGTGCGTATGCGGCGGCGGTTGCTGGCGAGCGGGTGGCGGCATGAACTACACCGACGCCCGCGAGGCCTTCAACCGCGCCAGCCATTCCGACGCGCTGCCCGAGATGCAGATTGTCGCGGCCGAAACCCTCCAGCCCGACACCGACGAGCAGCCGCGTGCCCTCGTCACGTCCCTCTGGATCGCAGCCGCCTTTCTCGTCGCTGCGCACGTCATCTGGGTCGCGGCCGATATGCCCGGTGCCCAATTTCTCAACCGTTTGATGGAGACTTTGCCGTGAGCAATCCAATTCTGACCGCCGCCGAGCGCGAGACGTTGAACAAGGCGCTGGAAATCATCTTCGCCCACACCCCCGAGGGTGCCAGCTTCCTGATCGACGCGCGCCACCCCAAGGGGTTCCGGCAGGACTTCGGCGTTTGCTACTTCACCAGCAAGGTCCGCACCCAGCATTCGTTCATTACCGGCGCCACCCTCGCTGATCGGATCCAGTTCGCTATCGACCGCGAGACGGACGAAATGGCGGACCCTGAAAAGGCCAACGCCCAGCGCATCGCCAAGCTTCGTGAAGAGCTTGCCAATCTCACTGGAGCGGCGGCGTGAGCGGGGCGCACACCGACGGCGCGTGGCACGTCGAAGACCCTATGGGAGACGGCGTTGAGGATGATCTGTGGATCGTTGTTGGCGATCAGGCCCACAACTGGCGCTGCCTCGCTCTCGTCTCATGTGACGTCGAGAAGGGGCCTGTCCCAAAGCCGGTTTACCGTCCGCAGCGCGACGCCAACGCTCGTCTGATCACCGCCGCGCCCGATCTGCTTGCTGCTCTCCTTGAGGCCCATCGCGCCCTCAACTTCTACGAGTGGTACAACAACCCCGCGAGCGGTTGGGCCTCCGAGGACAACACCACCGTTCGCGGCGTGGTGGACGCTGCCATCGCCAAGGCGACGGGCGGTGCCGCATGACCGTCGCCCTCCGCCTCCGCGAGATCGAGGAAGCCCACGCCGATGACGCTTTCCTCGCCATGTCGAAGTTGCGCGACGAGTTCGTGCGGTCGAACAACAACCATGCCGCGTGCCTCGTCGATGAAGCGATCGAGAAGTTGATGGCGGCCCTCCGAAAGATGGGAGCCTAACCATGGACGGCAGCTTCACCACCACCGTCATCTGGCACGACAGCCGGGGCAGCGAATGCGAGGCCGAGGTGCGCGTGACCTATGTCGGGCGCCACGGGTTCCCGGAAACGCGGACCGACCCGGCTGAACCCGCGACGGTCGAAATCACGGACATCGTGCCAATCAACGACGATGCCTGGGCCTACATTCCCGACGACCTTTTCGAGCGCGACGACCTGATCGCGGAATGTTTCGAGGACTGGGACGCCACCTGTGAGGCCGCCGAGGAAGCGCGCGCCGAGGATTACCGCGACCGCATGAGAGAGGAAGCCGACAATGGATAACCCATTCAGCCGGGATTACGTCGCCGCGCCCGTTGACGACCAGCCGGAACCCGCGCGCACGGCAACCCCGGCACCGGGGAAGGGCCGCGTCGTCTATCACCGGGACGTCATCCAAGGCACCGCCGAATGGATGAAGCTGCGGACTGGCATTTTGACGGCGAGCGAAATGAAGCTGATCCTGACCCCGACACTCAAGGTCGCCAACAACGACAAGGCGCGGGCGCATCTTTGGGAACTGCTCGCCCAGCGGATCACCGGCTTTGTCGAAGAGACATATGAAAGCTGGGACATTCTGCGCGGTCGCGAGGATGAGATCGAGGCCCGGCTGCAATATTCGCAGCACTATGCGCCGGTTGAGGAATGCGGCTTCATTACGAACGACGAATGGGGCTTCACGCTCGGCTATTCGCCCGACGGTCTGGTCGGTGACGACGGCCTGATCGAGTGCAAGTCACGGAAGCAAAAATACCAGATCGAGACGATTGTCGAATATGCTTCGAAGAAGCTGATCCCGACCGAGTTCATGCTTCAGCATCAAACCGGGCTTGTCGCGTCCAAGCGCAAGTGGATCGACTTCATCAGCTATTCGGGCGGACTGCCCATGTCGACGACCCGCGTTGACCTGATCCCCGAATATGAGGACGCGATACTTTCCGCATCCGAAAAGTTCGAGGCCGACCTCGCTGACAAGCGAGCGATCTACGACGCGATGATGGCGTCCGGCGCGCGGTTGATCCCCACCGAACGCTCAATCTTTACCACCGGAGACCTGAAATGACGGGCGACCTCGCCTCGACCATTGTTCCCAAGTCGGACCAGCTCAATGCCGATGACCTGATCGCCGGCCCGATCACCATTACGGTTCGCGACGCCTATGTCCGCAAGGGCGAGGATCAGCCGTGCTACATCTTCTACGAAGGCGACAACGGGAAGCCGTACAAGCCCAACAAGGGGCAGCGGCGGCTGCTGATGCTCGTTTGGAAGACCGACGAGAGCAAAGACTTCATCGGTCGGTCGATGACGCTTTTCCGCAATCCCGACGTCCTTTGGGCGGGGAAGCCAGAAGGCGGCATTCAGGTCAGCCACGTCTCGCATATCACCGAGGCACAGACGCATATGATCACGGTCCGCCGCGGACTGCGCGTTGCCATGACGGTGAAGCCGCTCGCGATCGACAACCAGCGCGGCGACAACGGCGCGCGCGAGGTTGCCGACGACCTGATCCGCCGCGCAGAGGCCGCGCCCGACGTCGAGGCACTGGCTGCGCTGGCGGAGGTGCCAGGCATCATCAAGCGCCGCGAATGGCTGCGCGACACCGACCCCGCGCTTTACGACAAGGTGGGCGAGGCGTTCGAGGCCCGCGAGCGCGAATTGACGCCCGCCGACACCGCCACCCCCGACAACCCGACCGCAGCGGAAGGCCCGGCAGACGATGACCGGGGCGACCAGTTCGACGGGACCGACGAAGCCCCTGCATGGCGCAAGGCGGTTGACGATCACCTCGATGCGATCCGCGCGGCAGAAACTGTTCTCGACCTCAAGTCCGCGATCAACCGCTTTGAACAACATCGCGAGTTTCTGAGCGCCGATGCGCTGGCCGAGGTCGAGGCCGCCGAAAATGACCGGGCCGGACGGCTTAACCCGCTGGCTGGCGGCTGAATTTTAGAAGGAGAATGGACATGAAGTTTGAAGTCGACGAGAAGTTGGTCGAACCGATCATTCGGGACCAGATTGCCACGGCGGTCATCGCTCAAATCGGTGATCCTACGGCGCTGATCCGGCACTGCATCGAGCAGACCTTGAAGCAAAAGGTCAGCTCAAACGGCACGATCTCGACATACAGCAGCGAGAATAAGTTCGACTTCATCGAAGTCCTTTCGGCCAACGCCATCCGCGCCGCTGCGAAGGCCGCTGTCGAGAAGATCGCTCAGGACGCCGCCCCGCAGATTGAGGCGGAAATATCCCGCCAGATCAAAGCCGCGCCGAAGAAGACCGCCGCCGCGATCATGGCCGGCTTCATGGGCCTCGCCGGTCAGCCCAACAATTACCGGCTCACCGCCAACTTTGCCTTTCAAGCAACGGAGAACTGACATGGGATTTCTATCGATGATCGGCGCGGTGTCCGCCGAAGAGCACGCGAAGCTGGACACGAAATTCAAGACGGCGATCAAGGATTTGGCCGCCCGAGATGATGAACTCGACAGCGCAGAAAAGCGCATCGAGGGGCTGCTCCGCGATGCCACGGTCCGCGCGAAATGGAACAAGGATGTCACCGACCGGCTCGCAAAGGCCGAAGTCGAGATTGCCGCCCTCAAGCCCGACGCCGAAGCCATGCGGGCGAAGCGGCAGGCGGACATCATCCGTCGCCAGAAGAACCGCGACGACGCCAAGGCCGGGAAGGTGCGGGCCGCTGTCGTGGCGAAGAAGGCGGCGCGCTGATGGCCCTCTATGCAGTCCGCAACAAGGCGACCGAATCCATCCGGCTCGTCGATGCGCCCACCAATGCGGCGGCGCTCCGTCATGTAGCTGGCGATGAATTCGCCGTGACGATCCCGAAGTCTCGCGAGGTGGCCAAACTGGTCGCTGATGGGGTGAAGGTCGAGGACTATGGCGAGCAGCCGGAAGCCGGGGAGGGGGAAGGCTGATGGCGTCCGATCCGTTCTATGTCGTCTGGAACCCCAAGGGGCCGCACTCGCCGCGCGAACGCCATAGCGCAATGCACTTGGCGGAAGCCGAGGCTGAGCGGCTGGCAGTCCAGAACCCCGGTCAAGACTTCTACGTCCTTGCGACAGTCAGCCGGACGCGGACGACGCGGCCGATCGAGGTCGAGCGGTTCGACCCGGACATTCCATTCTGATGCGCGTCGACACCCGCCCTCGCATCCGCAACGCCGGTCGCCCGGCAGAGAAGTCCGCACCGGCCTTCCTGCAATGGGTCCGGTCCCGCCGCTGCATCCTCGAAAAGACCGGGGCTTGCAGCGGCAAGGTGAGGGCGTGTCACGTCGATTACGCGGGCGACAAGGGCATGGGGACCAAGGTCAGCGACCGGCACTCGTTCCCTGCCTGTGACGGCCACCACGACGAGCAGCACCGCATCGGCTGGCGAACCTTCGAAGCGAAATACCGAATCATCTGCCTCGACCTGGCTGCGCAGTTTTGGCGCGCATGGCCCGGACGATTGGCATGGGAAAGGAAGCATGACTGATGTGCGTCACCAAAGTCACGGCCTTTGAACACGCCGGAAAGCTGTTCACGACCGAAGAGGACGCGCTGAAAGCCGCCCTCAAGGACATCGCCGAGAAGCTCATGAAGGAGCATAGCGCCGCGCTTCATACGGGGCTGCTGGCGCATAGTGATCAGCTTCGGTCGGTGCTGGCGGCGCTTGACGTGATCGAGCGGGCGAAGCCGGTTGCTGCGGAACCGGTCGCGGCTTTCGTCGACGAGGCTGTGAGGGAAGCGGCGTGATGGGCATCCACAGCCATATCCTGCCAGAGCATGACGTCCGGCCCTATTCGATCGCCCAATTGGCCGACCGCTGGGGATGCAGTGACAGCATGATCCGCAAACTTGTCAATCAGGGCGAGTTGCAAACATTTCGGATCGGTGCGCTTATTCGCGTCAGTGCAGCCGAAGTGGAGAGGTATGAGAAATGTCCAGCGGAACCGAGCCCTATTCCGTCCAGCGATTCCGGGGAGGGTTCGCCCTCGTCTGGCGAGAGCCCCCAGAAGTCGACCCCGAGCAAAAGCGCCGCCGTCGTCAACTCGCCGCGCAAGATAGGGCGAGCGCCGAATCGGAAGCGCGCACCATCTGGGAAGGGGCCGACGATAGTCCGTGGACCGTGGAACGGATCATGACCGGCTATATGGCATCTATCGCGCACAAGCCGTCGCACGGTCGAACGCAGGACGCATGGAAGGCAATGAAGCCCTTCTGGCAGAACGTGGACCCGGCGATGATCGACGAGCCGATGTGCCGCGAGTATCGCCGAACCCGCAAGGTCGAGGATGCCACTGCGCGGCTCGAACTGATGAAGCTTTCGACGGCGCTCAATTGGGCGATGAAGGCGCCGCACAAGCATATCACCGAGCGCGGAACCGTCTGGCTCCCGCCGAAGTCGGAGCGCAAGACGCGGCACCTGACCCGGAAGGAATTCGACCGGCTGCACGACGGCATGATCGCGCCTCACGCCAAACTCTATGCGCTGATCGGGCTGTTCACCTGCGCCCGGCCCGGTGCGATCCTCGACCTGACATGGGATCGAGTCGACTTCATGCGCAGCCAGATCGACCTCAACCCCGTCGGACGAACGCAAACCGCCAAGCGCCGGCCAGTCGTGCCAATCGGGGATCGGCTGCTGACTGCCATGCAGGAAGCCTATGCCGCGCGGACCTCGATCTATGTCGTCGAGCGGGCAGGGAAGCAGGTCGGCAACATCAAAAAGGCGTTCCAGGCGGCGTCCGAAAGGAGCGGTGTCCACGCAACGCCTTACACGCTGCGCCATACGGGCGCGGTCTGGGCCGCTGAAGCTGGGGTGCCGATGTCAGAATTGGCGCAAATGCTGGGGCACGACGACGACCGAACGACGCAACAGCATTATGCTCGATATTCGCCGGGCTATCTGAAGCGCGTTGCCGATGCGATTGAGAAAGGGAGAATTAGCGCATGAGGTTCAACATGAACCGCCAACCCCTGTCTATCTCAAGACAGAATTGGCGGAAAAGCTGGTCGGGGAGAGAGGATTCGAACCTCCGGCCCCTGCCTCCCGAAGACAGTGCTCTACCAGGCTGAGCTACTCCCCGACCGATCTTTACGCCGGCGGACCGGCGCGAAGGCAGGGCGGTCCTCTAGACGCGCAATTTGCGAACATCAAGCGCCAATCGGCTTGGTTGCGACGATTGTGTCAGGGGCTGGATTCTAGATCAGCCCGGCGCCGCGAAAGCTGAAATGTCCGCTCTCGACGAAAATCAGATGATCCGAAAGGTCGATGCCAAGCAGCCGCAGAAACTGACCGGCTTCTTGCGTGCAGCGAAGGTCGGCGTCGCTCGGCCGGGCGATGCCGGAAGGGTGATTGTGCGCCATCAGCACCGTGGCGACGCGCTGGCCGAGCAGGCGGTTCCAGCATGACGGCGTGATCACGCAGCGTCCGGTCGTATCGCCCGCGGCGCTTTCGAGTCCGGCGAGTCGGCCATAGGCGTCGAAGCCCGCGAGCAGCGCGATCTCGCGATCAGCGAACAGCATCGGGCGGAGCAGATGCCGCGCGATCGCATCCTCGGCATCGCGGGACACGAAACCGGCGGCCCCCGCGGCGCGCGGCAGCTTGTCGATGGGTTCGAGCAGGATCATCGCATGGGTCATGCGACGCACGGCATCGTCGCCCAAGCGGCGATTGGGCCGTATCGGAGCATTGGCGGGCGCCTTTGCCTGCGCCTGGTCGTCGAACCCCTTGTCGCGCCGCGGCGCGCGGCCTAGCAAAGACGGCGATAGCGAGGAGCGCGTGTTGCCCGATTCCATCCATTATGAGCTGCAATATCTCGACCTGATGCGGCGCATCTGGACGGAAGGCGACGAACGCGTCGACCGCACCGGGGTCGGCACGCGCTCGCTGTTCGGCGAGACGATGCGATTCTCGCTGAACGACGACGCCATTCCGCTGCTGACGACCAAGCGCGTCTATTGGAAGACCGCGCTGCGCGAACTTCTCTGGTTCCTGACCGGCGACACCAATATCCGTCCGTTGCTGGCGCAGGGCGTGAAAATCTGGACCGACTGGCCGCTCGACACCTATCGCAGCGCGACCGGCGACGAGATGAGCGCCGAGGATTTCGAGGCGCGGATCGTCGCCGACGCGGCGTTTGCGGCGAAATGGGGCGACCTGGGCCCGGTCTACGGCCATCAGTGGGTCAACTGGCCGCGTTACGAGCCGGTGGGCGAGGGGCTGTTTCGGCGCGCCACGCAGGGGCACAACCAGATTTCGGCGCTGATCGAGTCGCTCCGGAATAATCCGGGCTCGCGCCGCCATATCTTCACCGGCTGGAATGTCGCCGACCTCGACCGGATGGCGCTGCCGCCGTGCCACATGACCTATCAATTCCACGTCCGCAGCGACGGCGGGCTGTCGTGCCTGCTGTTTCAGCGGTCGTGCGATCTTGGGCTCGGCTTTGCCTTCAACATCTTTGAGGCGGCGTTGCTGACGCGGATGATCGCGGATCAGTGCGACCTTCACGCGCACGAGGTCGTGTGGACCGGCGGCGATGTGCATCTGTATCTCAACCACAGCGAACTGGTCGAGCAGCAATTGCGGCGGGTTCCCGAAGGGGCGCCGAAGCTTCGCATCCTTCGCCGTCCGGCGACGCTTTTCGATTACCGGTTCGAGGATTTTGCGGTCGAATCCTATGCCCCGCAAGCGCATATTCCGGCGCCCGTCGCGGTCTGAGCGCCGCCGTTGCATTCATATGGCGACTGAAATAATATGTCGCCACTGCGAAATATAACTAGGCGCTGATTCGCGCCCGGAGGGAGACGATATGCCCGAGACGCCCCCCAAGGCGAGTTTACGGCGCCCGGCGGGCAATTTGCCGCCGCTGTCGCTCCACATTCCCGAGCCGCGCTACCGTCCCGGCGACACTCCCGACTTCGGCGATATCGAAGTTCCCGCGGTCGATGCGACCCCGCGCCCCGGCGAAGCAACCAAGCCCGATGCGATGCGCGAGCTTTGCTATGGCCTCGTCCGCGTGCTCGATTTCGATGGCGTCGCGAAGGGGCCGTGGAATCCGAAACTGTCGCCCGAACGCCTCCGCATGATGCTGCGCACCATGATGCTCGTTCGTGCGTTCGACGACCGCATGTTCCGCGCGCAGCGACAGGGCAAGACCAGCTTTTACATGAAATGCACCGGCGAGGAGGCCACCTCGGTCGCCTCGACGATGGCGATCGACCGATCGGACATGTGCTTCCCCAGCTATCGCCAGCAGGGCATATTGATCACGCGCGACTATCCGCTGATCCAGATGATGAACCAGATCTATTCGAACCGCGGCGACCATCTGATGGGTCGGCAACTGCCGATCATGTATTCGGCGCCCGAATATGGTTTCTTCAGCGTTTCGGGCAATCTCGCCACCCAATATCCGCAAGCGGTGGGCTGGGCGATGGCGTCGGCGTCGAAAGGCGACAGCCGGATCGCGACCGTCTGGTGCGGCGAGGGATCGTCGGCCGAGGGCGATTTCCACTCGGCGTTGACCTTCGCGACCGTCTATAACGCGCCGGTCATCTTCAACGTCGTCAATAACCAATGGGCGATCTCCAGCTTTTCGGGCTTCGCGGGCAGCGAGCGCACGACTTTTGCGGCGCGCGCGGTGGGTTATGGCATCGCCGGGCTGCGGGTCGACGGCAACGATCCGCTCGCGGTCTACGCCGCGACGCAATGGGCGGCCGATCGGGCGCGGACGAACAACGGCCCGACGCTGATCGAACATTTCACCTATCGCAGCGAAGGGCACAGCACCTCGGACGACCCGAATGCCTATCGTCCGGCCGACGAGGCGACCGCCTGGCCGTTCGGCGACCCGATCGCGCGGCTGGCGCAGCACCTCGAACTGCTGGGCGAATGGGACGCCGACCGCCATCAGGCGCAAGCGAAAGACCTCGAAGGTATTGTGAAGACGACACAGAAGCAGTCGGAAAAGCTCGGTATTTTGGGTCACGGCATGCACCAGCCGTTCGAAACGATGTTCCAGGATGTGTTCGAGGAGATGCCCTGGCACCTCAAGGAGCAATGCGATCAGATGCTCGCCGAGCGCGAGGCCAAATTCGGCCCCGATTGGAAGCCCGAATGATGCCAGAATCTTCCAGTTCCGAGGTGAAAACCATGAACATGATCGAGGCGATCAACAGCGCCATGGACATCATGCTCGAACGCGATCCCGCCACCGTGGTGATGGGCGAGGACGTCGGCTATTTCGGCGGGGTTTTCCGCGCCACCGCGGGCCTCCAGAAAAAGCATGGCAAGACCCGCGTCTTCGACACGCCGATCAACGAATGCGGCATCATCGGCGTCGCCGTCGGCATGGGCGCGTACGGCCTGCGGCCCGTCCCCGAAATCCAGTTCGCCGATTATATCTACCCGGGGCTCGACCAACTTGTCAGCGAGGCGGCGCGGCTGCGCTATCGCTCGGCGAACGATTTCATCTGCCCGATGACGGTGCGTACGCCCTTCGGTGGCGGTATCTTCGGCGGCCAGACGCACAGCCAGTCGCCCGAAAGTATCATGACGCATATCTGCGGCGTGAAGACGGTGATCCCGTCGAACCCCTATGATGCCAAGGGCCTGCTGATCGCGGCGATCGAGGATAATGATCCCGTCGTCTTCCTTGAGCCCAAGCGTATCTATAACGGTCCGTTCAGCGGCTATTACGACCGCCCGGTCGAGCCCTGGTCGAAGCATGATGCGAGCGCGGTACCTGAGGGCTATTACCGCATTGACCTCGGCAAGGCGGCGACGGTGCGCGCGGGCGAGGCGGTGACCGTGCTTGCCTATGGCACGATGGTCCATGTCGCGAAGACGATCATCGACGAGATAGGCATCGACGCCGAAATCCTTGACCTCCGCACACTGCTGCCGCTCGATATCGAGGCGATCGAAACGTCGGTGAAGAAGACCGGGCGCTGCCTGATCATCCACGAAGCGACGCGCACCTCGGGCTTTGGCGCCGAACTCGCGGCGCTGGTGCAGGAACGCTGCTTCTATCATCTCGAAGCGCCGGTCGAGCGCGTCACCGGCTTCGACACGCCGTATCCGCACAGCCTCGAATGGGCCTATTTCCCTGGCCCCGTCCGCATCGCGACCGCGTTGACCAAGATATTGAAGGACTGACGTCATGGCCCGCTATTCATTCCGTCTGCCCGACATCGGCGAAGGCATCGCCGAGGCCGAAATCGTCGCCTGGCATGTGAAGGTCGGCGACCGCATCGAGGAAGATGCGCAGCTTGCCGACATGATGACCGACAAGGCGACCGTCGAAATGGAATCGCCGGTGTCAGGGATCGTCGTCGAACTGGCGGGCGAGGTCGGCGACATGGTGGCGATCGGCTCGACGCTGGCGGTGATCGAGACCGAGAGTGACGGCGATGTCGAAGCGTCGCCGGCGGATACGCCGGTCGAACGGCAGATCGAGGCTGAGACGCCGGGGGGCGAAGAGGTAGTAGTTCCCCTCCCGCTTTCGGGAGGGGCTAGGGGAGGGCCTGTTGAACCCACTCCGGTCGCCGTCGAAACAAGCCCTCGCCCGACCCCTCCCGCAAGCGGGAGGGGAGAAGAGGCGAAGGTTCTGGCTTCACCCGCCGTTCGGGCGCGCGCCAAGGATCTCGGCATCGATCTCGGCCAGGTTCACGCCGAGGGTGACCGCGTTCGTCACGCCGACCTCGACGCATATCTCCGCTACAGCGTCGGGCAGGGCTATCATGCGCCGGGTGCCAGCCGCGCCCGCGCCGACGAGCCGGTCAAGGTCATCGGCATGCGTCGCAAGATTGCCGAGAATATGGCGGCGTCGAAGCGGGCGATCCCGCATTTCACCTATGTCGAGGAAATGGACGTCACCGCGCTCGAGGAGATGCGCGCCGACCTCAACGCCCATCGCGGCCAGCGCCCCAAGCTGACGATGCTGCCTTTTCTGATCGTCGCGATTTGCCGCACGATCCCGCAATTCCCGATGATCAACGCGCGCTATGACGACGAGGGCGGTGTGGTCACGCGACACGGCGCGGTGCATCTTGGCATGGCGACGCAGACCGACGCGGGGCTGATGGTCCCGGTGATCCGTGACGCACAGGATATGAATGTATGGCAGCTCGCGAGCGAAATCACGCGCCTGGCCGACGCTGCGCGCACGGGCAAGGCGAAGGTAGAAGAACTGACCGGCGGCACGCTGACGGTGACGTCGCTCGGCCCGCTTGGCGGCATCGCGACGACGCCGGTGATCAACCGGCCCGAGGTTGCGATCATCGGCCCGAACAAGATCGTCGAGCGCCCGGTCTTTGACGGCGACGATATCCGCCGCGCCAAGCTGATGAATTTGTCGATTAGTTGCGACCACCGCGTCGTCGATGGCTGGGACGCCGCGAGCTACGTCCAGGCGCTCAAGAAGCTTATCGAGACGCCGATCCTGCTGTTCGCGGATTGATCGCCCCGTCGTCTCCGCGCAGGTGGGGGTCTTATTTGACAACGCCCCTGAACATCAGCTTTCCGGCGCCTCCCGCCGGGATCGGTTTCTGGAACGCCCAGCGGATATGGGTGACGTCGGCGGGCTGCGCCGGGCGGCGGCTGCCGTCGGTAAGCGGAACGGTCAGCGTGTCGAGCGCGCCCCAGCTTCTGCCACCATCGACCGAGACGATCGGCCGGGTGTCGCCCGCGCCGACAAAGCGGACCGCCGATGGCATGGGGTTCGTAATCACGAACCGGTCGGCCGCTCGCGCGCCCGCGTTGCGATAGTTCAGCACGAAGACGAGCCGGTCGCCGGGAACGACGGCCTTGGGCTCCTCGAGCAATATGCGCTGCCGGCCGCTGGCGTCGGTCGTGACACGCTCGACGAACACGCTGTTGTCGAGCGCAACCTGGTTCGCCGCGAGCGCCGGCGCTGGAGCGAAAGCGGCGGATAGAAGGACAAGGGCGGTGCGCATCGGCATCTCCATCATGCGGCGGACGCTTTCACCATGACCATGACTCCCAAGCTGAACCTTGACGCTCGTTCTCGCGATAAAAGGGAAACTTATGGTTAACACGGCGATAGGAAATGGAATTTTCGACCGGTAGAGGGAGGCAAAAGGTCGGGCGGAGAAGGATTCTGGCGCGGCGGAGAAAGCTCGCGTAGGATGAAGCAGTTAACCGGGAGATGACGTCGTGGGCGAAGAAGGGGGGAGCAAGGACAAGCGGTCGCCGCGCGCCAGTTCCCTGCGTCAGATCGAAGTCGATGATTTCCGGCGCGATCGGCTGCTCGCGGCGCTCGCGCTGATCGTCGGCGCGGCCTTTTGCCTGGCTTTACCGTTCGCCTTGCAGGCGGGAGCGGAATTTTTCCTGCCGCTGACGGCGGCGATCGTCATCTCGATCGCGCTGGTGCCGCTGCTCGAATGGCTCGAGCGCCGCAGCGTGCCTTCGGGGCTGGCCGCCTTCCTGTCGCTGGCGGGGTTCCTGATGATCGTCAATGCGGCGCTGGCGATCATCGTCGTGCCCGCGACCGGCTGGTTCGCGCGCATCCCTGAATCGATCCCGCGCATCCAGAGCAACCTCGCTCCGCTCATCGATTTCTATTCGAGCCTGCAACGCTTCGTCGATCGCACGCTGATGTCGGTCGCCAGCGGCACCGAGGCGACGGCGCAGGCGGTCGCGGCGCAGGCGCCATCGTCGGTGGTCGACTATTTCATCTCGGCGGCGCCCGCGGCGGCGATCCAGCTTTTCTTCGCCGTCCTCGTCATCTTCTTCTTCCTCGCCGGCTGGACGCGGCTGCGGCGCGGGACGATCCGTCGCCGCGGCAGTTTCGACGGTGCGATGCAGACCGCGCGCGTGATCCAGAATGTCGTCGATGCAACCGCCGATTATCTGGCGACGATCACGATCATCAACGCGATTCTGGGGCTGGTCGTCTCGTTGCTGCTCTGGGCGCTCGGCATGCCGTCGCCCTTCATGTGGGGCGGGATCGTCAGCCTTTGCAATTTCGTACCCTATCTGGGGCCGATCGTCGCCGCTGTGCTGCTTGGGCTCGGCGGACTGATGACGTTTGATGCGGTGGGATTCGCACTGCTGCCGGCGCTGATCTTCATCGGCGTGCATCTGGTCGAGGCGAATCTGGTCACGCCGCTGGTGCTCGGCCGGCGGCTGACGATCAATCCGCTGCTGATCCTCGTATCGCTGAGCTTTTGGGGATGGGTCTGGGGAACGCCCGGCGCGCTGCTAGCGGTGCCTCTCCTCCTGATCCTCCAGACCATCCTCCACTCGACCGGAACGCCCGATCTTGGGGGTTTTCTGTTCGAGCGCGGCACGCTGACGGCGACCGACGAGATGCGCGATCGATTAAATCGCACAAAGGGCGAAAGCGACGGTTGACAGGCCGGAGCGCGGCGCATATTGGCGCTGCTCCCAAGCACACGCGGGTGTAGCTCAGTTGGTTAGAGTGCCGGCCTGTCACGCCGGAGGTCGCGGGTTCGAGCCCCGTCACTCGCGCCATTCCCTGTCCTTTTGGACGGAATGGCGGCCGCGGCTTGGGATCATGTCATCGCTGGAAATCGGGGCTGGAAGTTCAGGGACCGGCGCGTCAGCCGCGCCAGCGCCCCAATTCCATCCAGCGCAGCAGCGGCTTCAACGGCAAGACCCAGATGATGCCTGCGACGAGATAGAAGATCGCCTGGACGAGCACCGGCCATGCTCCCACCCACGGCGACAGCGCGACGATCAGCGTGGCCCATAGCGCGATCAGCAGCAGGATCAGGAAAATGCCCGCGGGCTTGCGCCAGCTCGGTGGCGGATCGGCTGGAATCTGGCTCACAGGCGGTCTCCGGTCATGATATATTCCTGTTCGGTCAGCACGGCGTCGAGCCGGACGTCGGTCGGCTCGATGGGAACAGTGTCAACTTCCTGCACCGACCAGGCGACACCGATCCGGATCAGGCCGGGATGCGCGGCGAAAAAGCGGTCATAATGACCGCCGCCCTGGCCGAGCCGGCCGCCTTGGCGGTCGAAGCCAACCAGCGGGCAGAAGATGAGGCCGGGAAGCAGGCGGTCGGTGTCGTCGGCGGGCTGCGGCGTTCCCCACGGACCCTTGACGAGCGGCTCCCCGGCTCGCCAGCGGCGAAAATCCATCGTTTCGATGCGTCCCTCGTGGTAGGGAAGTGTCAATATTACACATGTTAACATCGGCAATATGTCGGGTTCGGAATCCCAAGCAGCGTAAGCGGCCACGGGATTGGACGCCGCGACGAGATCGGCAAGGGGGGCGGGCAGCGCGCGGAAGGCACCCAAGCGCGCCATGTCGCCCAGATTGGCGACGAAATGCCGACGCCGGAAACGTAGCTTATCGCGGAGTTTCTGCTTCCGCTGAGCGAGGCTGTCGGAAAGCATGTCGTTTCCGCTCCTCGGAACGTAAATGGCGGGTGGCGGGACCACCGTGGGTCGTTTGCTGGAAGATCCTCTGACGCCAGTAACGTCAGGTGGGGACCATATACGTCGGACCAGGGTCCGGGCAGGGACAGCCCCCTAGGATGATGTATCGCCTCAGGGATTTTCGCAAAAGCTCGTACCGGGCAGTGCCCGCCGCCCCCTATGTAGGGCGGCTGCGGTGCGGTCTCAAGGGATTTAGGGAATTTGCTCGATCCGCGTCACCAGCGTCTCAATACGATCGGCGATCTGCAGCAGCGCGCGGTCGTGCGACGGCCTAGCGTCTGTTGGGTTCGAGGGCGGCGCTTTTCTGAGCGCGTTGAGGTCGGCGAGCGCGGCTTTCAGCTCCTCGCGCGCCTGCGCTTCGCGGCTTTCGGCGAGCGCTACCGCGGCGCGCAGCGAATCGGACTGCGGTTCGGCCTTCGCGGCCTTGCCCTTGGCGTCCTGCGCTTCGTCGGCGAGCATCAGTGCCGCGAAGAGCAATTGGCGAAGTTCGGTGCCGCCCGGCATCGCGCGCACTTTCTCGTCTACCACGGTCGCGAGGGTCAGCAACTGCGGTTCCTGCCCGTCGGCGCAATGGACGTCGTAGACGCGCCCGGCGATGTTGAGCTTGACGTCAGCCATTTTTCGCCTCCGCGATCAGGCGGTCGAGTTCGCCGATCACCGCGACGACTTCGGCCTTCAGCGCCGACGGGTCGCCCGCGGCGGATTCGGAGGAAACGGGTTGCGGCGCAGGGCGATTCGCCCGCTCGGTGAGCGCGTTCTCGATCCGGCTCAGCGCCCGTTCGATGCGGCCGATGGCCAGGCTGGATTCGTCGAGGTCGAGTTCCATGACCACGGGTTAGCAGCGCCGGGGATGTCGTGCAATCGCCTCTCCGCGCCGAAATAGCCGGAATAAGCGCTATTTTGTGCCGTGGCGGTTGACTCCTGCGCCCGTCGCCGCGAAGGGCTGTCCCCATCGAATCCGGCCATCTTCACATCCTTTTCCGGGGAACCCATGACACTGTCCGAACGTCAACTCGCCAACGCGATCCGCGCGCTCGCGATGGACGCCGTCCAGGCTGCGAACAGCGGTCATCCTGGGATGCCGATGGGCATGGCCGACGTCGCGACCGTCCTTTATTCGGATTATCTGAAATTCGACCCTTCCGATCCGAAATGGGCCGATCGCGATCGCTTCGTCCTGTCGGCGGGCCACGGCTCGATGCTCGCTTACGCGACCTTGCATCTCGCGGGTTATGCGCGGCCGACGATGGACGACATCCGCAATTTCCGCCAGCTCAACAGCCCGTGCGCCGGCCACCCCGAAAATTTCGAACTGGCGGGCATCGAGACGACCACCGGGCCGCTGGGGCAGGGGCTGGCGACCGCGGTCGGCATGGCGATTGCCGAGCGCCATCTCAACGCGATCTATGGCGACGATCTGGTCGACCATCGCACCTGGGTCATCGCCGGTGACGGCTGCCTGATGGAAGGCATCAATCACGAAGCGATCGGTCTGGCCGGGCATTTGCAGCTTGGGCGCCTGGTCGTGCTGTGGGACGACAACAAGATCACCATCGACGGATCGACCGACCTGTCGACGAGCGAGGATGTGCGGGCGCGCTACGCCGCGACCGGCTGGCACGTCGATAGCTGCGATGGTCACGACCCCGCCGACATCTGCCGCGCGATCGACGGCGCGATCGCCGACAATCGTCCGTCGCTGATCGCTTGCCGCACCGTGATCGGCTTTGGCGCGCCGAACAAGCAGGGCACTTCGGCGACGCACGGCTCGCCGCTCGGCGCCGATGAAGTCGCCGCGGCGCGCGAAACGCTCGGCTGGACCGCCGAGCCGTTCGTCATTCCCGCCGACATCGCCGAGGCGTGGAAAGCGTTCGGGGCGAAGGGCAAGGCGCTTCACGCCGAATGGAATAGTCGCCTTGCAAGGAACGAAAAGAAAACGGATTTTTCTGATCGTCTGAATGGCCAGGTCGCGCCGGGCGCGGCGTTCAAGGCCTATCTCGACGGGCTCGTCGCCGAGCCGCCGAAGGTCGCGACGCGCAAGGCTTCGGAGAATGCGCTTGGTGCACTCACCGCCGATATCGACGCACTCGTCGGCGGCAGCGCCGATCTGACGGGTTCGAACAACACCAAAACTTCATCCACCAAGCCACTGACAAAAAGTGATTATTCTGGCCGTTACATCTATTACGGCATCCGCGAGTTCGGCATGGCGGCGGCGATGAACGGCATGGCGCTGCACGGCGGAATCGTCCCTTATGGCGGCACCTTCCTGGTCTTTGCCGATTATTGCCGCGGCGCGATCCGCCTGTCGGCGCTCCAGCGGCAGCGCGTCGTCTATGTGATGACGCACGATAGCATCGGGTTGGGCGAAGATGGCCCGACGCATCAGCCGATCGAGCATCTCCAGTCGCTGCGCGCGATGCCGAACCTCCTGGTCATGCGCCCCGCCGATGCGGTCGAAACTGCCGAATGCTGGGCGATCGCGCTTGCGCAGGATAGTCGTCCGTCGCTGCTCGCCCTGACCCGCCAGAACCTTCCGCCGCTGCGCCATGACGTCACGGAAAATCTTTGCCTGAAAGGCGGTTATCGCCTGCGCGCCGCGTCGGCGGCGAAGAAGGTGGTGCTCGTCGCCACCGGCTCCGAAGTGTCGCTCGCGATCGAGGTCGCTGACAAGCTCGAAGCCGCGGGCCAAGGCGCCGACGTCGTCTCGATGGTGTCGACCGAGCTGTTCGACGAACAGGATGCCGCCTATCAAGCCGATATCCTGCCCGCCGACACGCTGATCGTCTCGATCGAGGCGGGCACGACGTTCGGTTGGGAACGCTACACCGGCCGCGACGGCCTGCGCTTTGGCATCGACAGCTTTGGTGCGTCGGCGCCGATCGACGACCTTTACCGGCATTTCGGCCTGACCGGCGATGCCATCACCTCCCAGATACTGGCACGGCTCGGCGCATAAAGACCGGGCCACCATAGGCAGAAAGGACTCCCTCGACATGGCAGTGAAAGTCGCAATCAACGGTTTCGGACGCATCGGTCGCCTGGTAGCGCGCGCCATCCTCGAGCGCCCCGACTGCGGTCTCGAACTGGTCGCGATCAACGATCTTGCCGACGCCAAGTCGAACGCGCTGCTGTTCAAACGCGACAGCGTTCACGGCGCTTTTCCGGGCGAGGTTTCGGCCGATGGCGACGCGATGGTTGTCAATGGCAAGCGCATTCGCGTCACCGCCGAGCGCGACCCGGCCAACTTGCCGCACGCCGAGCTGGGCGTCGATATCGCGCTGGAATGCACGGGTTTCTTTGCTGACCGTGATAGCGCGTCGAAGCATCTGACTGCGGGCGCCAAGCGCGTGCTGATTTCGGCCCCCGCCAAGGGCGTCGACCTGACCGTCGTCTATGGCGTCAACCATGACAAGCTGACCCGTGAGCATCATGTCGTCTCGAACGCGAGCTGCACCACCAACTGTCTCGCGCCGGTCGCCAAGGTGTTGAACGACACGCTGGGTATCGAGCGCGGGTTGATGACTACGGTCCACGCCTATACCAACGATCAGAAGATCCTCGACCAGATCCACCCCGACATGCGCCGGGCGCGCGCCGCCGCGATGTCGATCATCCCGACGACGACGGGCGCGGCCCGCGCGGTCGGCGAAGTGTTGCCCGAGCTCAAGGGCAAGCTCGACGGCTCGGCGATCCGCGTGCCGACCCCGAATGTCAGCCTGGTCGACCTGACCTTCACCCCGAAGCGCGACACGAGCGTCGAGGAAGTGAACAAGATCCTGAAAGACGCATCGGAAGGCGCGCTGAAGGGCGTTCTGGCTTTCTCCGACGAGCCGCTGGTCTCGATCGACTATAATCACTGTCCGGCAAGCTCGACCATCGACAGCCTCGAAACCTCGGTTCTCGAAGGCAAGCTGGTTCGCGTCGTCAGCTGGTACGACAATGAATGGGGCTTCTCGAACCGCATGGTCGATACTGCGGGCGTGATCGCCGGGCTGCTGTAATTCCACTGCCGTGCCCTCCGCGAAGGCGGGGCCCATCTCCGACCGTGTCGGAATGGAACGGACGGAGGTTGGCCACGAGAGCGTAGGAGATGGACCCCTGCCTTCGCAGGGGAACATTCCGCATCGGAGTGAACAAGATGACCGCGTTCAAAACCCTCGACGATATCGGCGACGTCACCGGCAAGCGCGTGCTCGTCCGCGTCGATCTCAACGTCCCGATGTTCGAAGGCGCGGTCAGCGACACGACGCGTATTCAGGCGGCTCTGCCGACGATCCACGAGCTGTCGGACAAGGGCGCGATCGTCCTGCTGCTCGCCCATTTCGGGCGGCCAAAGGGCGCGAAGAATCCGACCCAGTCGCTCAGTCTGGTCATCGACGGAGTCGCCAACGTGCTTGGCCATTCGGTGATGTTCATTCCCGATTGCATCGGCGAGGGCGCGAAAGCGGGGATTGCGGTGCTCGCCGCCGGCGACGTCGCGGTGCTCGAAAATACGCGCTTCCATGCCGGTGAGGAAAGCAACGATCCGACCTTTGCCGATGCGCTTGCCGAAATCGGCGATCTTTATGTTAACGACGCTTTCTCGGCCGCGCACCGTGCGCACGGCTCGACCGAAGGCATCGCGCACCGCTTGCCGTCCTATGCCGGCCGCGCGATGGAGACCGAGCTCAACGCGCTCGACGCGGCGCTCGGCAATCCGGCGCATCCGGTCGCGGCGGTGGTCGGCGGCGCGAAAGTGTCGAGCAAGATCGACGTTCTCAGGAATCTCGTCGGCCAGGTCGATCATCTGATCATCGGCGGCGGCATGGCGAACACCTTTCTCGCCGCGCGCGGGGTCGATGTCGGCAAGTCTCTGTGCGAGCATGATCTGGTCGATACCGCGAACGCGATCTTCGATGCCGCCGATAGCGCGGGCTGCACGATCCATCTGCCCTATGACGTCGTGGTGGCAAAACAGTTCGCGCCGAACCCGCCGACCCGCACCGTCAACGTCCATGAGGTCGCGGCCGACGAGATGATCCTCGACATCGGCCCGGCGGCGACCGAAGCGCTCGCCGATGTGCTCAAAAATTGCCGCACCCTGGTGTGGAACGGCCCGCTCGGCGCGTTCGAGACGCCGCCGTTCGACACCGCGACCGTCGCGCTGGCCAGGACCGCTGCGGCGCTGACCCGCGAAGGCTCGCTGACCTCGGTCGCGGGCGGCGGCGATACCGTCGCGGCGCTCAACCACGCGGGGGTCGCCGGCGATTTCACCTTCGTCTCGACCGCGGGCGGCGCATTCCTCGAATGGATGGAAGGCAAGCCGCTGCCGGGTGTCGACGCCCTTCAGGCCTGAACGAGCGTCGCATTGCTTCCCGCACGGGGCGGGGCTATGCGCTCGATCCCATACGTATGCAGCCAACTGGAGATGACATGACTGCCGCCAATGCCGCGATGCTGGAACAGATCAAATCGGGTCAGGGCTTTATCGCCGCGCTCGATCAGAGCGGCGGATCGACGCCCAAGGCGCTGAAAGGCTATGGCATCGACGAAGATGCCTTTTCGAACGACGAGGAAATGTTCGGCCTGATCCACGCGATGCGTAGCCGCATCGTCACTGCGCCCTGCTTCAACGGCGACAAGGTGATCGGCGCGATCCTGTTCGAACGCACGATGGATGGAGAAGCGGGCGGCCAGCCTGTCCCGGCGTTGCTTTGGGACCGCGGCGTCGTTCCCTTTCTGAAGGTCGACAAGGGGCTCGAAGCCGAAGCCGAGGGCGTCCAGTTGATGAAGCCGATGTCCGACCTCGACGCATTGTGCGACCGCGCGGTCGCCAAGGGCGTGTTTGGCACCAAAATGCGCAGCGTCGTCAACCTTGCCAACGCCGACGGCATCAAGGCGATCGCGCGCCAGCAGTTCGCTGAAGCGAAACGCATCGCCGCGCACGATCTGGTCCCGATCATCGAGCCCGAAGTGAATATCAAGAGTGTCGAGCGCGCCGCAGCGGATCGCCTGCTACTGAACGAAATGCTGGCGGAACTCGACGCTTGGGACGGCGCCCCGGTCATGCTGAAGCTGTCGCTGCCGACCGAACCCGGCCTGTTCCAGCCGCTGGTCGATCACCCCAAGGTGCTGCGCGTCGTCGCCTTGTCGGGCGGTTTCGTGCGCGCCGAGGCCTGCGCCGAACTGGCGAAGAACCCCGGCATCATCGCCAGCTTCAGCCGGGCGCTGCTCGAAGACCTCCGCCACCAGATGAGCGACGACGAATTCAACGCCTCGCTCGGCGGGGCGATCGGCGAAATCCACGCGGCGTCGGTCGCGTAATGGCCACGGGCTGGCAAGCCGTCGACGATTATATCGCCGAAAAATTGCTCGGCGCCGACGATGCGCTTGCCGCCGCCCTCGCCAATAACGCAGCCAACGGCCTGCCACCGATCGACGTGTCGGCGGCGCAGGGCAAGATGCTGTTCCTGCTCGCGCAGATGGCGGGGGCGAAGCGCATCCTCGAAGTCGGGACGCTCGGCGGCTATTCGACGATCTGGCTGGCGCGCGCTCTACCCGCGAGTGGCACGCTGGTGACGCTCGAACTCGAACCGCATCATGCGGCCGTGGCGCGCGAGAATCTGGAGCGGGCGGGCGTCGCGGACAAGGTCGACATCCGCGTCGGCCCCGCCGCCGACAGCCTGGCCGGGATCGCCGCCGACGCGCCGTTCGATTTGGTCTTCATTGACGCCGACAAGCAGAGCAACGCCCATTATGTCGCCGAAGCGATCCGGCTGGGGCGCAGCGGCACGACGATCATCGTCGACAATGTCGTCCGCGAAGGCGGCGTGCTCGACGCCGATAGCGGCGACGAGCGAATAGAGGGCACGCGCGCGCTGTTCGCTCGGCTGAGCGCCGACCCGCGACTCGACGCCACCGCGATCCAGACCGTCGGGGCGAAAGGCTGGGACGGGTTCGTGCTGGCGCGGGTGCGCTGAGCAACCTACTCCGTCTTCGCTTGCAATGACGAATATGCTCTACAACCCGCCCATGAAACGGAACGAGAAGCGATAATCCTCAGAGCGGATGGCTCCGCCGGTGCGTTTTGCCGGACGCACCGATTCGAGCGTGATCGTGCCGTCGGCGAGGTGCGTGGGTTTACCGAGCGTCACCTCGAATGGCTGCTTCTCGCCATTGCCGCGAATCCAAACCATTTGCAGCCGCACGCGGCCCGCCCAGACGCAGCGCGCATTCATCGGGCAGCGGCTGTCCTCCAGCAGCTTGACCGGCTGGACGATGGGGCCGTCGACATAGGCGCGCTGGCCGAACGCGACGTCGCGGCCGTCGGGCAGCGGCGCCTGTTCGCGGGTTGTTGCGCAGGCCGACACAGCGAAAGCGGCGGCGAGCGCGGGAAGGACCAAGGCGGGAATAGGGAGGCGGGGCAGGTTCTGCATTTGCGGGATAATCGCCGCATCGCTATGAACCCGCCATGACCACGCCAACCTGCCAGCTTTACCTGATCTCGCCGCTCGACGTCGGGGGCGATTTTCCCGCCAAACTCGAGGAAGCGCTCGCCGCCGCGCCGGTCGCGGCGTTCCAGTTTCGGATCAAGGGGCTGAATCAGCACGCCGCCGCGCGGCTCGCCGAGCCGTTGCAGGCGATCTGCGCCGCGCATGACACCGCATTCATCGTCAATGATGATGTGGGGCTTGCTAAGCGGCTCGACGCCGACGGTGTGCACTTGGGGCAGGGCGATGGCGATCCGCGCGAGGCGCGCCGCCTGCTTGGACCGCAGGCGCAGATCGGCGTGACTTGCCACGACAGCCGCCATTTCGCGATGGAAGCAGGCGAGGCGGGGGCCGATTATGTCGCGTTCGGGGCTTTCTTTCCGACGACCACCAAGGCGGTGGAGCATTATGCCGAGCCCGACATCCTGGTCTGGTGGCAGGGATTGTTCGAGCTTCCCTGCGTGGCGATCGGCGGTATCACCCCCGACAATGCCGCGATATTGATCGAGGCGGGCGCCGATTTCCTGGCGGTGTCGAGCGCGGTGTGGGCGCATCCCGAGGGGCCGGGGGCCGCCGTGCGGGCGTTCGATGCACTGCTGAGAGGGTAATCCGCGCGTGAATCGCGGCGGACCCTAAGCGAGCGGATAGCCGCTGCGCGGCTTGTCCTTGTCGGGTGGACGCGGCGCGGCTTCCTTGCGCCAGCCGAACAGGCCAGCGCAGGGCGCGGGGCGCCGGGCCGGTTTCTGCGGCGTGCGGGGCGGCGCCCGGTCGGGAAGATCGATATTCGTCATGCCCGCCTTATGAATTGCGGGCAGGGCGATATATTGGATCGATGCGTCAAATCGGCTTCGGTTCGTCGCCTTTTCGCTTGCCTAGGAGCGCGGCGCCCGCGACAGGTTGCGGCGAGGGAGACCATGATGACGAATGGAAACCAGGGTGGCGCGGCGATGCGCGAACTGACGCTGCGCGCGATCGTGCTGGGGGGGCTGCTGACCTTTCTGTTCACGGCGGCGAACGTCTATTTCGGGCTGCGTGTCGGCTTGACCTTTTCGACCGCGATTCCCGCCGCGGTGATCTCGATGGCGGTGCTGCGGACGCTCGGCGGGTCGAACATGGTCGAAAATAACATCGTCCAGACGATCGGCAGCGCCGCGGGTGCGGTGGCGACGATGATCTTCATCCTTCCCGGCCTCGTCATCGTCGGCTGGTGGACGAATTTCCCCTATTGGACGACGATGCTGACCTGCGCCGCGGGCGGGGTGCTGGGCGTGATGCTGTCGGTGCCGCTGCGCCGCGCGCTCGTCATCAATTCGGACCTTCCCTATCCCGAAGGCGTCGCGGGCGCCGAAATCCTGCGCGTCGGCATGGCGGGGGATGAAGGCGCGCGCGAGAACCGGCTTGGCCTGTCGACGATCATCCTCGGTGCGCTGGTCGCCGCCTTCTATGGCGTGATGACCGCGCTCAAGGTAGCGGCGGGCGAGGTCGCCAAGAATTTCAAGCTCGGCGCCGGGGTCGGCGGCGTCGCGGGCACCATGTCGCTGGGGCTGATCGGCGTCGGGCACCTGATCGGGCTGGCAACGGGGATCGCGATGGCGATCGGCACGGCCATTTCCTGGTTCGTCCTGCTGCCATGGCTCAGCGCCGGAAAGAGCGGCGCGGTCGATGATGTGGTTGGCGCGGTGTTCAGCCAGGAAGTGCGTTTTGTCGGCGCCGGGGCGATCGCGGTCGCGGCGATCTGGGCGCTGATCCGCATCGCGGGATCGATCGCGCAGGGGCTGAAGGGAATTGCCGCGGCGGCGCGCGCGCGCAAGGGCGGCCAGGTGCTCGAACTGACCGAACGCGACCTGCCTGGATCGATCGTGATCGGAACCAGCCTCGCGCTGCTGATCCCGATCGGCGTGCTGATCTGGCATTTCGTACAGGGTGGCCCGCTCGCGGGCGCATTCGGCGCGGCGCTGACGCTCGCATTGCTTTTCATTCTGGTGGTCGGGATCGCGACCGCGATCGTCACCGGCTATATGGCCGGGTTGGTCGGCACCTCGAACAGCCCGGTTTCGGGCATCGGTATCCTGTCGATCCTGATCGCCGCGGTGCTTGTCGCCGCGATCTTCGGCGGCGAAGTGGCGGCGGCCGACCGCGCGCCGCTGATCGCCTTTGCGCTGTTCGTCACCGCTTTCGTCTTTGGGATCGGGATCGTCGCCAACGACAATCTCCAGGATCTCAAGACCGGGCAACTCGTCGGATCGACGCCGTGGAAGCAGCAGGTCGCGCTGATCCTGGGCGTGCTGGCGGGATCGTTCATCATCCCGCCGGTGCTGGACCTTCTCAACACCGCATTCGGTTTCGCCGGCGCCCCGGGGGCCGGGCCGAACGCGCTTGCCGCGCCGCAGGCTTCGCTGATCGCGTCGATCGCGCAAGGGGTGCTTGGCGGGACGCTGCGCTGGGACCTCGTCGGGCTCGGCGGCGGAATCGGGGTCGTGGCGATCGTCGCCGACGAATGTCTGGGCCGCGCGGGCAAGATGCGCCTGCCGCCGCTCGCCATCGCGATGGGCATGTATCTGCCGATGTCGGTGACGTTACCGACGATCATCGGCACCGTGATCGGCCATTTTTGGAACCGTATGTCGGACAGGACGACGCGCCCCGATTTCGCGCGGCGGATGGGCGTGCTGCTGGCGACCGGGCTGGTCGTCGGCGACAGCCTTTACGGGCTGGTCTTTGCCGGGACGGTCGCGGCGGTCGGCGATGCCGACCGGCTCGCGATCGTCGGTGACGGGTTCGGGGTGGCGTCGCAGTTCATCGGCCTCGGCCTGCTCGCGGCGCTTGGCTGGTTCGCCTATGCGCGGACGCGCAGGCGCATCGACGAGACGCCCGCCGAATAAGCGATGCTTGCCCTTAGCCGCGCGCGCGGCTAAGGGCGCGCTCCTGAACCGGTGCGCGGGTGCGCGTGTCGGTGGCTCTTTCCATTCTTGTTGAAGCGAGTGTGCGCGATGAAAATCACCGGCGTTGAAATCCGTCCCGGCAATATTATCGAATATGAAGGCGGCATCTGGAAGGTCACCAAGATCCAGCACACCCAGCCGGGCAAGGGCGGCGCCTATATGCAGGTCGAAGCCAAGAATCTGATCGACGGGCGCAAGCTCAACAACCGCTTCCGCAGCGCCGACACGGTCGAGAAGGTCCGCCTCGACACCAAGGATTTCCAGTATCTTTATGCCGAGGGCGACGACCTCGTCTTCATGGACAAGGATACGTACGAACAGATCACCATATCGAAGGACGTCGTCGGCGACGCGCATGAATTCCTGCAGGACGGCATGGAAGTCGTGCTCGAACTGTGGGAAGAGCGTCCGATCTCGGTCGAACTGCCCGAGCAGATCGAAGCGACGATCGTCGAGGCCGACGCGGTGGTGAAGGGGCAGACGGCGTCGTCGTCGTACAAGCCCGCGATCCTCGACAATGGCGTGCGCGTGATGGTGCCGCCGCACATCACCAGCGGCACCCGCATCGTGGTCAATGTCTATGACCGCGAGTATGTCCGCCGCGCGGATTGATTGCGCTCCCCTCCCGCCTGCGGGAGGGGTCAGGGGAGGGCCTGTCGAGGGACGGGCGTTCTTCCGATATGAAACATTCCCTCCCCCGACCCCTCCCGCAAGCGGGAGGGGGGAGATTTAGCTATGGCCGTATCGGGCATCATCACCGTCATGGAACGCGCCGCGCGCAAGGCCGGCACGAAGCTGCGCCGCGACTTCGGCGAGATCGAGCATTTGCAGGTTTCGCAAAAGGGACCGGCGGATTTCGTGTCGAAGGCCGACCAGGCGGCCGAGCGCACGCTCTATGACGAACTGACCCACGCCCGTCCCGGCTGGGGCTTTCTGATGGAAGAGGCCGGCGAGATCGAGGGCGAGCCGGGCAAGCCGCGCTTCATCGTCGATCCGCTCGACGGGACGTCGAACTTCCTCCACGCCATCCCGCATTTCGCGATCTCGATCGCGGTGCAGGAACCCAAGCTGGGCGGCGGCTGGGGCGATATCACCGCGGGCCTGATCTATCAGCCGGTGACCGACGAAAGCTATTGGGCCGAGCGCGGCCGCGGCGCGTGGCTGCACGACCGGCGCCTGCGCGTTTCGTCGCGCCGTTATCTCAACGAATGTCTGATCGCGACCGGCATTCCGTTCATGGGGCATGGCGACATGGCGCAGTGGAGCCGCATCTTCGGCGCGGTGGCGCCCGAAGTCGCAGGGCTGCGCCGTTTCGGCGCCGCCAGCCTCGACCTTGCCTGGGTCGCGGCGGGGCGCTTTGACGGTTTTTGGGAAAGTCAGCTCAATATCTGGGACGTTGCCGCGGGCATGTTGCTGGTGCGCGAGGCCGGCGGCTTCGTCAGCGATTTCAGGGGCGGCGAGCGCGCGATCGAGCGCAGCGAATATGTCGCGGGCAGCGCCGCGGTGCACAGCAAGCTGCAGAAACTGGTCGCGGGCGCGCTGCGCAACGCGTGAATGATTCAGCCCTCCCCTTGATGGGAGAGGGCTGGACCGGCTTATTTTTCGAAGATGAACTCGCGATAGCTGTCCATCAGCGACGCCCAGGTGTTGAAGCTGTCGGCAACATTTTCGCGCGGGATGCCCGCGAAATCGACGTCGACGTCCATTTCCAGGACCGGGTCGCCCTCATCATCCTTGTAACCGCGCGCAAAGCGCTTTTCCCGGTTCCACTGGTTGAAGCGGTCGAGCGACACGTCCTTGGCGTCGCTGAAACCCATGTAATATTGCATCGTCTTGCAATTCTGATGGTCTTCGCAATTCATGAAGATGACCAGGAATTTGATGCCGTTGCGGTTGCTTTCGATATAGGGGTCGGCGTCGGCCTTGGTCACGAGCGTGGCAGGCCAGCCTTGTGATTCGATGATCGCCTTGATCGTCGCCGGATTCTTCGCATTGACCAGCTCGGCCTGCGCCGGCGTCGCGGAAAGTGCGAGCGCGGCCGCCATTCCCAGCGCAGTCCCGAATGAAAATGATCGCATGTCAGCTCCCTAGTTGAAATGCGGGCGATAATCGCCCGAAATGCCGACCCACGCAGGCGGCGTAACACAGCTATGGGCGGTCGGGCCAGCGCCCATTGTGCATTTGGTCACAACGGCAACGAAAATCCTGTCCGCGGTGCTTGCGAGGCGCGGCGCACTGGCCTAAAGCGCGCGCAACAAAGGGTGGTAAACGCCTCAAAACGGACTGCGAGCTCCCATGGTCGATCTTACGCAATATCTGCCGATTCTGATCTTTCTGGTCATCGCCGTTGGCTTGTCCTCGGCGTTCGTCTTCCTGCCGATGGGCGTCGCGCGGCTGACCGGCACGCACAAGCCCGACCCGGCGAAGCTGACCGAATATGAATGCGGCTTCCCCGCGTTCGAGGATGCGCGCAGCCAGTTCGACGTGCGCTTCTACCTTGTCGCCATCCTCTTCATCATCTTCGACCTCGAAGCGGCGTTCCTCTTTCCCTGGGCGGTCAGCCTCAAGGAAATCGGCTGGGCCGGCTGGGCGACGATGATGGTCTTTCTCGCCGAGCTTGCGATCGGCCTTGTATATGCGTGGAAAAAAGGCGCGTTGGATTGGGAATGATGGGAATGAGCAGCACAACCATCGTGACTCCCGGCCAGATGCCGGTCGCTCCGGGCACCAACCCCGACGCGGGCTTCTTCGACGATCTCAACAGCGAGGTCGGCGACAAGGGATTCCTCGTCACCTCGACCGAGGATCTGTTCAACTGGGCGCGCACCGGCTCGCTGTGGTGGATGACCTTCGGGCTTGCGTGCTGCGCGGTCGAGATGATCCACGTCAACATGCCGCGCTATGACATGGAGCGCTTCGGCGCCGCGCCGCGCGCATCCCCGCGCCAGTCCGACGTGATGATCGTCGCGGGAACGCTGTGCAACAAGATGGCGCCCGCGCTGCGCCGGGTTTACGACCAGATGTCGAACCCCAAATATGTGATCTCGATGGGTAGCTGCGCCAATGGCGGCGGCTATTATCACTACAGCTATTCGGTGGTGCGCGGCTGCGACCGCATCGTGCCGGTGGACATTTACGTCCCCGGATGCCCGCCGACCGCCGAAGCGCTGCTTTACGGGGTGATGCAGTTGCAGCGGAAGATCCGCCGCACCGGAACGATCGAACGCTGATGGCCAGTCCCGCTCCCCTGGTCGCGCCCCGCGAGGGCGTTGGCGCCGCGCTGGCGAAGCTGCTCGGTGACGATCTGATCGACCATGTCTTCGCGGTCAGCGAGGACAGCATCACCGTGCGCCGCGAGGCGATCGCGGGGGTGATGATCAGCCTTCGCGACAATTTGGGCTATCAGCAGCTCATGGAGATCGCCGGGGTCGATTATCCCGACCGCGCCGAACGCTTCGAGGTCGTCTATCACCTGCTCAGCGTGACCAAGAACCACCGCCTGCGCGTGCGCGTTTCGACCGATGAGGCGACCCCGGTGCCGAGCATCGTGCCGATCTGGCCGGTCGCCGGCTGGCTCGAGCGCGAAGTGTTCGACATGTATGGCGTGCTGTTCGCGGGCAACCCCGACCTGCGCCGCATCCTGACCGACTATGGCTTCCAGGGGCATCCGCAGCGCAAGGACTTTCCGCTGACCGGCTATATCGAGCTGCGTTACAGCGAAGAGGACAAGCGCGTCGTCTATGAGCCGGTGAAGCTGGCGCAGGATTTCCGCAGTTTCGACTTCCTCAGCCCGTGGGAAGGCGCCGACTATGTGCTGCCGGGCGACGAAAAGGCCGGCGGCACCGGCGAAGCACCGGGCAAGGGCGCGCCGACCCCGATGACCGCGCAAGCGGTCAAGAAGGCCGACGAGGCCGCCGACAAGAAGGCGCCGCCGCCGACGCCGAAGACCACGGAAAAACCGGCACAGACCGGGGCAGGGGCGAAGACCAATTTGAAGGCCGCGAAGACCAGCCGCGACGGCGCGAGCGCCAAGGTCGCGACGAAGGCCGCGAAGACGCCCGCAACGACCAAGGCCGAAAAGGCACCGGCCAAGCCGCGCGCGCCGCGCAAGCCCAAGGCAGGAGGTGACGCATGACCGACTCTCCCACCGTTCAACATTATGGCGGCGACATGTTCGAGGGCTATCCGGTCGATACCGCGAACACCGCGGGCGACCAGGCGGTCACCAATTACACGATCAACTTCGGCCCGCAGCACCCCGCGGCGCACGGCGTGCTGCGCCTGGTGATGGAGCTTGATGGCGAGATCATCGAGCGGGTCGATCCGCATGTCGGGCTGCTCCATCGCGGCACCGAGAAGCTGATCGAATATAAGACCTATTTGCAGGCTTTGCCCTATTTCGACCGGCTCGATTATTGCTCGCCGCTGTGCATGGAGCACAGCTATGTGCTCGCGATCGAGAAATTGCTCGACCTCGAGGTGCCGGCGCGCGCGCAATATCTGCGCACTCTGTTCGCCGAGCTGACGCGCATCTGCAATCATATGCTCAACATCGGCTCGCACGTCATGGACGTCGGTGCGATGACCCCGAACCTGTGGGTGTTCGAGCTGCGCGAGGATTGCCTGAACTTCTTTGAGCGCGCATCGGGTGCGCGGATGCACAGCGCCTATTTCCGTCCGGGCGGCGTTCATCAGGATGTCCCCGAAAAGCTGCTTGTCGACATCGGCGAATGGTGCGAGACGCGGCTGCCCAAGCTGTTTGGCGACGCGATGAGCCTGGTGATCGACAACCGCATCTTCAAACAGCGCAACGTCGATATCGCGACGGTGAGCAAGGAAGATGCGCTGGCATGGGGCTTCTCCGGCCCGATGATCCGTGGCAGCGGCATCGCATGGGATTTGCGCAAGTCGCAGCCCTATGACGCCTATGCCGCGATGGATTTCGAGATTCCGGTCGGCACGCGCGGCGACTGTTACGACCGCTTCATGGTGCGCGTCGAGGAAGTCTATCAGTCGGCGAAGATCATCAAGCAATGCCTGCGCGATATGCCGAGCGGCCCGATCGCCAGCCTCGACCGCAAGGTCGTCCCGCCGAAGCGCGGCGAGATGAAGCAGTCGATGGAATCGCTGATCCATCACTTCAAGCTCTATACCGAGGGTTTCCACGTCCCGGCGGGCGAGGTTTATGTCGCGACCGAAAGCCCCAAGGGCGAATTCGGCGTCTATCTGGTCAGCGACGGCACCAACAAGCCGTACCGCTGCAAGATCCGCCCGACCGCGTTCAGCCATTTGCAGGCGATGGACATGATGGCGAAGGGCCACATGCTCGCCGACACCACCGCGATCATCGGTGCGATCGACGTCGTGTTCGGGGAGTGCGATCGGTGATGAGGCTATTGGATGTCGTTCATACTATGGGCCTCGGTGCTGCGCTTGCGTTCAGCTACTTGCATTTCGTTCGTGGATTAGACGTGGGCGGCGAACTCGCGGCTGCAAATTTGCTCTGGGTGGGCGCGTATTTTGCGCAGCTCGCCGTTAAAAAAGGCTCGAAGGTTTCTGCGCATGGCTGACGCACCCCAAATCCCCGACGAAACCGAAACTCGCGCGCGCTGGGGCGCGTTTGCGTGGACGGCGGAAAATGCCGAGAAGGCGAAGGCGATCGTCGCGCGCTATCCCGCGGGGCGCCAGCGTTCGGCGGTGATGCCGTTGCTCGACCTCGCGCAGCGCCAGGTCGGCGCCGAGACGCAGACGCAGGGCTGGTTGCCCGTGCCGGTGATCGAATATGTCGCCGCCGCGCTCGATATGCCGTTCATGCGCGCCTATGAGGTCGCGACCTTCTACACCATGTATAATCTGGCGCCGGTCGGCCGCTATCATGTGCAGGTGTGCGGGACGACGCCGTGCCTGCTGCGCGGGTCGGACGATGTGATGGCCGCGTGCAAGAATCGCGGCATGACCAAGGGCAAGACGACCCCCGACGGGCTGTTCACGCTGACCGAGGTCGAGTGTATGGGCACCTGCACCAACGCGCCGATGGTCCAGATCAACGACGATAATTACGAAGACCTCGACTATGATTCGATGGTCCGCATCCTCGACGATCTGGCGGCGGGCAAGCAGCCCAAGGCCGGCCCCCAGAACCCCAAGCGCCATACGAGCGAGCCCGAGGGCGGCCCGACGACGCTGGTCGAGATGGTCAAGGCCAACCATGATTACCGGAAGGCGTGGTGATGACCGTTCTGTTTTCCGTCATCGCGAGGAGCGAAGCGACGCGGCGATCTCCAGCGATCGTCTCCAGCGCTGCGCGTGAGTTGCGCGCTGGAGATTGCTTCGCTGCGCTCGCAATGACGAAATTGGGGGATGGCGCATGAGCCTCCACGACAAGGATCGCATCTTTACCAATCTCTATGGTTTCCAGCCATGGAACCTCAAATCCGCGCAGGCGCGCGGCGATTGGGACAAGACCAAGGATTTGATGACGCGCGGCCAGGACGCGATCATCGAAGAGGTCAAGGCGTCGGGGCTGCGCGGCCGTGGCGGCGCGGGCTTTCCGACCGGCCTGAAGTGGAGCTTCATGCCGAAGGAGCCGCGCGCCGACCGCCCGAGCTTCCTCGTCATCAACGCCGACGAATCCGAACCCGGTTCGTGCAAGGATCGCGAGATCATCCGTCACGATCCGCACAAGCTGATCGAAGGCGCGTTGATCGCGGGCTATGCGATGCGCGCGCGCGCCGCCTATATCTATATTCGCGGCGAGTTCATCCGCGAGGCGGAGACGCTGTTTGCCGCGGTGCAGGAGGCGTATGACGCCGGGCTGCTCGGCAAGAATGCCGCCAAGTCGGGCTATGATTTCGACGTCTTCGTCCATCGCGGCGCCGGCGCCTATATCTGCGGCGAAGAAACCGCGATGATCGAAAGCCTTGAGGGCAAGAAGGGCCAGCCGCGCCTGAAACCGCCGTTCCCGGCGGGCGCGGGCCTCTATGGTTGCCCGACCACCGTGAACAATGTCGAGAGCATCGCGGTCGTCCCGACGATCCTGCGGCGCGGCGCGTCGTGGTTCTCCTCCTTCGGGCGTGAGAATAACAAGGGCACCAAACTCTTCCAGATTTCGGGCCATGTCGAACGCCCGTGCGTCGTCGAGGAAGAGATGGGCATCCCCTTCCGCGAGTTGATCGACAAGCATTGCGGCGGCATAAGAGGCGGCTGGGACAATCTGCTCGCGGTGATCCCCGGCGGCTCGTCGGTGCCGCTGGTGCCGGCGGCCGAGATCATGGACGCGCCGATGGATTTCGACGGGCTGAAAGCGCTCGGCTCGGGCCTCGGCACCGCCGCCGCGATCGTGATGGACAAGTCGACCGACGTTGTCCAGGCGATCAGCCGCATCAGCTATTTCTACAAGCATGAAAGCTGCGGCCAGTGCACCCCGTGCCGCGAAGGCACCGGCTGGATGTGGCGCGTGATGGAGCGGCTGCGCACCGGCGACGCCGACATCGGCGAAATCGACACGTTGTTCGACGTCACCAAGCAGGTCGAAGGCCACACCATCTGCGCATTGGGCGACGCGGCGGCGTGGCCGATCCAGGGGCTGATCCGCCATTTCCGGCCCGAACTGGAACGGCGCATCCGCGATAATGGCGGCGCGCTGGAGGCGGCTGAGTGAAATTGCCGACGCGCCTCGGACTTATGCGACAGATCGGGCGTGCTGTGCTTGCCTGCACGGCACTGGTCGCCACAACCCACATTGCGCCCGGTGCCAGCGGCAAGGAGTCGTCGCAGACGGACGCATTGCGGTCAGCCAAGGCGTTTGCCGATTGCATCGTCAAGAAGCGGCCCGAACAGGCGCGCGAAGTCGTGTTTCTGAGCCGTCGAGACGTCGACACGCGATTTCCCAAATTGCTCGACAAGGAATGCCTGCCCCACAAGTCAAGCGGCTATTTCATCAGCCAGTTGCGGTTTCCGGGCGAAACGCTGCATCAAATGCTTGCCAACGCATTGATCCGTCTCGAGTATTCCTCTTCCGGCCCTGACCTGTCGACATTGAGCCCGACTGACATTCCGTTACCTCAGGCGACGGCCCCCGAATTGCTCGCCAAAATGTCGGCAAAGGAACGCGAGGCGGACGCCGCGCGGTTCTCGGCATTGCAGAACTGGTACATGCTGTACATGCTCGGCGATTGCGTTTCACGGCGCGATTCCGAAGGCGTTCGGGCGCTCGCGCTGACCGATATCGCAAGTGCCGAGGAAAAGGCGATCATCGGCAGGCTGCAACCGCAAATCGCGGGCTGCTGGTCGGCGGGGCAGACGCTGCGCATGAGCATCAGTGATTTTCGCGGTCCGGCGCTGCGGGCCTATTACCATCTCGCGAGCCGCTTTGCGGCTGAATCCGACAAGTCGAAAGAGGCAGCCGAATAATGCCTAAAGTTACCGTAGATGGCATAGAAATCGACGTCCCGCAGGGCGCGACCGTGCTGCAGGCGTGCGAGCTGGCGGGGAAGGAAATCCCGCGTTTCTGCTATCATGAGCGCCTGAGCATCGCGGGCAATTGCCGCATGTGCCTGGTCGAGGTCGCGCCTGGGCCGCCGAAGCCGCAGGCGTCGTGCGCGCTGCCCGCTGCCGAGGGGCAGATCATCAAGACCGACAGCCCGATGGTCAAGAAGGCGCGCGAAGGGGTGATGGAGTTTCTGCTCATCAACCACCCGCTCGACTGTCCGATCTGCGACCAGGGCGGCGAATGCGATTTGCAGGACCAGTCGGTCGCTTATGGCCGCGGCGCGACGCGCTATGAGGAGAATAAGCGCGCGGTCACCGAGAAATATATGGGGCCGATCGTCAAGACCGTGATGACGCGCTGCATCCAGTGCACGCGCTGCGTCCGTTTTGCCGAGGAAGTCGCGGGCGTCGAGGATATCGGCGCGATCGGGCGCGGCGAGAATATGCAGATCACCTCCTACCTGGAACGCGCGGTGGCGAGCGAGCTTTCGGGCAATGTCGTCGACCTCTGCCCGGTCGGCGCGCTGACGTCGAAGCCCTATGCTTTCGAGGCGCGGCCGTGGGAACTGACCAAGACGCTCGGCATCGATATGAGCGACGCGGTCGGCACCAATGTCCGCATCGACAGCCGCGGGCGCCAGGTGCTGCGCGTGCTGCCGCGGGTCAATGACGATGTGAACGAGGAATGGGCGAGCGACAAGACGCGCCACCATGTCGATGGGCTGGTCCGCCGCCGCCTCGACCGGCCCTACATCCGCAAGGGCGGCCAGCTTGTCGAAGCAAGCTGGGCCGAAGCGTTCGCGGCGATCAAGGATGCGAAGGCCGGCAAGTCGGTCGCCGCGATCGCGGGCGACATGGCCGATTGCGAGACGATGTTCGCGGCAAAGGCGCTGGTCACCGCGCTCGGCGGCACGTTGTTCGAGGGACGTCAGACGGGCCTCGACTATGATGTCACCAGCCTGTCGGCGGTCAATTTCAATACCGGCATCGCGGAGGCGGAGAATGCCGACGTGATCCTGCTCGTCGGCACGAACCTGCGCTGGGAAGCGCCGCTGATCAACACGCGCGTCCGCAAGGCGGCGTGGAAAAAGGGCGCGAAGGTGTTCGGGATCGGTCCCGAGATCGACCTGACTTACAAGGTCGCATGGCTCGGCGACGATGCCTCGCTGGTCGCGAAACTGCCCAAGGCGGCGCTCGACGCGCTGAAGGGGGCCGAGCGGCCGATGCTGATCTTTGGCGGCGGCGCGCTGTCGGTGCCCGGCGTCCATGGCGCGGCGCTGGCGCTCGCCAAGTCGGTGAACGCGGTCAAGCAGGGCTGGAACGGCTTCAACGTCGTCCATTTCTCCGCCGCGCGGATGGGCGCGCTGATGCTCGGCTATGCACAGCCGGGCGGGATCAGGGATGTGATCGCGGCCAAGCCGAAGCTCGCTTTCTTCCTCGGCGCCGACGAGGTCGATTTCGCGGCGTTTGCGGGGACGCTGAAGGTCTATGTCGGCCATCATGGCGACAAGGGCGCGCACGCCGCCGACGTCATCCTGCCGGCGGCCGCGTGGACCGAGAAGAATTTCACCAGCGTCAACACCGAAGGCCGCGTCCAGCGCAGCGACAAGGCGGTGTTCGCTCCCGGCGACGCGCGCGAGGATTGGAGCATTTTCCGCGCGCTCGCCGATACGCTCGGCGTGTCGCTCGGCTTCGACAGTTTCGATGCGTGCCGCGCGGCGATGGTCGCCGCGGTGCCGGCATTGGGGGTCGAGGGCCTCGCCGATTATGGCTGGGCGCCGCCCAAGCTGCCCGCCAAGCCCGAAGCGCGCGCGATCCCGTCGCCGATCAAGGATTTCTATCTGACCAACGCCATCTGCCGCGCCTCGCCGACGATGCAGCGCTGCTCGGAGGAAATCCTCCACGGCGGTGATTATGCGGAGGCGGCGGAATGACCGAAACCTTCATCAATTGGGGCATGGCCCCCGACTGGGCGTGGGGCGTCGCCACCATCTGCGGCATCCTGCTCATCGCGCTGCCGCTGATGCTCGCGGTGGCGATGATCATCTATGCCGATCGCAAGATCTGGGCGGCGATGGCGCTGCGGCGCGGGCCGAACGTGGTCGGGCCTTTCGGCCTGCTCCAGAGCTTCGCCGATGGTTTGAAGGTGTTCCTTCAGGAAACGATCATCCCGAGCGGCGCGAACCGCGGGCTGTTTCTGATCGCGCCGATCATCACCTTCACCGTCGCGCTGATGGCGTGGGCGGTGATCCCGTTCAATTCGGGCGCGGTGCTCGCCGACATCAATGTCGGGCTGCTCTATATCCTCGCGATCAGCTCGCTCGGCGTCTATGGCGTGATCCTGTCGGGCTGGGCGTCGAACTCGAAATATCCCTTCTTCTCCGCGATGCGCGCCTCGGCGCAGATGATCAGCTATGAAGTGTCGATCGGCTTCATCCTGATCGGCGTCGTGCTGTTCGCCGACAGTTTCAACCTGAACGAGATCATCAAGGCGCAGCAGGGGCATGGGCTGGGCATCGTCAACGCGTTCGGCTTCAACCTGCTGCTCTTCCCGCTCGCGGTGCTGTTCTTCATCTCGTCGCTGGCGGAGACGTCGCGCACGCCGTTCGACTTGACCGAGGCCGAGAGCGAGCTGGTCGCGGGGTATCAGACCGAATATTCGTCGATGAGCTTCGCGCTGTTCTGGCTCGGCGAATATGCCAACGTCCTGTTGATGTGCACCCTCAACGCGGTGCTGTTCTGGGGCGGCTGGCTGCCGCCGATCGACTGGGCGCCGCTCTATGCCGTTCCGGGCATCATCTGGCTGTTCGCGAAGATCCTGTTCTTCTTCTTCGCCTTTTCATGGGTGAAGGCGACCGTTCCGCGCTATCGCTATGACCAACTCATGCGGCTGGGCTGGAAGGTCTTCCTGCCGATCTCGCTGATCTGGATCTTCCTGATTTCCGGCTATCTGATGCTGACGAGGTATTCATGAGCACCATCGCCCACCTCATCAAAACCTTCACCCTGTGGGAATTTGTGCAGGCCCATTGGCTGACGCTCAAATATTTCTTCAAGCCGAAGGCGACGATCAACTATCCGTTCGAGAAGAACCCGCTGTCGCCGCGTTTTCGCGGCGAGCATGCGTTGCGGCGCTATCCGAACGGCGAGGAGCGTTGCATTGCGTGCAAGCTGTGCGAAGCGGTGTGCCCGGCGCAGGCGATCACGATCGAGGCCGAGCCGCGCGAGGACGGTTCGCGCCGCACGACGCGCTACGACATCGACATGACCAAGTGCATCTATTGCGGCTTTTGCCAGGAAGCGTGTCCGGTCGATGCGGTGGTCGAGGGGCCGAATTTCGAATATGCGACGGAAACGCGCGAAGAATTGCTGTATGACAAGGCCAAGCTGCTCGCCAATGGCGACAAATGGGAACGCGCGATCGCGGCTAACCTTGCCGCCGACGCGCCCTACCGGTAAGGGCGCCGCGATGATGGATTCAGTCAACATGATCCTCCCCGGAACGGGGAGGGGGAGCGAGCGGAAAGAAGGAACGCGCGGGGCGCGTTGCTTCCCGCGAGGCCGCAGGGTGGTGGAGGGGCACATGGTGTCGAACGCAGTGGATGCGGGCCTGTGCCCCTCCACCATGCTTCGCATGGTCCCCCTCCCCCGTTGGGGGAGGATCGCGGCATGATCCAACTCATCGCCTTTTATCTGTTCGCGACCATCACCATCGCCGCCGCGGCGATGGTCATTTTCGCGCGCAACCCGGTCCACAGCGTGATGTGGCTGATCCTCGCCTTCTTCAACGCGGCGGGGCTGATGCTGCTCGCGGGGGCGGAGTTCATCGCGATGCTGCTCGTCATCGTCTATGTCGGCGCGGTCGCGGTGTTGTTCCTGTTCGTGGTGATGATGCTCGACATCGATTTCGCCGAATTGCGCGCCGGTTTCGTGCGTTACCTGCCGCTTGGCGCGCTCGTCGCGATCATCCTGGCCGCCGAACTCGTCTTTGCGGTCGGCGCGTGGCAGGCGGGCGGGGTCGACCTGGCGGCGCGCGCGGCGCCGATCACCAGCGACACCAGTAATATCCAGCAGATCGGCGAGCTGCTCTATACGCGCTACATCTTCCTGTTCGAGGCGGCGGGGATCGTCCTGCTCGTCGCGATGGTCGGCGCGATCGCGCTGACCCATCGCCAGCGCGGCGGCACGCGGACACAGAATATTTCGGCGCAGAACCGACGTCGCCCGTGGGAGGCGACACGGCTCGTCGATCCGGGCGTCGGGCAGGGGATGGACTTGTGATCTCCGTCGGCCATTATCTCGCCGTTTCGGCGGTGCTGTTCACGCTTGGCGTGCTGGGCATTTTCATCAATCGCAAGAATATCATCGTCATCCTGATGGCGATCGAGCTGATCCTGCTCGCGGTGAACATCAACCTCGTCGCGTTCAGCGCCGCGCTTGGCGATCTCGTCGGGCAGGTGTTCGCGATGTTCGTGCTGACGGTGGCCGCGGGTGAAGCCGCCATCGGTCTCGCCATTCTCGTCATTTATTTCCGCGGCCGCGGCACGATTGCCGTCGACGATGCCAACCGGATGAAGGGGTAAGCCGGTGATCCAGGCGATCGTTTTCCTGCCGCTGCTCGCGGCGATTGTCGCTGGCCTCGGCCAGCGCGTCATCGGCAATGGGCCGTCGAAGATCATCACCACGGGCGCGCTGTTCGTAAGCTGCGCCTTGAGCTGGCCGATCTTCCTGTCGTTCGTCGCGGGAAGTGCCGAGCCGAGCGTGACGCCGGTGCTGCACTGGGTTTCGTCGGGCGCGCTTCAGTTCAACTGGGAATTGCGCGTCGATGCGCTGACCGCGGTGATGCTCGTCGTGGTCACGACGGTGTCGGCGCTCGTCCATCTTTATAGCTGGGGCTATATGGAGGAAGACCCGGACCAGCCGCGCTTCTTTGCCTATCTGTCGCTGTTCACCTTTGCGATGCTGATGCTGGTGACCGCGAACAATCTGGTCCAGATGTTCTTCGGCTGGGAAGGCGTCGGGCTCGCGTCATACCTGCTCATCGGTTTCTGGTACAAGAAGCCGAGCGCCAATGCCGCCGCGATCAAGGCGTTCGTCGTCAACCGCGTCGGCGACTTTGCTTTCATGCTCGGCATCTTTGGCACGTTCCTGGTGTTCGGCACCGTCTCGATCCCCGAGATTCTGGCCGCCGCGCCGGGCATGGCGGGATCGACGATCGGCTTCCTGGGCATGCGGCTCGATACGATGACGGTCCTCTGCCTGCTGCTGTTCGTCGGCGCGATGGGCAAGTCGGCGCAGCTTGGGCTGCACACCTGGCTTCCCGACGCGATGGAGGGGCCGACCCCGGTGTCGGCGCTGATCCACGCCGCGACGATGGTCACCGCGGGCGTGTTCATGGTCTGCCGTCTGTCGCCGATGTTCGAGACATCGGACGTCGCGCAGGGCGTCGTGATGTTCATCGGCGCCGCGACCTGCTTTTTCGCGGCGACCGTCGCGACGACGCAATGGGACATCAAGCGGGTCATCGCTTATTCGACCTGTAGCCAACTCGGCTATATGTTCTTCGCCGCGGGCGCCGGCGCCTATAGCGCGGCGATGTTCCACCTGTTCACCCACGCTTTTTTCAAGGCGCTGCTGTTCCTTGGCGCGGGCAGCGTGATCCATTCGATGCACCACGAGCAGGACATGCGCTATTATGGCGGGCTCCGGAAGCGCATCCCGCTGACCTATTGGGCGATGATGGCGGGGACGCTGGCGATCACCGGCGTCGGCATCGCGGGCGTTGCAGGCTTCGCGGGCTTTTATTCGAAGGACGGTATCCTCGAGGCGGCCTTTGCCGCGGGCGGCGGCGGTCAGGTCGCCTTCTGGGTCGGCACCTTCGTCGCGCTGCTCACCAGCTTCTATTCGTGGCGCCTCGTCTTCCTGACCTTTCATGGCAAGCCGCGCTGGGAGCAGAGCGAGCATATCCAGCATGCGGTCCACGACGATCATGGGCATGACGCCCATCACCACGACGCGCCGCATGGCGCTCCGGGTGACGGCACCGCGGGCTATCATCCGCACGAAAGCCCGCTTTCGATGCTGATCCCGCTCGGCCTGCTGTCGCTCGGCGCGGTGTTCGCGGGGTACGCTTTCCACCATGCGTTCATCGATCCCGAGGGCGGACTCGCCTTCTGGAAGGGCAGCCTCGCGTTCGACGAACATCTGATGCACGCCGCCCATCAGGTGCCGACGATCATCAAGTGGATGCCCTTCACCGCGATGGCGATCGGCCTGTTGATCGCGTGGAACAATTATATCCGCGACACCAGCCTGCCGGCGAAATTCGTGGCGCAGTTCAGGCTGCTCTACCAATTCCTGTACAATAAATGGTATTTCGACGAGCTCTATGACGTCCTGTTCGTGAAGCCCGCCTTCGCGATCGGCCGCTTCTTCTGGAAGCGCGGGGACGAAGGCACCATCGACCGCTTTGGTCCCGATGGCGCCGCGGCGCTCATCCAGGGGGGCACGCGGCTCGCGGTCCGGCTGCAATCGGGTTATGTTTATGGATATGCGTTCGTGATGCTGCTCGGTCTTGTCGGCCTCGCCAGCTGGGCGATGGTGAAATTCCTGTGAGCGGGCTTCCCATCCTGTCGCTGATGCTGGCGGTCCCCGCGATCGCCGCCATTCTTTGCCTGTTCGTCGAGGCCAGGCCCGCACGCGCGATCGCGCTCGCCGCGACGCTGATCGACTTCGCGCTAGGCATCGCGCTGTGGGCGAATTTCGACATCGGCGGCGCGCAATGGCAGTTCGTCGAGCGCGCCGACCTGTTCGGGCGTTTTCAGTGGGCGCTGGGCGTCGATGGCGTCGCAATGATGCTGATCGTGCTCAGCACCTTCCTGATGCCGCTGTGCATCCTCGCGAGCTGGGAATCGATCAAGGAGCGTGTCGGCCTCTACATGGCGATGTTCCTGGTCATGGAAGTCATCATGATCGGCGTCTTCGCGGCGCAGGATCTGCTGCTCTTCTACATCTTCTTCGAGGGCGTGCTGATCCCGATGTATCTGATCATCGGCATCTGGGGCGGGCAGAACCGCATCTATGCGGCGTTCAAATTCTTCCTCTATACGCTGCTCGGGTCGGTGCTGATGCTCGTCGCGATGATCGCGATGATCCGCGAAGCGGGGACGACCGAGATTCCGGTCCTGCTGAACTATGACTTCCCACCCGAAATGCAGACCTGGCTGTGGCTCGCCTTCTTCGCGAGCATGGCGGTCAAGATGCCGATGTGGCCGGTCCACACCTGGCTTCCCGACGCGCACGTCCAGGCACCCACGGCGGGGTCGATGATCCTGGCGGGCGTGCTGCTGAAGATGGGGTCGTACGGCTTCCTGCGCTTCATGATGCCGATGTTCCCCGATGCCTCGGCCCAGTTCATGTGGGTCGTCTTCGCGCTGTCGATGATCGCGGTGATCTATACCAGCCTCGTTGCGCTGGTGCAGAGCGACATGAAGAAGCTGATCGCTTATTCGTCGGTCGCGCACATGGCGATCGTCACCGCCGGCCTCTATGCCTTCAACCAGCAGGGGATCGAGGGCGCGCTGATCGTCATGCTCAGCCATGGCGTCGTGTCGGCCGCGCTCTTCTTCTGCGTCGGGGTGATCTATGACCGGCTGCACACGCGCGAGATCAACCGCTACGGCGGGCTTGCGGTGAATATGCCGGCCTATGCGCTGTTCTTCATGCTGTTCACCATGGCGTCGATCGGCCTGCCGGGCACCAGCGGCTTCGTCGGCGAATTCCTGAGCCTTGCCGGCATCTATGAAGCGTCGAGCTGGGCCGCCTTTGCCTGCACCACCGGTATCATCCTCGGGGCCGCGTACATGCTCTATCTCTATCGCCGCGTCGTGTTCGGCGAACTGACCAAGGACGATGTGAAGGCCATGCCCGACATCAGCCCCCGCGAATGGGCGATCTTCGTGCCGCTGGCTGCGGTGACATTATGGATGGGCGTCTATCCCGAAAGCTTCCTCGCGCCGATGCGCGGCGACGTGACGGCGGTGGTCGCGCGGCTCGCCCCGGCAAAGCCCGCGGGTGACGCGCATGTCGCCGTCGGCAAGGCCAAGGCGGCCGCGCTCGGCGAAGCGCATCATGCGGGAGGCGTCCAATGACCGCCGATCTCGCCCTTATCTGGCCCGAACTGATCCTGACGATCGGCGGGCTGATCACGCTGATGCTCGGCGCCTTTGCCGGCGACCGCCAGGTTGGCCTCTATCAGCTCGCGGCGCTGCTGACGCTGGCGGCGGCGGCGGCGGCGGTGGTGGCGCTGTTCGGCACCGAGGCGTCAGTCTTTTCGGGGACGCTCGCGGTCGATGGCTTCGGCGGTTTTGCAAAGCTGCTCATCTATGCCGCAAGCTTCGTCTGTATCGCGATCGCGCCGCGCTATTTCGGCGATGCGATGCGCGCCGAATATTCGGCGCTGATCGTCTTTGCCGCGCTCGGCATGGGCATCATGGCCTCGTCGCGCGACCTGATGACGCTTTATGTCGGGCTCGAACTCAACAGCCTGGCCTCCTATGTGCTCGCCAGCTTCATGCGCGGCGACGATCGGTCGAGCGAGGCGGGGCTCAAATATTTCGTCCTCGGCGCGCTCGCCTCGGGCATATTGCTGTTCGGCATCTCGCTGCTCTATGGCTTTTCGGGCACCACCGATTTCGCCGGGGTCGCCGCCGCGATGGCGGGCGGCGTCAATATCGGCCTGCTGTTTGGCATCGTCTTCGTGATCGCGGGGCTGGCGTTCAAGATCAGCGCCGTGCCGTTCCACATGTGGACCCCCGACGTCTATGAAGGCGCGCCGACCCCGGTGACGACCTTCTTTGCCAGCGCCCCCAAGGTCGCGGCGATGACGCTGCTCGTGCGCGTCCTGATCGACGCGATGGGCCCGGCGGGTCCGGCGCTCGCGGCGTGGCAGCAGATCATCATCTTCCTGTCGCTCGCCTCGATCATCCTCGGCGCGGTCGGTGCGATCGGGCAGAAGAATATCAAGCGCCTGCTCGCCTATTCGTCGATCAACAATGTCGGCTTCATGCTGATCGGTCTTGCCGCGGGAACGCAGCAGGGGGTCGAGGCGGTGCTGACCTATCTGCTCGTCTATGTCGTCACGACGATCGGCGCCTTCCTGTTCGTGATGCAGCTTCGCGACGCCGACGGACAGATGGTCGAGAGTATTCCCGCCTATGCGGGCCTGTCGAAACGCCAGCCGGGGCTTGCCGCGGCGATGGCGGTGTTCCTGTTCAGCCTCGCCGCGATCCCGCCGCTTTTCGGCTTCTGGCCGAAATATCTGGTGTTCGAGGCCGCGGTGAACGCGGGCCTCGTGCCGCTGGCGGTCGCCGGGGTGGTCGTGTCGGTGATCGGCGCCTTTTATTATATCGCAATCATCAAGACGATGTACTTCGATGATGAGCCCGAGACGGTGATCCAGAGGGGCGGATCGCGGGTCGAGGGCGCAGTGATCGGCGTCAGCGCGCTGTGGCTGTCGGTGATCGGCTATCTCTTCATCCCGATGCTGGCGGCGACCGCGGCGAGCGCCGCCTCGGTGCTGTTCTGATCCCGCCGATCGAGCGGATCGCGCAGACAGGTTCGACCAACGCCGACCTGCTGGCGCGGCTGGCAGGCGGCGAGCATATCGGCGAAGGGCATTGGCTCGTCGCCGATCGCCAGACCGCCGGGCGCGGGCGGCTCGGCCGCGCGTGGGGTGACGGGCAGGGCAATTTCATGGGCTCGACCGTTGTCCGGTTGACCGCCGGCGACCCATCGCCTGCGACGCTGGCGCTGGTCGTCGGGGTCGCACTGGCAAAGGTGGTGGCGATTTTTGCGCCGTCGCTTCCGGTGCAGCTCAAATGGCCGAACGACCTGCTCGTCGAGGGCGCGAAATGTTCGGGCATCCTGCTCGAACGCAGCGGCAATGCGGTGGTGATCGGGATCGGGGTCAATCTCGTCTCCGCGCCCGAATTGGCCGATCGCGCGACCTTCGCCTTCGCCGACGCCGGTGTCGCGATCGATCGCGACCGCTTCGCCGAGGCACTGGCGATCGCGGTCGTCGATGCGCTTTGGACCTGGCGGCAGGAAGGGGTCGAGCGCATCGTGCGCGCGTGGTTGCCGCTCGGCCATCCCGTCGGCACGCCGCTTCGCGTGTCGGAGCAAGGCATCGACGGGCGTTTCGACGGACTTGCCCCCGATGGCGCGCTACGCTTGCGCCGCGTTGATGGGGAGATCATGCTGATCCACGCGGGCGACGTCGAACTGCGACGCCCACTCCAGGAAGGGACATAGCCTGTGCTGCTCGCGATCGATGTCGGCAACACCAACGCCAAATTCGCGCTCTTCCGCGGAACCGAGTTGCTTGCGCGCTGGCGCATCGCGACCGATGACCGGCGCACTGCCGACGAATATATGGTCTGGCTCGACCAGTTGATGCGCATCGAGGGCCATGACCGCGCCGAGATCGACGCCATCATCATCTCGACCGTCGTCCCGCGCGCGCTGCATAATCTGCAATTGCTGGCCCACAAATATTTCGGGGTCGATGCGCTGGTCGCCGGGCGCGATCCGGTGAGCTGGGGCATTGCGCTGAAGGTCGATGAACCGCGGTCGGTCGGCGCCGACCGTGCGGTCAACGCGATTTCGGCGCAGGCGGTCGAGCCCGGCAAGGACAAGCTCGTCATCAGTTTCGGCACCGCGACGACGCTCGACCATATCGGGGTCGATGGCGCCTATCTGGGCGGGATCATCGCGCCGGGGGTCAATCTGTCGCTCGAAGCGCTGGTCGCCGCCGCCGCCAAGCTGCCGCGCATCGCGATCGAGGCGCCGCCGACCGCCAGCGTCATCGGCCGCACCACCGAAAGCCAGATGCTGATCGGCGTCTATTGGGGCTATGTATCGATGATGGAAGGGCTGATCGCGCGCATGAAGGCCGAGATCGGCAAGCCGTTGACCGTCATCGCGACGGGCGGCCTCGCGACCCTGTTTCAGGAACAGGCCCATCTGTTCGACCGTATCGAGCCCGACCTGACGCTGAACGGGCTGATGCACCTCTTTAACCAAAGGAATATGAGCGCATGACAACTCCCGGCAAGGAGCTGCTTTTCCTCGCGCTCGGCGGATCGGGCGAGATTGGCATGAACGCCAATCTCTATGGCTGCGACGGCAAATGGATCATGCTCGACCTCGGTGTGACCTTCGGCAGTCAGGATTATCCGGGCATCGACATCGTGATGCCCGACCTCGAATTCATCGAGGATCGCAAAAAGGATCTGCTCGGCATCGTGCTGACCCACGGGCACGAGGATCATATCGGCGCGCTCCCCTATCTGGCCGCCGACCTCGGCGTGCCGCTCTATGCCAATCGCTTCACCGCGGGGCTGATCGCGAACAAGCTTGCCGAAGAGGGGCTGGAAAAGGAAGTCGAGGTCAAGGTCGTCGATATCGACGCCCGCCTGCGGATCGGCCCCTTCGATATCCGCCTGGTCCCGCTTGCCCACTCGATCCTCGAAATGAGCGCGGCGGTGATCGACACGCCCTATGGCCGGGTGTTCCATACCGGGGACTGGAAGCTCGACGAGGAACCGATCCTGGGGACGCCCGCGACCGCGGCGGCGCTGACCGCGATCGGCGACGAGGGCGTCGACATGCTCGTCTGCGATTCGACCAATGCGTTCAACACCGAGGCGTCGGGAAGCGAAGGCAGCGTCCGCGACGGATTGATGCAGGCAGTCGGCGCGGCGAAGGGCAGGGTGGTCGTTACCACCTTTGCCTCCAATGCCGCGCGGCTTGCGACTCTCGGCGCGGTCGCCAAGGCGACGGGGCGCACCTTGTGCGTCGCCGGGCGCTCGCTCGACCGCATTCTCGGCGTCGCGCGGTCGGTCGGCTATCTCAGGGATTTCCCGCCGACGGTCGATTTCGACGAGGCGATGCGACTGCCGCGCGACAAGCTGATGGTCGTCGCGACCGGCGGGCAGGGCGAGCCGCGCGCGGCGCTGGCGCGCATGGCCGCCGATGGGCATCAGATCAAGCTGCAGGCGGGCGATACCGTCGTCTTTTCCTCGAAGCAGATTCCCGGCAACGAGGTCGCGATCGGGCGGATCATGAACCAGCTCGCCGCCAAGGACGTGCTGACCGTGACCGAAAAGCAGGCGCATATCCACGTCAGCGGCCATCCGGGGCAGCCCGAACTGGCCGCGCTTTACGGCTGGCTGCGGCCAAAGCTGCTCGTGCCGGTCCATGGCGAGATCCGCCACATGCACGAACAGGCGCGCTTCGCGCTCGAAAAGGGCGTTCCCGATGCGCTGGTGCAGGAAAATGGCGACCTCGTCCGCCTTGCACCGGGGCCGGCGCGGATCGTCGAGCGCGTGCGCTCGGGGCGGCTCCTCCTCGATGGCGACGTGATCCTTCCCGCCGATGGCGAGACGATCAACGAGCGGCGCAAGCTGGCGCTGAACGGGCAGATTTCGGTGGCAGTGGTGCTGTCGGGCGGCAAGTTCCAGGGCAGCAGCGTCCAATATCGCGGCGTCCCGGTCGAGGATGATCGCGAGACCTTCCTCGAAGAGATGAACGAAGCGGCCGAGCAGGCCGCGACCGGAAAGGCGCGCGGCCGCGATGCGCTGAAGGAAGCGATCCGCCTCGGCGTCCGCCGCGTCGCGACCGACTGGACCGGCAAGAAGCCGATCACCGACGTGCTGATCGTGGATATCTGAGCGATGAAATGGACCTCCGCCCTGGCGATCTACACGCTCTTCTGGGCGTTCAGCGCTTTCTTCGTGCTGCCGTTTCACGGCCGCCGGACCGAAGACGATGGCGTGCCGCTGGTGAAAGGGCAGGAACCGGGCGCGCCCGCACGCTTTCGCCCGCGGCGCATCCTGGTGCAGATGACGATCGTCGCGACGATCGGGTTCGTCATCTTTTACATCGGCTATGCGCAGGGCTGGGCCGACCCCGACGTGCTGAGCGGACGGGCCTGATCCGGGCGGCCTTCTTCGGAAGAATGTCGACTTTGGGGTGGGGAGCGGAAGTTGACTTAATGCACCAGAGGGCCAATCCTGACGTCATGCAGCGCGTCGCCTCAATCTTGCTTCTCTTATGCGCCAGTTGCGGTGCCGTAGAGCAGCCAAAATCAGCGCAGACAGTTGCAGCCTATGAAATTCCTTTACCCACAGCTTCCGACAAGAGCCATTTCCTTGCACTCCTGACCAAGAAAGCCGTGGCTTACGGTTTCCACGTCGATGCCGCGACAGATTCCGAACTAAAGATAATGTCGGAAGTCTCTCCCCAAACCTTCAACGCGACTGTGTGGCGCGGAAAGAATGACGAGGAGCCGATCGCTTCTGCGATGGATTTCCAAGATCGCCTTGGGCGAGTTTGGATTTCATTCTCACTCGGAGAAGACCCGGTTCGATCACGCCAATTCCAAGAGTCTCTGATGCCCGTTATCAAAGATGCTTGGCCGGAAACGACTTCGCTTCCGATCACGCCAAACGGCGGCATCCCGCTGACCGAGGATTTGGTTCGCACGTCGAACGGTTACACAGCCGATCCTGCTGCCGCGAAAAAATACGAAGACGGGGCTCGATAGAGAGTCGTCAGCAACCGGCCGACAGCCTTCCTTGCCGAAACCCGGTCAGTTCCGCAGCCGGTCGATCGCCTGCGCCAGCGCGACATAGAGCTTGCCGATATCCGACGACAGCAGGGTGACGCTGATCGCCGACCCGTCGCGCGCGCCGATCAGCAGGCGCAGCATTGCCTCGAAATCGTGGATGAACTGGTTCACCGACGCGTGGAATCCGTCGTCATTCTGGTAGAGGCGCAGGATTTCCTTGGCCTCGCTATTTTCGAGCAGCTTGACCGCGCGGCGCGAAAAGACACCGCGGTCGCCCTTCAGATAGGCGTCCCAGGCGGTGTCGCTGACTTCGCTCGACAAGATTTTGGTCATGTCGATCGCGGTCGATTTCAGCGCTTCGGTGAGGACGCCGACCTGCTTCGCGAGCGAATCGCGGTCCGATGCGGCGATCGCCTGCTCGGCCTCCAGCGCGCGCTGCTCGACGCTGGCGCTGGTGTCCATGATCGTGATGAGCTGGCGCATCAATCGGTCGGCAGCGCCGTTCGCGGCCTCGACCGCGCGCTGCGACGCTTCCTCGATCGCGGTGAGCTGCGCCATGATCTCCGTCTTGAAGGCGGCATCGATTGCCTCGGTCGCGGTCGCCTGCATCGCTTCGCGGGCGCCGGAAACCAGCTTGTCGAGCGTCTGGCGCGCTTCCTCGGCCGCGGCGTCGGCGGTCTTGCGCACTTCGCCCAGCGTCGCGATCATCCGTGCGCCGCCCTGTTCGGCGAAGTCGTCGGCGCCGCTGCGTAGCCGCGCCAGCGCGGCGTCGGCCTCGGCGAGCGATGCGTTGACGCGATCGGCGAGCGCCTGCTGGCTCTCGGCATGCGCAGCCATCTTGTCCTCGCTCGCCTGGAGCGTCGATTTGGTTGCGCTGACGTGCGACAGCGCCGACTGCGCGACCAGTTCCGACGCTTCGAGCATGGGTTTGAGCTGGGCGAGCGTCGTTTGCGTCGTCTTGCCGTGCGAGGCCATGCGATCGAGCGCGCGCGGCAGCGTCTCGTCGAGTTCGCGCGTCACCGCGTCGAGCGCGAGGAGCAACGATTCGGCCTGGGTGATAAGCTGGTGTGCCGAGCCGTTGCCGGTCTGCACTTCCGCCATGAAGGCGGAGAGTTGGCCCTTGGTATCGTCGATCGCGCGGCCGATCACGCCGGTGCTCGCCGAAACGCTGACGTCGAGCAGTTCGAGCTGGTCGCCGACGTCGGTGACATGCGCCTTGATTCGCGTCGCCAGCGCTTCGCTCGCGTCGCCATGCGCGGCGAGCTGAGTCCCGATCGCGTTGCCGGCATCGGTCGCGGCGGCGAGCCGCGCGTCGAGCTGGGTCGCGGCGGTATCGACGCCGTCGCGAAACTGGCGCCAGCTCCCGTCCATCCGCGCGGTCACCGTGGCGATCGTCGATTGCAGATCGTCGCGTGCGGTCGCGGCTGCCTGGGTCATGCGGGCGAAGGCGACGTCATGCGCTTCGGTGACGTGGGTCGATGCCGCGACCAGCCCCGCTTCGGCCTCATGCGCCTGTTGCTGGAGGGCGCCGATCGCTTCGTGCAAGCTCGCGGCCGATGCTTCGCCGGCCTCCCTGGCCTTGACCGCTTCCTCGGACAGCGCGGCGAGCCTGGCTTCGAGATTGGCGCCTTGCTGGTGCGCGACGAGTCCCGCCTCGCGGAAATTGACCGCGAGGCGCTGCGCGACATCGTCGATCCGGGGCAGCCCGGCAAGCAGGCCGTCCATGCGCTGCGTCGCGACATCGCCCGACCGCGCGAGCTGGTCGTGCGCATTGGCGATCACCGACGCATTGGTCGCGAGCCGGTCGCTGCTTTCGTTGAGCCGGGTCACCGTATCGAGCCCGAGCTGCTGCACGCTGCGCGCCTGTTCGGCAAGTTGCCGCTGCGCGTCGGCAAGGTGCGCGGCGAGCGCGCGCATCGAGTCGTTGAGCGAGTCATTCTCGATACGGAGCGCGTTCGCGGCGCGCGCGAACCGCGCCTGTTCGGATCGGCCCGAACGCAGCAGCGCCATCCACAGCACCGCGAGCAGAGTCAGCGGCATCGCGACCGTCGCGACGAGGGCGGGCCAGTCGGCGAGCGCGGGCGCGCGCGCGAAACCATCGGTCGCGGCGGCGAGCGCGAACAGCGTCCAGCCGAGGCCGAGGAGGATCAGCAGCGTGGGGGCGATCCGGTCGCGGAAGGGCGATGCGGAGATTTCCGCCGCATTGGAAATGTCATGATCTTCAGATTCGGCGAGCGCCGACATATCGAGCCAATCCCGCTCCACCGGCGCCGCGGTTTCGGCCCGAGGCGCGGATTCGGGCGCCGCGACCTCTGCCGGAGCAGCGTCATCCGCACCGTTCGATTCCGGCTTTGCCGCGGAATCCCGCCACAATCCGACGATCTTTTTTTCCCCTGCCATCCCGCCATCTTAGCATCAAATGCCGTCCATGGAACGGAAACTTAACCACGATATGCCAAGGCTGTGGAATGTCGTTCGATAGCGGGCCCCTCGATCGTTATATCAGCGCGGCGGTCGGTGACGATCCGGCCGCGGCGCGCGAATTGCGCATGAGCTTTGCCGCAGGCGCGCGCGAGCTTGCCGACCTGATGCGCCGCGCCCGCTGTGACGCGAACTGGCGCGTCGCGGCCGAACGGCTGAAAAGCCTGGCTGCGACCTTTGGCATCATCCCGTTGATCCAGCTTGCCGAAGCGGCGATGGACGGTGTGCCCGGCGACCCCGCTGTCCTGCGCGATATCAACGTGGCGATCGAACGCATCGCCTGACCGCTCTGCGGCCCAGGTTCAATCGGCGTTCAGCCGCCCGCCGCCAATGGAAATATCGATCCCGGCCGTCTTGCCTTGGCAACGCTACGGGTCTAGCCGCGTTTGGAATCGCGGCTGGCCCCCGCTTGCCTAAAGGCAAGGCGGCCGTTTCTGAGGAGAGATTTTGATGTTCACCCGTTTCCGCCCAATGTCCGCAACGGCCATGGCGGCTATTCTTGGCTGCTCGATGATGGCGATCTCCGCCCCCGTCGCGGCGAAGGAAAAGCCGAAGAAGGAAGAGGCGGCGAAGGGGCCGTCGATCAGCCCGAGCAAGGCCTTCATTCCTGCCGCCAAAAAGATGGAAGAGGCCACCAAGAAGAAGGATGCGGCCGCGCTCCAGGCCGCCGTGACCGAAGCGCAGGGCGTCGCGAGCAGCAATGACGACAAATATTTCCTGGGCTTCTACACGCTGCAACTCGGCGTGATGACCAAGAATGAGGCGTTGCAGGCGCAGGGCCTCGACATGGCGCTCGATTCGGGGTTCGTCCCGGCGTCCGATGCCGGACTCTATAATTTCTATTCGGGCCGCTTCGCCTATATCAAAAAGGATTATCCGAAGGCGATCCAGCGTTTCGAGGCGGCCAAGGCCGCCGGGTCGACCGAAGAGTCGCTGGCAACCCTGCTCATGGACAGCTATTTGAACGCCGGTCAGGTCGATCAGGGAATCGCCATCGCGAAGGCGGGGATCGCAGCGGCGCATGCCGCGGGACGGCCCGCGCCCGAAGATTTATTCGTCCGCCCCGCCAAGGCGCTTCAGGCCGCGAATCGGACCGACGATTTGCTCGATATCCTGACGCTGCGCGTGCGCGACTATCCGCAGCCGGAGATTTGGCGCAACACGCTCTATATCCTGTTGCAGCAGGTTGGCGGCGACAAGGATCTGAATCTCGACATCCTGCGCCTGATGCGCGCCACCGGCGCGATGACCAATCGCGGCGAATATCTGGAATATGCGGCGCTGGCGACCGAAGCCGGTTATCCGGGCGAGGTCGTCGCGTTGATCAACGAAGGCGTCGCCAAGAACGTCTTCCCGAAGACCGATGAGCGTTTCGGCCCGCTTCTCGCCTCGCAGACCGAGCGCGCGAAGGCCGATCATGCGGGTCTGATCGCCGACGCGGGCAAGCCGGGATTGACCGCCAATGCCAAGGCCGCGCGCGGCACCGCCGACGCGCTGGTCGGTATCGGTGAGATCGCGAAGGCGATCCCGATCTATGAGGCGCTCGCGGCGACCGATCCGGTCGCGCAATATCGCCTCGGTGTCGCGCAGGCGATGATCGGCCAGTCGGACGCCGCCGCCGCGAGCTTTGCGAAGGTGCAGGGCAATCGTGCGCGCCTTGCCAAGCTGTGGGCCGTCCATGTCCAGACCAAGGCGGCCCCCGCGGCTCCGGCCGCTGCTGCGCCGGCTCCGGCTCCCGCCAACTGACCGCGCGAATCTAAAAAAAGGGGGCGCCTTCCCATGGGAAGGCGCCCCCTTTTTTGATGCCGACGCGAGTCGCGGTCAGGATTCGACGGGAATACCCGAAAGCTGCTTGGCGGTGCGGATCGTCAGCGAGGTTTTCACGCTGGTGACATTAGGCGCCGAGGTGAGGTGCGCGGTCAGGAAGGATTGAAAGCTTTGCAGGTCGCGCGCGACGACCTTGAGCAGGAAGTCGATCTCGCCATTCAGCATATAGCATTCGCGCACTTCGGGCAGTTGGCCGACATAATCCTCAAAGGATTTGAGGTCGGATTCGGCCTGGCTACGCAGGCTCACCATCGCGAAGACGGTGATGCCATATCCGAGCTTCGCGGCGTCGAGGTCGGCGTGATAGGATCGGATGACGCCCGACTCCTCGAGCGCCCGCACCCGGCGCAGGCAGGGCGGCGCGGTCAGCCCGACCATCTGCGCCAGCTCGACATTGGTCATCCGCCCGTTTTGCTGCAGCTCGGCGAGTATCTGCAAGTCGATCTGATCGAATTTCTGGCTTGCCATCGTTGAAACATCCGCTTTCTAAAACTGCCATGACCATAATATTATTTCAGCCGATTGCAATTGTCCCACAATGTGACGTGGATGGTTAAGGCACTTTCATGACCGGATGATTCACGCTAGCCGCTAAGCTTACGCTAACCAACGAACAGCTGTGGGGCCGGCTTCGCGTGACCGATGACTCGATGATCGCGACCATCTTGCGCCAGGCACCTGGCGATCCGCGCGCGCGCATCGCGGCGTGGCGCCAGATCTCCGATATTCTCGCGCAGCGCGGCAATCAACTATCCGATGGCGATATCCGGCGCGCGCTTCACGCGCTCGCCGTTTTGCGGCCCCAGGTTCCCGAAAAGATACGCCGCGACTGCGCCGCGGCGATCGCGCGCCACGGTCGATTCGCGCCGCTCGTCGCTTTTTATGCCAATGACGTGCCCGCGGTGTCGGCGGCGATGCTCCGGCGCGCGCGGTTGGCGGAGGCCGACTGGCTCGCGCTCCTTCCCGCCACCGCCGCGACCGCGCGCTCGATTCTCGCCGGGCGCGACGACCTGCCCGACAATGTCCGGCGCGCGCTCGAAAGCCTGGGCGCGGGATCGGTCGCGCTGCCGCAACCCGCCGCGGCGTCGGCAGCGAGCGAAGCGCCGGCCGACGAGTCGCCGGTGGCAGCGGATAGCGCGCCGAGCCAGATCAGCGAACTCGTCCGGCGTATCGACCGTTTCCAGTCGGCGCGGGCACAACCCGCGGTGCGCAAGGCCCGCACCGGCTTCATGTTCGAGGCGGGGCCGGACGGGCTGATTCGCTGGGTCGACGGCATCACGCGCGGCGCGGCGATCGGCCTGTCGATCGCCGAATCCGCTTTTGGCGGCGAGCCGGGCGCCGACGGGGCGGCCGCGGGCGCGTTTCGCCAGCGCGCGGAGATCGTCAACGCGCGCATGATACTCGAAGGCGCGGCGGCCGACGCCGGCGAATGGCGTTTTTCGGCGGTGCCATGGTTCGATTCGGCAACCGGGCAGTTTCGCGGCTATCGCGGCAGTGCGCGCCGACCGCAGCCGAGTGAAATGCCTTATGGGCGCCCGGCGGTGGAGGAATCGGGTGATTCGATCCGCCAGTTGATTCACGAGCTGCGCAGCCCGCTCAACGCGATTTCGGGTTTCGCCCAGATCATCTCGGGCCAGATGTTCGGGCCGGTCAGCGCTTCCTATCGCGCGATGGCGGAAGCGATCGTCGCCGACGCGGCCGCGATCCAGGCGATCATCGAAGACCTCGACACCGCGACCCGCGCCCCCGGGCCGTCAACCCCGTCGCTGGCGGGCGAGACCGCGGACCTGGGGACCGTGATAGCGCAGGTCGAGATGGATTTGGGCGCAATCCTCGCCGACCAGCGGGTCGACCTCAGCATCTCACGGGTCGGCGGACCTTTCCTCGCGCAGGTCGGCGACGCCAATTCGCGGCGCATGATCGGGCGACTGCTGACTGCGCTTGTCGATATTTCGGAGCCCGGATCGGTGCTCGTCGGGCAGCTTGTGACCGAATCGGCGCAGGACGACATGCTGCAACTGCGCGTGGTCCGGCCGCTCGCGATTCGTTTCGCGACCGCCGCCGATCTGCTCGACCCCGGTTTCAGCCCCGAAGGCGAGGCGCCGGGCGCGGCGATCCTGAGCCTTGGCTTTTCGCTGCGTCTGGTCGACAGCCTCGCGCGCGGGGCGGGGGGACGCCTCGATATTGGGCATAACGCCTTGACCTTGCATCTGCCCTCGGCCAACCCAAGCACCGAGCTCGGCGTTCAGCAGGGCGAATAGCCCGCGTGAACGGGCTGGGGGCGGAAGGGGAAAAGGTGCAGCCCGCGGGCAGTTTCCAGGCATATCCGGCGGCTGCGGACCTCGTCGGCCTCGGCGACGGCGAGCGGCCGCGTTTCTGGGTGACCTGCGACACCGAGGAGGATTTCGACTGGTCGGCGCCGTTCGCGCGTACCGGATATCGGCTCGATTCGGTCCCGGCGCTCGCCGATTGCCAGCGTTATTTCGAGCAGGCGGGGGTGAAGCCCATCTATCTGGTCGACTGGCCGATCGTGGCGGACGATCGCGCGGTCGCCATATTGGGCGACGCGCTGGCGCAGGGACATTGCGAGATCGGTGCGCAGCTCCACCCCTGGGTGACACCGCCGCACGACGAGCCGGTGAACGAGCGCAACAGCTATACCGGCAACCTGCCCCCCGCGCTGCAACGCGCCAAGATGGCGGCGCTGCGCGACGCCATCCGTGACCGGTTCGGGATTGCGCCCACCGTCTATCGAGCCGGGCGCTATGGCCTGGGGTCCGAGACGGCCACGATGCTCGCCGAACTCGGTTTTCGCTGCGACACGTCGGTGCGCGCGGGTTTCGATTATCGCGGCGGGCACGGCCCCGACTATCGCGCCGCGCCGCTCAAGCCATGGTGGGTGCCGACCGCGCACGGCGCGGTGCTCGAGGTGCCGGTGACGACCATGTTCGGCGGTTTTCTGGGGGCGAGGGGGCAGGGCCTCTATCACCGCATCGCGCGAAACGGCAGGCATGCGCGGGCAGCGCTCGCGCGGCTCGGGCTCGTCGAACGAATCGCGCTGACGCCCGAGGGCATTCCCGCCGATCGCGCGTGCCGCGCGATCGACATCGCACTGGAACAGCGGCTGCCGGTGCTCAATTTCTCCTTTCATTCGCCGTCGCTGCAACCCGGAAACACGCCTTATGTCCGCAGCGACGCCGATCTCGACCTTTTTTATCGCTGGTGGGGCGCGGTGCTCGATCACCTCGCGCTGCGTGGGATCGAGGCGACCGACGCCGTGGGCATCCTGGCGATGGCCGAACGGAAAGCGCCCGCCGGCTGACCCGGCCCCAAACCCGCTTGCCAATCGCCGCCGGGCTCCGCTATCGCCCACACACCCCACCGGGTGTCGAAACGGGGGGCCTGTAGCTCAACGGTTAGAGCTGGCCGCTCATAACGGCTAGGTTGCGGGTTCGAGTCCTGCCGGGCCCACCATTTTTAAAAAAGTCAATTAAATCAAGTAGTTAAATTGATTTGATTGGGCTGGAACCGCGGAAGTCGCGAAATTATAATATTTGTTTTCAATATCATAAGTGAGCTTTTCTAGTTTTTTGGCGCAGTTTGGGGGTGTTCGCGGCGATGTCGAGAAGCCCTACGTTTCGGTTGTCCGTAATAGCACGATGCAGATTCAAGAGTGCCGGTTCATTCCATAAGTTCCATAAGACGATGCATCGGCGGTACGCTCGAGCCATGACGGCTTTGCGCCTGATTCATGCCGTTCGGCCACTACGGGTTAGAGCCTCAAAGCGGTCGTTCCATTAGCAAGCTTAGATCGACAGCCTCCTCCCCTTTCCGCCGGATGGGCCGGAATGAGGTTTGAAGAGGGGCTAGATCAGTTGTTAAGATAAGGTAAAGTAATCGTTAAATTAAAAAACTATTTTGGTTAATTTTTGGCAAAATTATTAAATTTTCTTGGACGACGTCGTTCGATAAGTGAAATTATCTCCGGATCCGATTGCCAAACAATTTGAATGCGCGCTAATAATCCGGCTTCACCCCATTGTTCTCGCCTATTTTCTGCTAGATTCAATATTGAAAGAACTTGCGAACGGCTGCGCTCTGTCGATGCAATCATCGTTGGCCATACATATGTCCGACTGTCGTCCTGCGACGCATCATCTAGCGCTTGGCGCATCATTTCCTTTTTTAGAGCAGGCTTGCCGGCGCGGATTGCCATGGTCACGGCTTGCGCGCGTTCGATCAAAAATGGGTCTTGCTTGAGCTCGGCAAAACGGGCGGAATGCTTGGCATAGCCTGCATAATCGCCTTGAACGAATGCAATGATCGCAAGGCAATCCTGTGCGACCGCAAAATTGGGGTGCCGATTGGCGATGTCGGTCAGTTGTGAGATGGCTAAGGCATCATGGCCCGCGGCCCAATGCGCCCAAGCAAGATCTGTTCGAATGGCAACCGATCCGGGTTCCATCAGACGGGCGCGGTTGAGCTGTTCCAGAGCAGCCTTATGATCACCATGGTCGGACAATATATTGCCGTACCAAAAATGGATCAGCGGATCGTTGCTATCAAGCGATATGGCGTGGCGGAACTTTGCATCGGCCTCCGGGAAATCGTGATCGGCCCAATAGGCGATAAAGCCCAGCAGACGATGTCCGGTTGCATCATCTGGCGCGAGCCGATTGGCCGTGCGCGCAGCGAGCCGTGCGCGCGGAAAGGCGTCACGGTTGCTGCGCATACCAAATTCGCGCGAGAGAAGCAGGGCTTCGGCCAGGCTGGCGTGCCCTGGTGCATAAAGCGGGTCGTCGCGTATGATCTGTTCGAGCAAGGCGATTGCGCGCTCGAGACCCGCTGCCTCCCGGTCCACCACAAGATCCCGTGCCGTTAGAAAATTGGCCGCGATTTCGGGGTTTGTGGGCAATATCAAGGAAGCCGCCACTCCCTTGGCAGAGGTGGCCGGAGCCGATGGCTGGAAGGCGATCGTGACCGATGCCCCGACAGTGAGAATGATAGCCGCTGTACCGATTGTCCATCGGCGCCACTGTGGGCTCGGCCATCTCGGGGATGGAACAGGCGGCAATGGGCCGGGATCTGCGGTGTCCGATCCCTTTTCAACCTCCGGCGCACCCGCCCAGCGGTCGAGTTCGGACCTCAGCGCATAAACCGTCGCGGTCTTGCCCCCCGGCAGGCGATACACGGGCAACGCCCGTTCGCGGGCCCAGCGAATAACGGTTGTCCGGTCCCTTCCAAGATAGGCGGCGACGGATTTCCAACCGTCCAGCCGGTCCAGCGGACGCGCCACGCTGTGCGACGGGGGGACGGTTCGGGACGATGGCGACCAAGCGGATTCATGCCCCATTTGCGAATGATACCCCTGTGCAGCCGCGCCTCTATCGAACTGCTCAGGGGTTTATTTGCTGCGGCCACACCATGCGTCCATCATCTGTTTACCCAACAGATGTTTATCATATTGTTGTTTACGCTGGCCCGATCCGTCCGGGCGTTTATTCCGGAGTCAAACGGGCAAAGCGATGGGCCAGGTTCGACAGGCCGACAAAGCTGCCGGTCCGGGTCTTGTCATAGATGCGGTGGAGATGCGTCCGGGTCGTCGCCCTGGCCATGCCCACCCGCTCACCAATGCCGACAAGATCGCCATGTTCGATGGCATCGCGCAAGACGCGCAATTCCGTGGGGGTCAGGCGATAGAGGTCCGCAATGGCTTCAAAGGCGATCGGCGGCGTCTGTTCAAGCTCGGTGATATGGACGGCGTGCGTTGGTACAGGCCCGGTTGCAAAGCGTCCGAACCGGTTCGGCTCCAGCGTCCTTGCCTGGCACAGAAGATTTGCGGGGGCGGCGCTGTCGTTGCCGGGCCATTCGAGAGCGACCGGTTCGCCGCTTGCAATGGCCGCCGATATCGTCCGTCCCAGCGCGCCGTCGCCAATACCGTCGCCGACGCGCAATGTCAGCAACGAAGCGAGCGGCGGATCGATCTCCGCTATGACATGCTTGTCGGTCAGCAGCAGGACGTGGCGGCTGACCCCGCTAAAGGCCAGGCGCGTCGCCTGCTGATCGGCGGCATGGACCAGGTGGCTCTGGATATAGATCGCCCGGCGCAGATGCGGGACCAGCCCCGATAGTTCGGCACATTCGTCCGGCGTGAAGGGGCCCGCCGGCGCCATTCTGATCAAGGCCAGATGGGCCACGAAACTGGACTGCTTGATCAGGTTCACCGCCAGATTATCGATGATATTCTGTGGCGCCAGATATTCGCGGTAGAATATGCTGTCGCGCACCTCGTCCGTTTGCAGGTGGGGATAAGCCGGCGCGCAGACACCTTCCGGCGTCGCTCTCAATATCGGTTGCAGCAGATCATGCTGCGCATAGGTTTCGACATAGCGCTGCAACCAGACGGGGTCGTTGCCGAATTGCGTATGGAAGCCCGCGTCGCGCTCCATATCGCTCCAGCCGATAAAACCGGCCTGCGCGCCGAATGCGTGGACCAGGCGTTCGATGAGCACGGAAAACAGATCGCGGTCGAATGCCGCGTCGTAAATTTCCTCTATCCCGACCGATTTCATTTCACTGTCCCACAAGGTCCCGTCGCGACGCCATCACAACCGCACATACAGGCGAATGTCGAGCGCGCTCAGGCCCGATGCGACGATTTGCAACAGGTTGCGACAAGTTACCCGGTTCCCGCAACAACTGTTTACGCGCCACTTGGCCGCCCCGGAATGCCGCCGAAAATCTATTCGGAAAGCCGGGAAAAAACCCTTGATCCGTGCGTCAAAATAAATGGGGAAATCACGATGATCACCACCAATCTGCTCAAATCCAGCTCAGTCATCGCTCTGGTCGTCGGGGCAAGCTTTGCCTTCATGGCTATGCCAGCGTTGGCGAACGACTGGACCGGCGCGGTGGATAATGATTGGAACAATCCCGGCAACTGGAGTGACGGGGTCGTACCCCCCTCGGGCAACACCTTCGTCGATACCACGGCCAACGCGCCGATCATCGGCGCCGGGGTTGATGCCAAGACGAGCCGCCTGGTCGTCGGATTCGACGGCACCGGCAGCCTGACCGTTCGCGATGGCGGCACGTTGACGCAGGACGGCGACATCGGGGTCGGCGGCAGGCCGCTCGACGGAACAGCGGGCAACGGAACGCTTTTGATAACGGGAGCCGGCTCGCGCGTGACCGCGACCAACGGACGCCTTTTCCTGGCCACGCGGCCCAATTCACAAGGCAGGGTGACGATTGACGCGGGCGGCGTCATGCGCGTGGTCGGGGCGAACATTGGATCCGAGACGTCGACTGCGAACATCACGGTAACCGGTGCGGGTTCTTTGCTCGACCTCGGATCGCTGAACGCCCTCAGCCTCGGTAGCGACAATGGTCCGCTCGGTTCGGCTTCGCTCAGCATTCTCGACGGCGGGCGCGTCACCTCGACGTCGGGAGACAGGCACGTAGTAGGCCGAACCGGCACCATCACGATCGGTGGCGCAAACTCCGCCCTTATACTGTCCTCTAGAACCGACATTGACGGCAGTTTGATTGTCGAGAACGGCGGGCTTGCCCAGCTTTCCAGCCTGTCGCAGTTCGGCAATTTCTTCGACGGCTCGCTGATGTTGCGCAGCGGTGGGCGACTGGAAACCATCGGTTCTCAGCCGATGATATTCAACGAGCGCACCAAGGTGTTGGTCAGCGGTGCCGGAACGCAGTGGACGACCGAAGGCGGGATCATCATCAATGCCCGGGCCGTGGCGGCTAACCCGATATTCGATTTCGTGATCGACGATCGCGCGACCTTGACCACGCCCAGCCTGCTTGTCGGCCCCGACGGGATTGGCGCGATCACGGTTCAGGGCGGCGCGACCGTGACAGCAGGAAGTTTCGGTGTTGGCGGGGGGCAGTCGACAGGAGTGAACGGTCGGGGCACAATGCTCATCACCGGCGCGGGAACGCTGGTGACGACGCCCAGCCAGATTTACGTCGCACCGCAGGCCAATTCACAAGGCAATCTGACGGTCGCGGCAGGGGCTGTGCTCCGTGGTAATTCTTTACAGATCGGGATCGGAGAAGGGGCGACCGGAATCGTGACGGTCACCGGTGCCGATTCGCTGATCGATCACGGTGGCCTAGCGTTGTTGCTGGGGAATAGCGGAGCCAATCCGGGCGTGGGGACGTTGAACATCCTCGACGGTGGCCAAGTGACTGGCTCCAGAGGGGGCAACTCCGTTGGGATCGGCAGCGCAATCAACATCAGCGGTGCGAACTCACTGCTCTCCGTCATAGGGAGCATTTTTATCGACGGCACATTGCTCGTCGAAAACGGCGGCGCCATTTCTTACACCAGCATCGGCCTCAACGGCACAGCATCGCTGCGTAACGCCAGATTATCGGTCCCGCTTGGCAACGGCTTTAACGACTTCGATGTCAATCCGGGAGGGTCGTTGATCGCCGAGAACAGTACGGTTTCGGTTGGCTCAAGCTTCAATGTAGCGGGATCGGCGACGCTTCACGGCATCGAAATGTCCGCAGCCCAGATCGAAATCTCGCAGAACGGCGTCCTGAACATTGGCGGGGCCGATGGCGCGGCGGCGGGTGACGGGGGAACGCTGACCGCCCAAAGCATCACGGTCGGCGACCCCGATTCGCGGCTGGTGTTCAACCACAGCAGGGCCGACCTGATCGTGAGCGCACCGATTATCGGCAACGGCCGCGTCTTGCATCGTGCGGGCACGACGATATTAACGACCGGTGCCCATACAGGAAGCATAGCCAATATCGATGTGACGGGCGGCCGGTTGTTCGTTGACGGGCGCGTCTCCGCAAGAAACCTGACGCTGGAGGGCGGCGCGACGCTGGGCGGCGCTGGCACCCTGAATGGGTCCGTCGCTGTGACGGATGGAATTGTTGCGCCGGGCAATCGCGGTGTGGGCACGCTGACCCTCGGGAATCTTTCGCTGACCGCCGCGTCAGTTCTCAACTTTGAGTTGGGCGCGCCCGGCACGCCTAGCGTCGGCAGCGACCTCATCAAAGTGGGCAATATCGACAATAGCGGCAATCTGACCCTCGACGGGACGTTGAACGTCACCAATGTCGGCGGCTTTGGCGCCGGGCTTTACCGGTTGATCGATTACAACGGCGGATTGACGAATGAGGGTCTGAACATCGGGGCGACGCCGGCGGGCTTTGCAGCCACCGATTTGACCGTACAGACTGCGGTTGCGCGTCAGGTCAATCTGTTGGTCGCAGCTTCGGCGGGCAATTTCAGCTTTTGGGATGGTCCGAACATCACGGGCAATAATATCGTCGATGGCGGCACCGGCACATGGACGGCCACTGGTCCCAATTGGACGGGTGCCGACGGGGCCGCGAACGGCGCCTATGATCCGACGACGCTGCTGATCTTTGCTGGCACTGGCGGAACGGTCACAGTCGACAACAGCGCTGCACCGATCACCATCGCCAGCGGAATGCAATTCGCGACAAATGGCTACACGCTGACCGGAGGTGCGCTCGAATTGACCACCCCGGTATCTGCGTTCGTCAGGGGGGCGACGATTCGTGTCGGCGACGGCACCGCGGCAGGCGCTGATATTGCCGCGACCATCAAAACTGCGCTCACGGGGCCTTCGGGCTTCGACAAGACCGATCTCGGTACTCTGCGTTTGACGGGTGCAAGCAGCATCAATGGCGAAGTCGGGGTGCTGGCGGGCAACCTGACGCTCGACGGCGGCACTCTGGAAACAAGCGCGCTGCGCGTCGCACCGGATCCCGGATCGACGGCAACTGTCCTGGTAACTGGCGGCGCAGTGCTGACCACCATGGGAGCGTCGGTCGCGCCCGAAACCGATTCGACGGGCACAGTGACCATTTCGGGTGAGGGGTCGCGCTGGAACATCGTCGGCGCCGGCGGAGTCCGCGTCGGCAGCGTCACTGCGCCCAATGCCCGCGGCCTCATCGACATCGTCGATGGCGGCGTGATGAGCTACACGGCGGCATTTAGAAACGATCCGGTTCTCGTGAGCAATGACAGCGGCATCCGGGTGTCGGGAGCCAGTTCGCGCTTCGAGGCTGACGCCATCGTGCTGTTCAACACCGGCAGGGGCGGTGCAATGCTGCTCGAAAACGGCGGCGTCGCGCGGGTAGAAAATGCAGAGTTCGGTAACCTGTCCTCGTTGACCGTGCAGAGCGGTGGACGTTTCGAGACGACCGGCACCGGCAGCCTGTCCTTTGGCACGGGGGCGAGCATGCTTGTCACCGGTGCCGGAACACAGCTCAATTCAGCGGGCGCATTCTCCTTCGGAGGCAATGGAGTTGGCGGACAGGACCTCGTCATCGACGACAATGCCATCGTCACCTCGACCGCCAATACCGACAGCGGCTTGGGCTTCGACACCGGGCGGCGTCTGATCATTAGCAATGGCGCCCAATTCAATCTGACCGGCGGAACCAACGCCGGCTTGCAGATGGAAAATTCGATGCTGCTGGTGACCGACGCCAGTGTAACACTTGGCGGAGGGCTGCTGGCCGGGCAGCGTTTCGGTAACTCGACCATCGTCCTGCGGAATGCGAATTTCACTGCCGGCTCGGTCGAGTTGCGGGCAGGAACCGATCGGATAGTCATCGGGGCGGACGTCGGCGAGGCGGCGGGTGGGGTCGGTCTTTTCGACGTGGCCGGTTCGTTCTCGCTCGGCAATGCGGCCACGACTCTTGTCCTGAATCATACAGGGACCGGGTTTACGATCGGATCGGAGTTTCGGGGGCTGGGGACGATCCGCCACTTCGCGGGCGATACGCGCTTCACCAGTGCCACGACGCAGTGGCGCGGCAACACGCTTCTCACCGGAGGGGCCCTTGCCGTCGATGGCCTGCTTGGTGACAGCCAAGGCCCCGCGACCAGCATGACGGTCAGCGGCGGCGCGACTCTGTCGGGCCGCGGGACGATCGGTGGATTGGTGACCGTTGCCGACGGCATCATCCGTCCCGGCGGCGACGCGCTGGACGCGCCAGCCGAGACCCGTGGGCGCAATGCGGGCCAAGCCCTGCTTGGCGGAGATGCGGTCGGCACGCTGACATTCAGCGGGCAACTGGCGCTTGGCGCCGCGTCGCGGCTTGGGTTTCAGCTCGGTGCACCGACGGGCGCTTCGGGCGTGGACAGCGACCTGATCAATGTCGCGGGCAATCTGACGCTCGACGGCACGCTCGAGGTGACGGACGTCGGCGGGTTCGGTGAAGGTGTGTACCGACTGATCAACTATGGCGGCACGCTGACCGACAATGGTCTGGACATCGGGACGGTGCCCGGCGGTTTCAGTGCGACCGACCTGGCGGTGCAAACATCGGTGGCGAGCCAAGTCAACCTGATCGTCGCCGCCCCGGCTCCCACGACCAGCAGTTTCACCTTCTGGGACGGCCCGAACATGACGGGCAATAGCGCCGTCGATGGCGGCAGCGGAACATGGTCGAGCGCGGGCACCAACTGGTCGATTGCAGACGGTTCCATCAACGGTGTCTATGACCGCTCGCGTCTGCTGATCTTCAGCGGCACGGGCGGCGTCGTGACGGTCGATAATACAGGCTCACCCGTAACACTGGAAAACGGCGTCCAGTTCGCCGCCGACGGCTACACGGTGGCGGACGGAAATATCGTTCTGGACGATGACAATGTCGACCAGGTGATCTTTCGCGTTGGCGACGGTACCGCGGCCGGTGCGGGATTCACTGCAACGATCGGGTCTGCTCTGACTGGCGGAGCCGAGCTTCAAAAGACCGACCTCGGCACGCTCGTGCTGACCGGGGCCAATAGCTACAGCGGCGGGACGCATATCGTGAATGGCGCCATCCGCGGCAATGCGACGAGCATTCAAGGCAATGTCCGCCTTGAAGATGGTGGCACGCTGGTTTTCGATCAGGCAAGCGATGGCGTCTTTGCCGGACTTTTTTCGGGAAGCGGGGTGGTTCGCACACGGGGCACCGGTGTTCTCGACATCACGGGTTCGTCGGATGCGTTTGAAGGCATGACCATTGTCGAGGCAGGCGCGTTGCGGCTGACCGGTGCGCTTGGCGGTTTGACGAGGATCGGATCCGCTGGCGCCCTGACGGGTGACGGCACATTGGCGCAGCTGGACGTTTCGGGCCGCGTGTCTCCTGGCGGGGCCGGTATCGCGACGTTAACGGTCGACAATTTCAACAATAATCAAGAAACACGTTTGCCTGCCAACAGCAGTTTCGCACGCGGAAGCATCGCCGCAGCAGTCGCGACCACGCCGGACATCGTCTTCCGCGCCGGGTCGATCTACGCGGTCGATCTGGCGGCATCCGGTGCGGGTGACAGGATCAACGCCACCGGCACAGCGACATTGGAGGGCGGCACCGTCGCGATTACGACGCTCGACGCCGATCTTGCCTATACTGACGGCGTGATATTCCGCATCTTGAATGCAGAGGGCGGGTTGACCGGAACGTTCGCCGGACTGACCGAAAGTTCGGCGTTCCTCGATTTCGCGCTCGGCTATGATCCGACCGGGGCTTTCCTCCGGCTTTCCCAGGTTCGCATGTTCCCCGATGTCGCCCGGACCATCAACCAAAAGGCCGCCGCAAGCGCGCTTGGCACCCTATTGCGCCCGGCGGGTTCGGACGGTTTGGCGGTCTATAACGCCGTGCTCGGGCTTGATGAAGATGCGGCGCGCGCGGCATTTGATGCCAGCTCCGGTGAAATCTACGCTAGCCTCTTAGCTGCACGTCAGCGTCAGGGCTTTGCCTTGACCAGCCGGTTTACCTCGCGGGCGCAGGCCGATTTGCGCGAGGGTTTGGGAATTTGGGGCGGTATTACGGGCCATGATGGCCGGATCGATGCCGACGATGATCTGAACGCCGGACGCGTTTCCAGCGACGGTATCGGCGGCGAAATCGGCATCGATTACCGCGGCGACAATAATGCCTGGGCGGCGGGCTTAGGCGGCGGATGGCAAGACGGTAACGTCGATCTGCCTATCCGTGCCTCTCACGCGAAGAACAAGACATGGCACGTCGGGGGCTATCTACGCGCCGGAACCGGCGGTCCGGGCTTTACGGCTGTTGCGACGGCGGTTCATGCCAGAGCGGACACCGATGTTGCCCGCTCGATCAACTTTGGCACAATCGCGCGCACGGCAAGCGCCAACACTGATATCTCGACCACCGCGCTCGGCGTCGATGTGCGCTACGGTTGGGGCATCGGGAATTGGTCCCTTGGCCCGGCTGCGAGTGCAGGATTGGCGAATAGCCGTTTCTCCGCCTTTTCGGAAAGCGGTGCTGACACGCTGAACTTGTCGGGCAGCGGGAACCGCGACAAATTGAGCCGCTACGGTGTGGGAGGCTTCGTCCGCAACAGCGGGCCGGCAGGCTATATCGATCTGACAGCTTACTACGTGCCCGGCGACCGCGACGATGCACGCGCCACACTCAGCATGGCCGGATCGCCACAAGCTTTCACGGTGTTGGCCCCGCGCGGTTCGAAATCGTCCGTTCGGATAAGCGCGAGCAGCCAGTACAACATCACAGAAAATCTGTCGTTGGGTGGAAATCTTGGCTTCGATCAGGGCTCTAATGAACGCGATATCTACGGCCACGCTCGCCTCAGTTATCGGTTCTGACGATGGGATGGCCGACGCCAAACATGCTGCAGAACATTGCCTTTACACGCCGACTTTCTGGGGTTTTCGATCAAAAAGCCGCCGGTCCGCAAGCAGCCAGCTCTTGTCAATTAGCGGCCGGGCGGCAACGCGCCCGATTTAGGCCGTACCGGCGGCCAAATGAAAAGCCCGAAAGCAGCCGCTCGCTGACTTCAGAACAACGCGATGGCTTTGTACCTGAGTAGAGCCGTTTGGACTACAATGGTCCGGCGCCTGAAAGCGGTCATTACGTCGCTAACGGACAGTGCCAGCTTCGCGCCGCGTCTCCTGCCGATCACACTAATAACGCTGTTTCTAGAACCGCCCTTCCGGCGCGTGCCATAGTTACCGAAAGACGGGTTCGGACCATTCGGGCCAAATATTTGGCATCTCAGAGGATACGCGTCCGGTAAAAACAGGGGCCCGTTTCTCGAGAAAGGCCGCGAGTGCTTCGCGTGCATCTTGCGTGCCGCCCAGCATCTGGATCGCCCTGCTGTCGGCTCGATGGGCGGCCATCGGATGTTCGGCAGCCGCAAGACGCCAGAACATCTGGCGCGTAAGCGAGGCGGAAAGGGGGGCTGCTTGCTCCGCAATTTCCAACGCAAGCTCGCGCGCCGCCATCATGAGTTGGTCGGGTTCGTGGAGTGAAAAGACGAGGTTGCGGTGGAGCGCTTCCTCGGCCTCGACGGTCCGACCGCCGAGGCACCAGGCGAGCGCGGTCTGCACGCCGACATGCCGGGTCAGGAACCAGCTCGCCGCGGCCTCGGGGACGATGCCGCGGCGCGCGAAAACGAAGCCGAAGCGCGCTGTCGTTGAGGCGATCCGGATGTCGGCCGCCAACGGAATCGTCGCGCCCGCGCCGATCGCGGGCCCATTGATCGCAGCGATTACTGGCTTCAGGCTCTCGAACATGCGCATCGTCACTCGGCCGCCGCCGTCGCGGTAGATGCCGTTCACTTTCGTAGTCTCGCGTTCGGGTTCGCCGCCTTTCGAAAATTCGAACGTCTTGGGGCCGCCGGACAGATCGGCGCCCGAACAGAAAGCGCGGCCTTCGCCGGTCAAGATGATCGCGCGAACTGCGTCGTCGCGGTCGGTTTGATCGAGGACATCGAGCAGTTCGGCCATCATGCGGGTGTTAAAGGCATTGAGCTTCTCGGGCCGCGCGAGCGTGATCGTCGCGACATTCCCTTCGAGCGAATAGGTGATGGTCTCAAAGTTCATGGGGCTATTTCCATTTTTCAAAGCTATTCGAAGGCGGGGCGCCGTTTCTCGCGAAAGGCGCGCCAGCCCTCTTCGGCATCAGGGTGGTGATCCGAAATCGCTGCGCGCGCCGCAATGTCCATCGCGGCCTGCTCGAAACCAAGGTCGACTGCACTGTCGATGGCGTTTTTGAGCAGGCGCAGCGCCACCTGCGGGCCGTGGGCGAATTCTAGCGCCAGCGCCCTGGCGCGGTCGAGCAGAGCGCCCGGCGACACGATTTCATGGACAAGGCCGAGCGCGGCTGCTTCATCGGCACCGACCAGACGGCCGCGAAGTAACAGATCCTTGGTGCGGGCGATCCCGATCAACCTGACGAGCAGATGATGGCCGCCTTCATCGGGCAGGAAGCCCATCCGCATGGTGCCGCTTCCCATTTTCGCGCTCTCGGCCACCAGACGGAAATCGCAGCAGAGAGCTAGCGAGAAACCCGACTGGACCGCGGCCCCGTTGATCGCAGCAATGGTGATCTTGTCGAACGTCATGAGCGTGCGGTTGAGTTGCTGCGATATCGTCCGCAGCGAACTGTAGGTCGCGATCGGGCCCTTCCTGCCCTTGCGCACGGGCTGCGATCGCGCCGCTTCCCATTGCTCCTCGGCGAAGGCTCCCTTGACATCGTCGCCCGCGCAATAGGTGCGGCCCTCGCCGGTGAAGATCAACACGCGGCAGGCATCATCATATTGGAGTTGGGTGAGCGCTTCGATGAGATCGCGCTTCGCCGAAATGTCGAGGACGTTGAGGCGGTCGGGACGGTCGAACCGGATCAGCGCGATCCCGTCATCGTCGATGTCCAGTCGAAAGCCGCTGTAGCCTGCCTTGCTCATGTTATAACTCCCGCACCCTAGTGCCGCCCTCATATTTCGGGCGCAAGGTGCGGGGCGCCATTCCACATATGTGGAATAAAGCGTGGGGGCGTTGTCTCGACCCACCGCGGTTCGCATCATCGAGCACGAGGAAGAGTTCCGGCCGAAAGGGGATCGGAACCATCGGGAGAGAAGATATGGCACGAGATTCGATCCATGGGCGTATTGCCGCCCGCGCACTGCTGGGCGTCAGTCTTTTCACGGTGACATCTGCTGCGCACGCTCAGGAAACGGCGACACAAACCGCAAAGGCGGCGGATGTCACCGCGGATGATAGCGGCGATATCATCGTCACTGCGCAGCGGCGCCAGGAACGGTTGACCGACGTCCCGATCTCGATCACTGCGATCACCGGCGACCAGATCGCTGCGGCGGGGATCTCCAACAGCAATGATATCGGGCTCATCACGCCGGGTCTCTATATTCCGCAGACCGGGCAGAACGTACAGCCGACAATCCGCGGCATCGGTACGACGATTTCCGCTGTCGGCGCCGACGCCAACGTCGCGCTCTATATCGATGGCGTCTATCAGTCGGCGCAGACATCGAATAGCTTCGCATTGCCTGATCTCGACCGCATCGAGGTTCTGAAAGGGCCGCAGGGCACGCTGTTCGGGCGCAACGCGACCGGCGGCGCGATCGTCATTCATACCCGCGAGCCAAGCTTCACGCCGACGGGTTCACTCAGTCTCAGCTATGGCAGTTTCAATGAGTTCATGGCGCGCGGCTACGTGTCGGGTCCGATCACAGACAAGCTCGCCGCCTCGCTCAGCTTCGTCTCGACCCATGATCGTGGCTACACCTGGAACGCGACGCGGAACGAATGGAATTCCGAAACCGACGAGGACACGATCCGCTGGCGCATCCTCTGGGAACCGACGAGCGAACTCAAGGTCATCCTGACAGGCCAATATTCCGACCGCGCATCCAATTTGGCCCAAAGTATCAAGCCTTTGGATGGCAATGTAAACGTCAGGGGGACCCACCCGGACCTCTATCTGCCGACCGATCCCAAGATCATCGTGATCAACGAAGCGCCGGTCGCCAAGGTGGAATCGAAGGGCGGAAGCCTCGACGTCGAATGGAACACGGGCGGCGGCACGTTGACGTCGACCACCGCCTATTCGAAGGATGTTCCGTACCAGATTTTCGACACCGACTATACGTCGCTGTCCAATTCGGTGCAGGAATTCACGACGCCGTCCGAAACCTTCACGCAGGAATTCACTTACGCCTCCGATCTGTCGGGACCGATAAACTTCGTCGTCGGGGGCTTCTATTTCGATAATAAGGCGCAGCTTATCCGCTGGTCGCGGCGACAGCTTGATGGGCCGCTCACCGCCTTTCTCGACGCGCGCACCAAGACGACATCGCTGGCGGCGTTCGGCGAACTCTACGTCGACCTGACCGACCGCCTGCGCGTCATCGGCGGCATTCGTTATACGAACGAGAAGAAGTCCATCGATGCGACGGGAATTCTCGACGGGCCGGATACGCTCGTCACTGACGACAAGTGGAACAGCTTCACGCCCCGCGCGTCGATCCTCTATGAAATCACCCCATCGACGAACGTCTATGCGACTTTCAGCCAGGGGTTCAAGGCCGGCGCATACAATCCGTCGTTCATCGCGGGCGTGCCGGTGCAGACCGACTCGGTCGATCCTGAAAAGGTGACCGCTTACGAAATCGGCTTGAAGCATAGCGATCCGAAACTGCGTTTCGGGCTTTCCGCCTTCTACTATGATTATAGCGATATCCAGGTGCAGATTCTGACCAGCATTGGCGGGGTCAATACGACGGTGATCCAGAATGCAGCCGATGCGACAGTCTATGGCGGCGACGCCGAGCTGAGCTATCGGGTCAGCGACGTCTTCTCGCTCCAGGCAGGGCTCGCCTACACCCACGGGCGTTACGACAATTTCGAGGACGCGGTGCTGACCGAACCGTTACCGAACGGCGGTAATCGCCAGTTCGTCGGCGATGCGAGCGGCAACAAGATGATCCGCACAGCGCCCTTTACCACCAATATCGGCTTTAACTTCAACCATCCAGTGAATGACGATCTGAGCGTCGAGGTCAACTCGGTCGCATCCTATAATTCGGGTTTCTACATGGATCCCGGCAACCGGGTGAAGCAAAACGCCTTCACACTGATCAACATGAGCGCGTCGCTCGTCTTCGGGGACGGTGGCTACAAGCTTGGCGTGTGGGCGCGCAATCTGCTCGACGAAGGATATAATATCTATGCCGCGCAATCGACGACCGGCGACAATATCGCTTACGGCCGTCCTCGCAGCATCGGTGTTCAGGCGTCGGCGCGGTTCTGACGGTGATGGCGGAGGATGCGTTCGACACGGGGGCGCTGATAGCAAGCGTCGAGGAGGTGCTCGCCGATCTGCTTGATGTCCGGGCGCATCAGCGCATCGCCGATGGTGATGCCGAGGTCGAACGGCGTATCTGGTCGACAGCGCGGTCGCTCGGTTGGCTGTCGATCGGCGTTTCCGAAGAAAAGGGGGGGCTGGGGCTGGGGGCCGCGGGCATCGCCGCGGTGCAGCGAGCGCTGGGTGCGGCGCTGGCCCCTGGTCCCTTCCTGCCGACCCTGGCGGCGGCGCAGCTGCTCGATACATGGCCCGCAGGCGGCGATGTCGTCGCGGACCTCGTCGCCGGTGAAGCTTCGGCGGCGATCCCGGCCGACTTCGGCGTCTCGAACCATATATCGTGGGACGGAAAGCAGCTGACGACTCCCGGCAAACTGCTAATGTTTGGGGCACCCGACGCTCGGTTCTGTCTCCTTCCGGTCCGGAGCGGAGCGCTGCTTCTTTGCGAAATGGATGCGAAGGAAACACGCGCGCTCGACAGCTGGGATCGTTCGCGTGCGTTGTTTGAAATCGCCGGCGCTTCGCTCGCGCCGCTTGTCGCCGGCGATGATCGGCAGGCCGCTCATCTCGAGTGGATATTCCTCTTGCTCCTCGCCGCCGACAGCCTCGGAGGCTCCGAAGCCATTTTGGCGCAAACGATTAATTATATGAAAATACGCGAACAGTTCGGCCAGCCGATCGGCTCCTTCCAGGCGCTCAAACATCGCGCCGCCAATCTGTCGGCCGATATCGTGACCAGTGCGCGGATCGCCGAGCAGGCAATCGACAGTCATGATGCCGTGGCCGGTTTTTGGTCGCGTCTAGCGAAAGCCGCAGTGAGCGAAACCTTTGTTCGTACCGCGGGTGAGGCGGTCCAGCTTCATGGCGGCATCGGCTATACCTGGGAGCATGGCTGCCATCTTTATCTCAAGCGCGCGCGCCTCAACGAAGCGCTGTGTCGCAGCAACTCGGCCCTCCGGGATGCCGCCGCGTCCGATCTCATCGGGCTCCTTGCCACTGGGGTCGACGTTATGGAGATTGCGGCATGATCGTCGAGCATAAGGGCGATCCGGTCGTCTTTCGCGCGGCGCTTCGTGAGTGGCTCGCACGCGTTGTTCCCGCCGACTGGAGCCGCAAGATGCTTCGCGCGAGTTCCGACGAGTTCGTCGTGTTCCAACGCTGGTGGATGGAAGAGCGGCGTAAGGTCGGGATGGCAACCCCACACTGGCCTGCCGAATTTGGCGGTGCCGACCTCCGCCTGGCGCATGAGATCATCATCGCCGACGAATTCGCGCGCGCCAATGCTCCGCCGGTTACCCTTTATATCGTTTCGCTCAACCATATTCCCGCAACGCTGCTGCAATGGGGGACGCAGAAACAGAAGGATCGCTACCTTCCAGGGGTCGCGCGCGGCGAAATATGGTGCCAGGGGTTTTCGGAACCGAGTGCGGGATCGGATCTTGCTGCGCTGCGGACCCGTGCGGTGCGTGACGGTGACAATTACATCGTCAACGGCCAGAAAATATGGTCCTCTTATTCGATGTATGCCGACTATTGCATCCTGCTCACCCGCACCGATTTCCAAGCATCCAAGCATCGCGGCATTTCCTATTTCATTCTCGACATGCGCGCCCCGGGCGTCGAGGTTCGTCCGATCCGGCAGGCGAACGGCCATGCGCGCTTCGGCGAAATCTTCCTTACTGACGTCGTCATTCCGGCTGCAAATCTTGTCGGCGCTGAAAATGACGGCTGGACTGTCGCGCAGTCGACACTCGCTGCCGAGCGTGGCATCTTGAGTTTTGAACGCGCGGAGCGCCGCGGCTATGCAATCGCGGCGCTCGTCGCTGAGGCGGCGGCCGACCCCCAAAGCTGGTGGCGCGAGCCGGCGCTCCGCGCCGAATTCATGCAGATCTTCGCCGAGGCGCAGGCGAGCCGCAGGCTCGCTCGCGCGCTGCTTGCCGAAAAGGGAGGCGGCGTTCCGCTCAGCAAGATGACCGCAGCCTATATGAAATTGACCTCAACCTCACTGATGCAGCGGATCGGTGACTTTCTGGTCCGCGCCCACGGGATTTCGGCGCAGGTCGATCCGACCGGCGAGGGAACGGCCAGCGAGGGAATGCGCGAATATCTTCAGAGCTTCGGCGAGACGATCGCCGCCGGTTCGAACGAGATCATGCGCAACCTCATCGCCGAGCGCGACCTGGGGTTGCCGCGATGAGCGCTGAAAGCGGGCTTTCTTTGATGCTTGATCTTCCGGGCGGCGCGGCTTTTCGTCCGACGCTTCCTGATTGTTTGCAGGCTGCCGCGGCAGCCTATGAAGACGCCGAATATCTCGTGTCGAGCGACCAGCGGGTCAGCTTTCGCGAGGCCGAGCGGGCTTCCGCCAAGATTGCGCGCGCGCTCCTTGCTCTCGGGTCGACGAAGGAGAGCCGCGTCGGCCTCCTGATGTCGAACCGCCCGTTCTGGGCGGTGATCTTCTTCGGCATCGCGCGTGCCGGCGGTATAACCGTGCCGTTCAGCACCTTTTACCAAGCACCCGAGATCGCATGGTGTCTCGCGCACACCGACGTCGAGACGCTGATCATCGAGCCTTCCTATTTACGGCAGGACTATCTTGCGCTCCTTGAGGCGGCAATCCCGGGGCTTGCGGACCAGAAAGGGCCGACACTCTTCTTCCCCGACTTTCCTTTTTTGCGGCGCATCATTGTCGCGGGAGCGTGCGATCGCGCGTGGGCATTGTCGCTCGATGACGCGCTCGATGCGGCGGCATCGCGCGCTGAAATCGACGACGCCTTTCTCGCGCGCGTCGAAGCGGCGATCAGCCCGGCCGACCGTCTGCTCATCATCTGCACATCGGGATCGAGCGGCGAACCGAAGGCGGTCGTCCACACACACGGCGTCGCGGTCCGGATCACCAACAGCTTTCTCGACTACCTTGACTTGCGCCGGGGTGATCGCAATTATACCGGTCAGCCCTTCTTCTGGATCGGAGGGCTCAATGTGAACCTGCTCCCGGCGCTTCAGGCCGGGATGTGCCTGATCTTCGCCGATCGACCCGAGCCAGCGGAGCTGGCGCGGCTTATTGCCGACGAGTCGATCACCCGGCTGTCGCTCTGGCCCGCCCAGATCAAGGCGATCGTGGAAGCCGCCGAGCGCGAGGGCGTATCACTGGCGAGTGTGCGCAGCGGCCTCGGTGCCCCGCGTGACGAAGCCGGCCTGGTCATCCCCGCCGATCGCCGTATGGGCGGCGTTCTCGGGATGACCGAGAGTTTCGGCATGCACAGCATCGACCGGCGAACCACGCCGCTGCCGCGCGGCAAGGGCGGCACATGGGGGCGACATCTTCCGGGGGTCGAGCGGCGCATCGTCGACCCCATTACGCGCGCCGTTCTGCCGCCGGGCAGCAAGGGCGAGCTTGAAGTGCGCGGCTACACGCTGATGCAGGGCTATTACAAACGCGATCGCGAGGAAGTATTCGCCGCCGATGGCTGGTTCGCAACCGACGATCTTTGCACCATCGATGCGGATGATTTTCTTTATTTTCACGGTCGTGCAGGCGAGATGATCAAGACGTCGGGCGCCAATGTATCACCGCGCGAGGTCGAACTCGCCCTGCAGTCGCATGCCGGGATCGAGGAAGCGATTGTGTTCGGTGTCCCCGATTCGGTGCGTGGCGAAACCATCGTTGCGGTGATCGTGCCCGTAGGGGAAGGCCGTTTCGACGAGGCGGCGGCGCGTGGGCATCTCGCGACGCGCATTTCAAGCTTCAAGATTCCGCACCGCTTCGTCGCCATGGCGAAGGAGGAAATCCCCCGAACGGGTTCCGAAAAACCGATCAAAGGCGTGCTTCGCGATCGCCTCGCCGATCAAAGCAGCAACAAGGAGTGACTGTGTCCCATTTGTCCCCGCCCAGCGGCTATGAACAATATACCGCCCTTCGCCTCGAGCGCGCCGATGGCATATTGACGATAACCATCTCCAACCCGGCCAAGAAAAATGCGGTGACCCCGCAAATGAGCGAGGAACTGGCGACCATTTGGGAAACGATCTGGGTCGACCCCGAAACCCGCGTTGTGATCCTGACGGGCGATGGCGACAATTTCTGTTCGGGCGCCGACTTGTCCGGGATCGCCGCACGGCATGGCTCGGCTCCGCCCGAGCGACTGACGCATCCAACCACGCGCGTCGCAAGGAAGCATGTCTTCGGCATCATGGAGTGCGAGAAGCCGGTCCTAGCCAAGGTGCGCGGCGTTGCTTATGGTCTTGGTGTCAATATGGCGCTCGCGAGTGACATGGTGTTCGCGTCGGAAAATGCGCGGTTGTGCGACAGCCACGTCAAGGCGGGCATGGTAGCTGGTGACGGCGGGGTATTGCTCTGGCCGCTTGCGATTGGCTTTCACCGCGCCAAGCAATATCTAATGACCGGCGATCCAATCCCCGCCAAACTCGCCGAAGAACTGGGCCTGATCAACGCTTGCCTTCCCGACGACCAGCTTGACGCGCACGTCCAGGCGATGGCCGAAAAGCTACGCGATCTGCCACCGCATGCGGTCAATTATACAAAGATGTCGCTCAATCTCGCGCTGAAGCAGATGACGCAGACGGCGTTCGAGGCCTCGCTCGCCTATGAAATCTATTCGATGGGAATGAACGACTTCAAAGAGGCGACCACTGCCTTTGTCGAGAAGCGCAAAGGCGTATTCAAGGGCAATTGAACGTGGCCGAAGCATTCGATCTCGAAGCCGACTCGACGCCGCGCCGCAGCACCGCCGAGGTCGAGACGATACTCACCGCACCCGGCGCGCCCTTCGAAATGGCAACGATCGAAGTGGAGGGCGCGCCGACCCGTGTCTATGTCCATGCCAAGGCTGATCTTCGCGCCATATTCGAGGAGTCGCGGCGTTTCGGGGATGCGATCTTTCTTCAATATCTGGACGAGAAGATCAGCTTCGAGGCGCATTGGCGCGCCGCGACCACTCTTGCCCATCATCTGGCGGACAGCGTTGGCGTCGGGAAAGGAGACCGCGTCGCGGTCTGCATGCGCAATTATCCCGAATGGTCGGTTGCGGCGTGGGCGGCGCTGGCGGTTGGCGCGGTGCTTGTGCCGCTCAACGCTTGGGGAACGGGTGAGGACATCGCGCGGCAGGTGGGCGAGACCGGAGCGAAGCTGTTGTTCGCAGACAGCGAGCGGATGACACGGCTCGAAGGTCATGATCTGGGTGGCGTGCCGCAGATTTCAGTCCGGGGTGCGGGCCGGGGCAGGCCGCTCGATGAACTCATCGGATGTCCTGGCACCTGGGCTGATCTCGACCCGCCCGCGCTGCGCGATCCCGGCCTCAAACCCGACGACCTTGCGACGCTCTTCTACAGCTCGGGGACGACGGGCCGCAGCCGTGCGGTGTTCGGAACGCACCGCAACATCACGACCAACCTTGTCAACACCGGTGTGCGCGCGGCACGCGCTGCGCTGCGCCGCGGCGATGAACTGCCGCCGCCGACCGGGCCCAACAGCCTTCTCCTCGGCGTCCCGCTGTTTCACGTCACCGGGTTCAACGCCGTGCTTGTGCCCGCGCTGGCCGCGGGTAGCCGCGTCGTCCTGATGTATAAATGGGACGCGGGGGAAGCAGCGCTGCTCATCGAAGAAGAGCGCGTGACCGCGACGACGCTCGTTCCAACCATGTGGCTTCAGCTACTCGAAAGTGTCGAAGCCGGCATCCATGATCTCTCATCACTCGTCACCGCAGGGTCAGGCGGTGCGGCGGCTGGCGCGTCGCTTTTCGACCGGCTTCGCCACCGCATTCCTTGCGCGTCGATCGGACAGGGCTATGGCGCGACCGAAACCGCTTCGCTGATTGCCGCTATCTGCTGCGAGGATCTCGATCACCGCCCCGGCAGCGTCGGGCTCCCGGTACCGTGCTGCGACGTGCGGATCGTCGACGACGACGGGTTCGACGTTCCGCCTGGGGTCCGCGGCGAGCTTCTCGTACGCGGCGCGAACGTCACCCAGGGCTATTGGCCGCTGGGCGAAGCCGAACCCGCGGCGAGGGGCGACGGTGATTGGTACGCAACGGGCGATCTCGTGCGGCAGGATAGCGAGGGTTTCCTCTATATCCTCGACCGGAAGAAGGATCTGATCATCCGCGGCGGCGAGAATATCCATTGCCTCGAGATCGAGGAAGCACTTCGCGCGCATGAAGCGATCATCGACGCCGCCGTGCTCGGTCGATTTCATCCGATCCTCGGCGAGGATGTCGTAGCGGTCGTCCAACTCGCGGAAGCCGCGCCGCGACCCTCGGATTCGGACGTCGCCTTCTTTCTTTCTGACCGGCTGTCGGCGCACAAATGCCCGGTCGCAATCGACTATCAATGGGAACCGCTTCCGCGCAATGCGGCGGGCAAGGTCCTGAAGCCGCTCCTGCGCGAAAGGATGTCGCGGTGAACGGGGCATCGGCGCCGAAGCGGTCGATCGGTCGGCTCGTCGTCGCGCTGATGATGGTCGAGATGATCAGTTCGTTCGAAAACAGCATGACGATTACCGCGCTGCCGACAATAGCGCGCCAGTTCAACGATATTGCCCATGTCGGGTGGCTCATCACCGGTTTCGTCCTTGTTCAGGCAGGGACAGCGGCAGTCGGCGGGCGGCTTGGCGACATCTACGGGCGCCGTCGGATGCTCGCCATCATTGCGATTCTCTGCGCCGCGGGATCGGTCGTCAGCGCGCTCGCGACGACGCTTGAGGGTATTATCATTGGCCGCGCTATCCAGGGCGTCTCAGGCGCGCTGCTGCCGCTTTGTTTCGGCATCGTCCGCGAATATGTGCCGCAGGAGAAGGTCGCCTTCTGGGTCGGCTGCCTGTCGGGTGCCTATGCGGTGGGGGCGGGGCTCGGCAACGTCCTGGCCGGATTTCTGGTAGACCTTGGCGGCTGGCACACCATCTTCCTCTTCACCGCCGGCTACAGCGTGCTGGCGCTCATCCCGCTGGCGACGATGGTTCCCGAAACGACGCGCCTTACGCTTAAGGGCCAAACCGACTATCTTGGGGGCCTTTTGTTCGTGCCCGCGGTCGCGCTCACCCTCTACGGTTTCGGCAATATCTCGAGCAGCCCGTTTTTGTCGGTCACCGTCGCAGGCTGTTCATTGATCGGCCTTGGATTGATCGCGCTTTGGGCCTGGCACGAAAGTCGTCATCCCGAACCGCTTATCGACGTGCGCCTGCTCGCGAACCGCGACATCGCGCTTGCTAATCTCTGCTATGCATTGCTCGGCCTCGGGATGGTCCAGATGCCGATCATCTCGATGATGCTCCTGCAGCAGCCGGTCTGGACGGGCATCGGCCTTGGCGTGACCGCTACGATCGCTGGGATCGTGAAAACCCCCACCGCGTTCGGCTCTGCCGTGGCTTCGCCGCTCAGCGGCTATATCAGCGGGCGTTTCGGCGGTCGGGCGTCGATCGTCACTGGTTCGGCGCTTGGTATCGTCGGTTGGGGCGGGCTCACCCTGTTTCATGATTCGATCGCGCTGGCGGTGATGTGGATGACGATCGGCGTCGCGGCGATCGCGATGCTGCTGGCCGCGGTGCCCAATATCGTTCTCGCCCACGTTCCGCTATCGCGCAGCAGCGAAGCCACCGGCCTGTCGATGGTGGTTAAGGGCATTTTCGCCGGCGTCGGGGCACAGGCGGTAACGGCAATCCTGGGAAGCCGTTCGATCCTAGGTGCCGACGGGACCGCCTATCCTTCGCGCGAGGGCTTCATGCTCTGCCTTGGCCTGACGACAGGGACCGCGGTGCTCATTCTTCTCACGGGGCTCACGATCGGACGCGGGAAACCGACACCCGCAGCCGAAGAAAACACGGTGCGGGAGGTGGCCGCATGAGCGGCGCCGGAACAGGGCCCGAAGGCGTCCGCCCCGTCGAAGCGCGCGATCAACTCGATCGCGACAGCCTGCAGCGCTGGCTCGACGCCGCGGTTCCCGGGGCCGGGCCGGTCCACGGCCTTTACGCTTTCAATGGCGGCAATTCGAACCCGACTTTCCTGCTTGTCACTGCGGCTGGCGAACTCGTCCTGCGGCGCAAGCCGATCGGCAATCTGCTCCCCTCGGCGCATGCGGTCGATCGGGAATTTCGCGTCATGGCGGCGCTCCGCCAAACCGATGTTCCGGTGCCGCGTGTTCACGCGCTCTGCGAGGACGACGCGGTGCTCGGCGCGGCCTTCTATGTCATGGACCGGGTGCCGGGGCGCGTGATCTGGGATCTGTCGCTTCCCGGCTTCGAGCCCGGCGAACGAGCGGCTCTTTATACCGATCAGATCGACACGATCGCGCGGCTTCACGCGGTCGATCCGAACGCCATCGGCCTTGCCGACTATGGCCGGTCCGGGAATTACAACGAACGCCAGATCAGCCGCTGGGTACGCCAATATCGCGCGTCGGCGGGCCAGACGATCGATTCCATGGAGGCCCTTATCGACGCCTTGTCGGCGGCGATCCCCGCTTCTAATGCTGCGGTGATCGTCCATGGCGATCTCAGACTCGACAATATGGTCATCGCCGAACGCACACCGGCGGTGGCCGCGCTTCTGGACTGGGAATTGTCGACGATCGGCAATCCCGACGCCGACTTCGCTTATTATCTCATGCATTGGGATTTGCCTGCGGGCGAGCGCAGCAGCCTCGGCGGGCACAATTTGGCCGCGCTGGGCATACCGTCGTGCGATGAGGCGCTGCAGCGCTATACCGGGACGAGCGGCCGCGCGATTCCGGACATCGCCTGGTATATCGCCTATAATATGTTTCGCCTTGCGGCGATCCGCGCCGGAATGGCGGCGCGGGTACGGGCGGGGACGGCGTCCAACGAACGCATGGCGAGCGCCGCCGCGAGCATTCCGAAGCTGGCACGGCGGGCGCTGGACCTGCTAGGAGGGTGATCCAAGGAGCTTATCGAGCGATGTCGGGTTCGCGGCGACAGGACGAGGACCGGGAAAAGGACGAGGCGTCGCATCCGCGGCTCGAATTCCGCTACGAGTCCGACGGCCGCGGTGGGCTCGTCAAATCGGCGGTTCGCGCGCTCGAGGTCCTCGAGCTTTTCGATGATCTCGGGCGCCGCGCGGTTGTCACCGAAATCGCGGAAATTCTGGGATATCCGATATCGAGTACATCGGTCCTGCTGCAGACGCTTGCGGCTTGCGGCTATCTCGATCTCGATCCCCGCGACCGGAGCTATTATCCGACCGCGCGCGTCGCGCTCCTCGGCCACCGGACGAGCGAGGCCTTTGTCACCAATGGCCCGATCCTGCGCCTGATGACCGATCTCAGCGATCGCACGGGCGCGATCGTCATCCTGGCGGCGCGCAGCGGCGTCGGGCTCAAATATATCAACATCCTCCAGGCGCGCGGCCGCAACGCGCCGCACATCGTGCTGGGATCGGTCCGGCCGCTTACCGAAAGCCAGGGAGGCTACGCGATCCTTAGCCGCATGCGCGAGCGCGAGATGCAACGCATCGTCACGCGTATCCGCACCCAGTCTGACCGGCCCGAGGCCGTCCCTACGCAGCGCCAGGTCCAGGAACGCATCGACGAAGGGCGCGCCCGCGGCTATTTCTTCGGTGTCGATCCCGTCGTAACGCAGGGCGCGCAGCTCGCGACCGCCTTTCCCGACCATATCGCGAGCGAGATGAGCCTGATCATCGGCGGCCCAACCCAGTCGATCGAGTCGCGCGTCGCCGAAATCGTCGACGCCATCTCGAACGGATCGCGTCACCATCTCAATTTCGATCTCATCCGGCGCGGCTGATTTCACATATGAAGAATGGGACGGGTTCGCTGGCTCCTGGCCGCTTGCCCGTGCATCATGACCAAAATCGCGGCGCCGAACACCGCCGCCTTGGGAGAGAGGCAAGCCATGCCGTCGAAAGAGACGAACGAATTGCTGACGCGGGTCGAAGGTGACGCCCCGATGGGCCGGATGCTTCGCCAGCATCACTGGGTTCCGGCGGTCCGTGCCGCCAAGCTCGTCGCCGATGGCGCACCCGCGCATGTCCGGCTCTTCGGGCGCGATTATGTCGCGTTTCGCGCGACTGACGGACGTGTCGGCCTTCTCGACGAGGCGTGCCCGCATCGCCGCGCGTCGCTTCTGCTCGCGCGCAATGAGGATTGCGCGCTGACCTGCATTTTCCACGGCTGGAAGATTGGCGTCGATGGCACCCTCCTCGACACGCCGACCCAGTTCCATCGCAAGGAAGCCTTTGCCGCCTCGGTGAAGGTGCGTCGTTATCCCGTGCGCGAAGCGGGCGGGCTGGTCTGGGTCTGGCTCGGCGACGACGGTGAGGCGCCGCCTTTTCCCGAGTTCGAATTCACACAGCTTCCGCCAGAAAATATCGTCGTCGCCTCGGCCCAGATCGACTGCAACTGGATACAGGGCCTCGAGGCGGCGCTCGATCCCGTCCATGTCGGGATACTGCACAGCAGCTTCATTGGATCGGGGCGTGGCTATCTCGGCCTTACATCGGCCGCTACTCCCTATTTCCAGGTGCTTCCCAAGGACTTCGGACTTCAGGTGGCGGCGCTACGCCCGCTCGGTGACGGCACTACTTATGTCCGCGTCACCAGCTATGTGATGCCTTATTATGGCTTTACTCCGCCCAACGATCCGAAGCTCGCCGACCGCACCGTGTTGATCGCGGTTCCGGTCGATGACACGCACACGCGGCAGTTCTTCGTGCGGTACAATCTCTTCGGCTCGCCGATCGACAATCATTTCGCCGAGACCGTCGAGGCCTCGGACCCCGACAATTATACGCCTTTCCCCGGCGGAAAGGACGCCGTCTGGGGGCAGGATCGCGAGGCGATGAAGAACGGGCATTTTACCGGATTTCCGCGCAATATCTTTAGCGAAGACATGGTCGTTCAGGTCAGCATGGGGCCGATCACCGATCGGTCGGAAGAGCATCTTTCCGAAAGCGATATCGGGATCGTCCATGGCCGGCGCCTTCTGATCGAGGCCGCGTGCGCCTTTCAGGAGGGAAAGCACCCCGTCGGCGCGCCCGAGGGCATCGATTACCGGTCGGTCCGCGCGCCGACCGGGCTGATCAAGGGCGGCACGGATTGGCAGGCGGAGCTTTCGACGCTCGAGGACGCGCCCACGCCCGAACCGTCGCTTGCCGGCGAACCGGGCTGACCGCACCGCATTCCATCGGAGATAGATATGGATTTTGGTTTTTCACCGCGCCAGCAGGCGTGGATCGATCGCGTGCGCGCGTTTATCGACGGCGAGATCGTGCCGAATATCGGGCACCATGACGTCGAGCTCAAAGGCGGGGAAACCCGCTGGGCTATCCCGCCGGTCCTGATCGAACTGCGGAGCAGGGCGCGCGCCGAGGGTCTCTGGAATCTGTTCATGCCGCCCCATCTGGGCAAGGATGATGGCTTTGCGTTCGAGGGCGGCGGTCTCACGAATCTCGAATATGCGCCGCTCGCCGAAATGATGGGCCGGATCAGCTGGGCCTCGCGCGTCTTCAACTGCTCGCCGCCCGACACGGGCAATATGGAGATATTGAGCCTGTTCGGTACGCCGGCGCAAAAGGAGGCCTGGCTCCGGCCGCTCATGACCGCAGAAGCGCGTTCGGCGTTCCTGATGACCGAGCCCGATGTCGCCTCGGCGGACGCCACCAATATCGGGACCCGCATCGAACGCGACGGCGATCATTATGTCGTCCATGGCCGGAAATGGTGGTCGACGGGGGTCGGCGATCCCGAGTGCCGTTTCGCGATCGTGATGGGCCGGTCGGCGGACGACGATGCGCCTGCGCACCTCCAGCACAGCCAGATCATCGTTCCGCTCGATGCGCCGGGCGTGAAAGTCGAACGGATGCTCGGCGTTTTCGGATATGATGATGCGCCATACGGCCATGCCGAAGTGACGTTGACCGGGGTGCGCGTGCCGCTGGATCATATGCTGCTGGGCGAGGGCCGGGGATTCGAGATCGCGCAGGGGCGTCTCGGCCCCGGCCGCATTCATCACTGCATGCGCATGATCGGTGCGGCCGAGGCCGCGCTCGATGCGATGATCGGGCGGCTCGGCACGCGAATGGTGTTCGGCAAGCAGCTCATCGAACAGACGGTCTGGCACGAGCGGATCGCCAACGCGCGGATCCATATCGACGCCTGCCGTCTGCTCTGCCTGCACGCCGCAGACCTGATGGACCGCGAGGGCAACAAGGCGGCGCGGACGGCGATCGCGCTGATCAAGGCGGCGGCCCCGAAGATGGCGACCGCGGTTATCGACGATGCCATACAGGCGCATGGCGCCGCCGGCCTTTCGGCCGATTTCGCGCTGGCAAAAAGCTTTGCCAATATTCGCGCGTTGAGGATCGCCGACGGACCCGACGAAGTTCATCATCGCACCATCGCCCGAAGCGAAATCAGGCGCGTAGCGGCGGCGGCCGCGCCCGTTGGGGGAGAGCGGATCGATGCCTGACATTCATGTAGAGCGACCGGGCAACGTCGCCTGGATCATTATCGATCGCGGGGACGGCCGGAACAGCCTTCAGCCATCGACGCTGCGCGAACTGTGCGACGCGTTCGATACGGCGACCGCCGATGCCGGCGTCGGAAGTATCGTCTTCGCGGCGCGCGGGCGGCATTTTTCCGCCGGCGCCGATTTCGAGTTTTTGACCGAACTCAGGACGACGCCTGCTGCGGCGGTCAAGGACCAGATATATGCCGTTTTCCAGGGCGCAGCGCGGCGCATCTATCACTGCCCCAAACCGGTCGTCGCGGCGGTCCAGGGGGCAGCCATTACCGTTGCCTGCGAGCTCGCGCTCGGGTGCGATTACCGCATCATCGCGCCTTCCGCGATGTTCAGGAGGCGTGGATCAAGCTGGGGTTGCTCCCGCCTCTGGGCGGCCTGTTTCTCCTGCCGCGTATCGTCGGTCTCGGACGTGCCTCGGATATCCTGCTGAGCGGCCGACCAGTTCTCGCGGACGAGGCTGTGCGCATTGGTCTCGCAAGCGAGTGCGTCGAAACGGAAGACGCTTTGTGGATCCGCGCCCAGCAACTCGCCGAGCAGATGGCCGCTTTGCCACCGCTGGCCTTTCGGGCGGCAAAGGAAGCGCTGCGCCACGGTATGAGTTCGACCATAGAACGTGAATGGGCCGCCAATAGCAGTGCTCAGAGCATCCTCATCGGGACGGATGACTTCGGGGAAAGACTCGATGCACAGCGGACAAAGCGAGCCACGAATTTCGCCGGACGCTGACTTGCCGATGGATTGCTAGGCGCCACTACCAAAGGCAATCCGTTCGGATTTGTCAGCGTTAGTTTGAGCGCCCGCCAGAAGAATCACGCAAGCCGGAATTGGCTCGTCAAATTCATGGTGTCGTGGATTGGATGGCTTCTCTAACTGCCCACGCCGCCTTATGCTAGGCGCCGGGCCGCGTCGGCAATATCACGGGCGGCACGAGGCGACCAACGCACCTTGTAGTGGTGGGGCTGGCGATAATCGCGCCACGTAAGCAGGTGACCACTTTGCGCCTGATGTCGGTCGCACAGACCGTAGGAAGAAGCGCCTGTAAGCGGACGCTGGACTCAGTCGGCTCGGGTCAGTGTCGGACAATTGCGCCGAACCGTGGATTGTTCTCGATGGTGAGCCTCTCGGTTCGCCCGTTGTAGAGCATGCCGTTTGGCGGACAGGCTAAGATTTAGCGGAAAAACGTCTCTTCCAGGGAAAAAATTTAGATAAGTGCGAATTGTAGTTTTCAGTGCCTGCTCTTTCTCTCACTTCGGTGAGATAGAAATCGCAGGGGGTGATGGAAATGGCATTTCGCGAGCTAAAACGGTACGACGGACGTCAGCGCGGCTTGCTTCAAGATTGGGAAGTATGGCTCAAGCAGGCTGACAAATTGTACAACCGGTTCTTAGGCGACGTTGGTGACTCGCCGTTTTTCTACCACGAGGTGGCGTCGGTCGGTTTCCTTGCGTCGGCGGCGGCGATGGCCGGCTTTGTGCCCCTCGCCGAATATGCAGTGGTCAAGCGCGGACGTAACGACAAGCGCACGCGGGTTGATGGCCGTGCGGACCGCGCATTGATCAACAAGGTCAAACTCGACATCGCGAAACTGCATGGCGAACCCGTCTCGCTAGGCACCGCTTCCGGGAAGTGTCCTAGCCATTGCCTATTCCGGGCTCGGCCCAGGCGACGAGTTGCGCTTCGAGGAGTTGTCGGGCCGACTGTCCCAATCTGACCGGATCCAGGTCCGGTGTTATCCGGCTGTAAGACAGACCTTGCCACACCAGTATGATGGCGTCGACGAAGGCAACAACGTCAGTCTTCCCCGGCAGTCGTCCGTCGGCAATCGCGGCCTGCGTTGCGAGTGTCATCGCCCGCGTCGGGACACGTTCGATCGTGCCGCCCTGGAGCAGGTCGTCGAGATGATCGACGCGACTGAGATAGGTCGTCAATTCGATACGGGTAATGGGACTCAGGCCAAATGACTGCCGTAGATCATTGGCTTTTATATGAACGTCGATGATCTGCCCCGGGATGTCCGGACCGTCGAACATGTGACCGATAAGGTCCAAAATATACTCGCGGTCGCGTAGCAAAACGGCTGCAAAAACAGCGTCTTTGCTAGGAAAATAATAATAAAGATGGCCCGGCCGCATTCCGGCCTCGCGGCAGATGTCGTTGATACTCGTTTTCGCGATACCTTTGAGTTCCAAGCAATGCACCGCGGCATCGAGGATTCTCGCACGCTGTACCTCCGTGTTCCCCGCATCGACTCTGCGCACGCTCACTCCCCTATCTGTTGCCGACCGCGATCGCACCGACGTGTCTTTGATGAACGATTATCGTTCTTGACAAGAGGACCCTAGTCGCTGTTTATAGTTTGAGCAATCACTCTAATTATAAATTGAGTCGCGAGGCGACCGCCGCAGGGGATGAAGGGCCATGATGAGGAATATCCACAAGACCACATACTTGCTTTTGTTGGGGACCGCCGCGCTTGCTGGGATAGCAGAGAGCGCGCACGCTCAGGAAGCGAACCGCGCGGGCAATTCCGCAGAGCCGAGTGATGAAATCGTCGTCACCGCCAACCGCCGCGAGGAATCGGTACAGGATGTGCCGAGCGCAATCACCGCAATCTCGCAAGCGCAAATCGAGGCGCGCGGTATGGACAGTTTCGAGGGCTTTGCCCGTTCGGTTCCCGGCCTGACGATGAACCAGGCGACCAAGAATCGGGCCTCCTTCAACATTCGCGGCATCGCCACCAACACGAACGGTACCGCCAACACGCAGGATCCGGTTTCGGTCTATGTCAACGACACGCCAGTCACCGACACCTTTGGCGCTCCCGTCCAGCCGGATCTCAGATTGTTCGATGTGGAGCGGATCGAAGTGCTGCGAGGCCCTCAGGGCACGTTGTTCGGTTCGGGCTCGTTGGGCGGTACGATCCGTATCATCACCAACAAGCCTGACGCTGGCAAGTTCGAGGCGGCGGGCCGTGTTGATCTGGGCACGTCCGATGGCGGTGCATTCCGCCAGCGCTACGATGCCATGGTCAATGTGCCACTGGTCGAGGACCGCTTGGCCCTGCGTGTTGTCGGCTATTATCGCGACGAGGAAGGCTGGGTCGAGAATGTCGCGCTCGGCACCCGGAACGACAGCGTCGATTGGGGTGGGCGCGCCGCGTTGCGCTGGACGCCTACCCACGCCCTCACGATAAAGGCCGAGGCCTTCCATCAGGAAAGTGACCCCCAGGAAGGCGACGGCTGGAATCCTGCGGTGGGCAAGTTCAAGAAGGCATCCCCCATCGCCGAGGGGCGTCCGCTGAACCTGTCCAATTACAACCTGGCGATCGACTATGATATCGAAGGTTTCGCAACGCTGACTTCGTCATCGACCTATCAGAAGAGCAAAACGAATTTCCGGTACGAATATGGTCAGTTTCTCGGCCCCAACACACCGACCTTCATCATGGACCCGGGCCCTTGGACGTCGCGGTTCCAGGTGCAGGAGTTGCGGTTGGTTTCGAACACCGAGTCCCGGCTTCAGTGGGTGTTCGGCGCCTTCTATATCAATCGTAAAAGCAGCATTCCGGACTACGCGATCGTGGCGCCGGGGCTGGATGCGTTCTTCGGCGGCATTCTCGGCAGCGATTCCTATTTCGACTCGGATCTCACGATAAAGTCGACCGAACTCGCCGGTTATGCCGACGGCTCCTATGAGATCGCCGCTGGTCTGAAGCTGCGCGGCGGTGTCCGCGTCTTCCACACTACCGCCGACTATATCGAGAAGGATCGCGTCGCATTCAATTTCGCGACGTTCAGCTATGATCCGCCGCTCAGTTTCTCCAATTCCTCGAAGGGTACCCACACCACCTGGCGAACCGGGTTCTCCTACGAGCCAAACAGCGACCTGCTGTTCTACGGCAACGTCAGCAAGGGTTTCCGTGTCGGCCAGGTCAACGCCAATTTCGGGCCAAGCCCGATCGACCCCGACGACTATGTGATCCCCGAGGGCTATGACCCCGACAGCACGATCAACTACGAGATCGGCGCCAAGACCAGTTTTCTGAACGGTAGAGTGACGCTGAATGCAACCGGATTCTATATCGACTGGGACAACATCCAGATCGATGGATTGCGCATCTCCGATGGCCTCTCATTCATCGCCAATGCCGGCAAGGCAACGGTGAAGGGTTTCGAGTTCGAGATGACGGCGCGGCCGGCACGGGGTTTCAATGTCTATGCCACGGTAACAGTACAGGACGGTAAGATCGAACGCATACCGACCAACATTGTCGTGCCCGCAGCGGTCGGCGACAGGCTGCCCGGCCTGGCCCGGTGGAAACTTTCGGGCGGTGCCGAATATCGCTGGACGGTGGGCACCGACACCGAAGCCTACGCCCGGATAGATGGCCAGTTCACCGACAATTCGCCGAACACCTTTGCCAATAGCGGCCTCAACCCGCTGTTTGCGAGCAATGCCGCCTACTCGACCCTCCAAGCCGCAATCGGCATCGACACCGAGTGGGGGAATGTCGCGGTCTATGGTGAGAACCTGACCAACAATGACAGCATCATTTTGAAGAACCTCTTTCTCCCGAACAGTTACACGACGCTTCGACCGCGGACATTCGGTCTGCGGGTCACCTATCGCCATTGATGCATCGGGATATTGAAGGCGTTTGAACGTGACCGAAAACAGCGCGCGCGCATCCTATCCGAGCATGGCGCGCGCGCGCTATGCACAGTTCGTGCTTGCGGGGCTAGCGTTGTTCTCGACGATGGACATGCTTGTCACCGGCCTGCTGATCGAGCCGATCAAGCAAGAACTGGCACTCACCGATTTCCAGGTCGGGCTGACACAGGCGACGGCCTATTACGCGGCCTATGGCTTGCTGGCGGTCCCGATGGGCATTCTCGCCGACCGCTGTGTCCGCGTCCGGCTGCTTATTGTCGCGATGGTCCTCATGCCGGGCGGCTTGCTGATCACCGCCCTTTCGCACGAGGTGTGGACGCTTGCGGCTGCCAAGGCGCTGATGGGGGTGGCAAGCGCGATCATTTATCCGGCGGCGATGTCTTTGCTTGCCGATTATTTTGCACCCGATCATCGCGCCTTCGCCACCGCGAGCTATCCGATCGGTCAGGATTTGGGGCAGGTCGGCGCCCTGCTGGTTGGAGGTCTCGGCTACAGCGCGCTGGTCGACATGGTCGCCGCCGATCCCACCGCGCTCGGCGGCCTTTCGCCCTGGCGCGCCGTCTCGCTGATATTCGTGGGTCTCGGTCTGTTGCTGATCCCTTTGCTGATTGGCATGCGGGAGCCCGCCCGAATGGAGGTTCAGAACAGGGACAAGGGCTCGTTCGGCGCCCTGTGGGAGTACCGGGCTTTCCTGCTTGCGCTTTTTGCCGGAATCATGTTCCTCGCCCTGGTCGCCAGCGCGGTCAGGACCTGGGCTCTGGCCGCGCTGATCCGGCTCTACGCCCTGCAGCCGGGCGATTTTGCCGTCGTGTCCAGTGGGATCGTTCTTGTCGCGGGGATCACGGGACTCCTGCTCGGCAGTCGGCTGATCAATCTCGCTCGCGCGAGCGGTGACGACCGCAAGATGATTTTTCCCGCGGTGGTCGCGTCCGCTCTTTGCGCGCCGACCGCGTTTATGGCGACAATGCCCGATGCATTGTGGTTCGCCGTGTTTGCGGCGCTGTTCTTACTTGTTGCGAGCGTCGCGATAGCCGTTCCGGTGATATCGATCAGTTTTCGCATACCCAACGAACTGCGCGGCCTCTGCGTGGGACTTTATGTCGTGCTCGTCGCGCTTGCCGGCATGGTCGGGGCGCCGCTGGTCGGGGCGCTCAGCACCGCGATGGGCGGCGACATGATGCTGGGCTGGGCGATCGCCGCGGTCGGCGCCCCTGCATCGCTGCTCGCTGCCTTCAGCCTGTGGTTCGCAAGTCGGGCGCCGGCGAAGACCTCGATCCCCATGATGATCGGCACCTGAGAGGAAACATGATGTCCATTACAGCCAATCCCTTGTCTGCCGAAACCTATGCGCGGGCCGCCGCTTTTGCGCCACCAGCATTCGTCCCGCATTTGAGCGGTGTCAGCCAGGGATATTGGGTCGATGCCGATCACCATTTTTTCTGCGTGACCGAGGTTAACGCCGAAGGCGACATGGCCACCGTCCCCAAGATCGCCAATGTTGACAGCGACACGGTGGTGACAGTGATGGAACCCGGCACGCTGGCCGCGCTGATCGCGGGACATGGCGAAAAGGACATCGATGTGGCGGCTCTCGCCGCCGCGCAATATGATATGCCCGATATGGACACGCTGGTCGTGTGCGTTGGGCCGGACAGTTACCATGTGGAGCTCGGCGGGCCGACACTCCTCGACGTCCAGACGCTCGATCCGACACCCGCGCTGCACTCGCCCGACGGCCGATATGCCACCTTCTTGAAAGACCATGCTGTCTGGCTGCGGGATCGCATGACCGGCGCTACCACACAGCTCTCGCCCGACGGCGCGGTCCATCATGCCTATGGCGCCGGGCCGGAATCGGGCATCATGCCCGTGACCGGACGCAAGTTTCCGATGCCGAACGGCCTGTGGTCGGCGGACTCGCAATGGTTCGTCACGCACCGGATCGACGAGCGCGCGCTGCCGGATGCAGGTCTGGTCGAGCATGTGCCGATCGACGGAAAGCGGGCTACGCCCCATATCTACAAGGTGGCAGGCCCCGATGTCGAACCCGGACAGGTCGAGTTCGTTGCGTTCCATATATCCAGCGGCCGCGCGGTCAGCAGCGCGGAATGGCCGTTGATCTGCCAGCCCTTTTCCCCTTTTGCATTCCGGAGCTGTTGGTTCTCGGGCGACAGCCTGTATTTCCTGCGGTGGGATCGCTTCTCGTCCGAACTTGCGTTGATGGGGCTCGATCTTGCGACCGGCGAGCTTAGCACCGTACTGGAACGCAAAGCCGAAAGTGGCTGGCTCGATACGCATCCCATGATCACCGGACAGCCGATCATCCGTCCCCTTCCCGAAAGCGGTGAGTTGATCTGGTATTCCGATGCCGACGGCTATGCCCATCTCTACCTGCATGATCTTGCGAGCGGCACGCTCAAGAACGCGATCACCAGCGGTGCGTGGATGGTTCGCGAAATCGTGCATGTCGATACGGCGAAACGACGCGTCCTGCTCCTGGCCAGCGGATTCGAAGACGATACCGATCGCGGCCATCGCCGGCTGTGTGCGGTCAATTTCGATGGCGGCGATTTCAGGACACTGCTGGCTGTCGATGGCGATGTTGCGGCGCCGGCCGATCCGGTTTCAGGCGTCGATCAGCTCAAGTCGTTCAGGCCCTCTTATGCATCGGGCGGGGTCTCGCCCGGCGGCCGACATGTCGTCGTCAGCATCGGCAGCGCGGATCAGCCGACGCGCACGATTTTGGTGGAGATCGCGACGGGCCGGCAGACCGAACTCTTCCAGTCCAACGTCGAAAAACTGTGGACTGCGCCCAAACCGCAGCGGTTCGAAGTGCTGGCGGCCGACGGCGTTACGCCGCTCTATGGCGCGATGTATTTCCCGACCGGTTTCGATCCCGCCGGATGCTACCCGCTCGTCGATTATGTCTACCCGGGCCCGCAGCTTAACTGGTTCGTTCGCCGATTTCCCAGCGTCATGGCGCTCAACCTCCAATCGGTCGTCGAACTGGGCATGATCGGGATCATCCTGGAAACACGCGGCATGCCCAATCGGTCGCGCGCGTTCCATCAGGCCGGACAAGGCCGGATGCTCGAACCGCAACTCAGCGATCATGTCGCGGCGATCAAGCAGCTTGGTGAGCGGCACGGCTTCCTCGACCGCAACCGCGTCGGCATGTTTGGCCAGTCGGGCGGTGGCCACGCGACGGCGCGCGCGATGTTTGACTATGCCGATATCTTCAAGGCCGGCGTGTCGATTTGCGGCAATCATGACAACCGCAATTATATCTCCTACTGGATCGATAAATATGGCGGCAGACCCGGCACGTTTGAGCGCGAAGAGCAATCGAACGTCACGGTGGCGCACAAGCTGCGGGGCAAGCTGCTGCTGATCCATGGCGACATGGACGACAATGTCCATCCCGCACACACCCTGGCGGTTTCGGCCGCGCTGATCGCCGCGAACAAGGATTTCGAACATCTCATCGTGCCCGGCGCAGGCCACGGCGTCCTGCTCGAAAGCCCCTATGCCTTCCGGCGATTGCTGGATTTCCTCGCCCGCCACCTGATCGGCGCCGAACCGCCGGGGGAATATCCTCTGAACTGGTCGCCCGCCGACTATCACGCGACCTTGCGGCTGATGAACGACGCGATCTAGTCCCGCCCCAATCACGGATACACGCAATGAACCAATATCTCGATTTTCAGTTGAATTCCGAATTTGCGAACGACGCGCTGCGACGTTGCGCACGCGTCACCGAAGACCTCGTCGAAACGCTCGGCAATCTTGGCGCGCTCGTCTCGATCGACGTCGATGGCATCGGTCGGGCAACCTTCACCGCTGGCCATTCTAACCTGGAGAAAACCCGGTCCGTCCAGGTCGGCGATGTCTATCAGATCGGTAGTCAGAGCAAGACCATTACAGCGATGATCCTATTCCTGATGGCGCGTGATGGCCTGCTCGACCTCGACGATCCGGTGCGTGACTATCTCGACCTGCCGATCGATCGCCGGATCACGGTGCGCCATCTGTTGATGAACGCCTCCGGGCTTGGTGAATTTACGATGGGAATGTCCACGCAGCGTCTCGATCCGCGGATCAATTTTGCCCCCCGAGACCTCGTGGCGCTGGCGTTCCCGCAAGGGCAAATCTTCGAACCGGGCGCACGTTTCGACTATTGCAATACAGGCTGGGTGATCGCGGCCATGATGATCGAGGCGATCAGCGGCAGGAGTTATGGCGACATGGCGGATGCGCGAATCGTGAAGCCGCTGGGCCTGATGAACAGCGGGTTTGGCGGCACCATTCCTGCCGGGGAGCCGATGCGCGGCTATATGGATTTGCCGTTCGCGCGGGACACGATCGACACCAGCGAATGTCTGAGCTGGGCGTTCGGCGCTGGCGACGGCGTGTGCAGCGCCGACGACATATTGGCGATCTATCAAAGCCTGCTCCGCCCTGACAGCGCGCTGAAAATCTCGCTGGACGATCTTGCGCGAGAGACGATGAAGCCGGACGCCGCACCCTATTTCCCTATGAGCTGGGGGACCGAATATGGCCTGGGCCTGGAACGGCGCGCTTGGGCGGGCAGCGAAGTCTGGGGACATCCAGGGTCGACCGGGCCGTGCGGCACCTCGACCTGGATCGATTCGGAACGGCGCGTTGCCGTAACGACGGCCGTGACCCATCATATGAAGCCCGGCGCCATCGACGGCGACTTGCGTTATCCACGCGCGCAACTGTTCGCGATGGCCCTGTCCACGGGTTACGCTCTTGCGCACGAGCGTGATCAATCCTGTCCGAGCGATACCGCCCTGACCATTCGCACACCATCCTGAGGATCCCATGGCAACTGATTTTGGCAAGCCCACAGAGACACTCGATCCGGCGACCACGGCCCCGGAGAGTCGATCAAGCCGGGAGCCGCTTCCCGCCCAGAGCCCGGCTGTCCTGACAGGCGCGATACAATTCGATCTGCCTTCCGCGATTACGGAACGGGTCTACCGGATCTACGTCGCGGTGCCGGATGCGCCCGCGCCCCCTGCTGGCTACCCTGTCGTCATCGTGAACGATGGGAACGGACTGTTCGGCACGGCCGCGATGCAGATGACTCTGGGCCGGTTCGACGGGTTGCATCCGGCGATTATTGTAGGCGTCGGCTATCCCGTCACCGATCTTCTGCAGACATTTGCGTTGCGGACCCTGGACCTGACCCCACCGACACCCACCGACAAGATCCCGCCCTATCTCACCACGGGCCCAGACTACCAGGATGCCACGTTCGGCGGGGCTGAACTGTTCTACCGCTTCTTGGTGGAAGAATTGCGGCCGACGATTGCCGCCGCCTATCCGACCGATTTCGGCGATCAGACCCTCTTCGGCGACAGTCTGGGCGGTTTGTTCACGCTCCACGTCCTGTTCAATCATCCCAACGCATTTCGGACCTATGTCGCAGCCAGCCCCTCAATCTGGTGGAACGACTGCGCTGTTCTCAAAGGCGAAACGGCGTTCCGCAATTTGGTGGAGGCCGGGCGCGTTGCGCCCCGCGTGCTCATCACCGTGGGAGGTCTGGAGCAATCCACGGCAGACTTGCCCGCGGTCAGCGGCGCAGCGCGTGAGGCAATCGTCAAGCTTATCACGGATGCCCGTATGGTCGACAATGCGCGTGAGCTTGCCGGTCGTCTGTCGGCCATCGAGAGCCCAGAGGGCGCCCTCATCCGCTTCCACGAATTCGCGGACGAGACGCACCAAAGCGTCATACCCGCATCGATCAGCCGCGCCATTGGGTTCGCGTTAAAGCCTTCGCCCAGCGCACGAGAACTCGAATGAGCATTGCCGAACGTGCGCTCAGCCAGATCCAAGACGCAGTCCCACCGGGCTTCGCGTGCGACGATTTAACGCGCGCTGTGTCACCCGTTCCTTTCCACGATTGAGAAATATCCGATGCGTATCTTCACAGCGACTCTCATGACCGAGACCAACACATTCTCGACCATGCCGACCGGACTGAAAGCGTTCGAATCCATCGGTGTCTTGCACGGGCGCGATGGCGAGCTTCCCGAAGGTCCTCTTACCGATGCCATGCTTCTTTGGGGGGCGCTGGCCCAGCGAGACAGCCATGAAATCGTTCATAGCCTCGCGACCTTCGCCCCACCGGCAGGCCGGACCGTTCGATCCGTTTATGAGGCCTTCCGCGACGAGATCCTCGACGACTTCGCCGGAGGGGAGCCGTTCGACCTGGTCCTCCTGAACCTCCACGGCGCGATGGCGGCCGAGGGATATGACGATTGCGAGGGAGACCTCATCAGGCGGCTGAGAGACCTGTCAAAGAATCCCGTCAAGATCGGCGCTGTGCTCGATCTGCACTGCCACCTTACCGACGAGATGATTTCGCAAGCCGACCTCCTGATCACCTACAAGGAATATCCCCACACCGATCCTCTGGACCGGGCTCAGGAACTCTATGACCTCCTGCTGGCTGCGGCCGAGGGCAAGATCACGCCGACGATGGCGGCTGCCGATCTGCCCATTGTTAACTTCTGGGCCACCGGAGCCCAGCCGATGCGTGGGTTTGTCGATCGGATGACCGCGCTGGAGAGCCGGGACGGTGTGTTGTCGGTGAGTTTCGCGCATGGATTTCCCTGGGGCGATGTATCCCCGGGGGCCGCAAGAACTCTTGTGGTGACCGACGACGACCCCGAATTGGCGTCCCGCATGGCGCGCGACCTTACCCATGAGCTTTGGGGCATGCGGCGGGAGACCGCATTCCAAGGAACGACGATCGAGGAAGCTCTCGACGCCGTCGGTTGTGGCGAGGGGCTGATCGTAATCGCGGACACCGCCGACAACACCGGGGGTGGTGCGCCGGGCGATTCGACCTTCGTCCTTGCCCGTGCGATCGAGCGAGGCGTTCGCGACCTAGCGCTGGGTCCGCTCTGGGATCCGACTGCGGCGCAAATTTGTCACGATGCAGGCCTCGGTGCCATTATCGACCTGCGCGTCGGTGGCAAGACCGGCCCGACATCAGGCGATCCGTTGGACCTCCGTGTCACCGTTCGCGGGTTGGCTGACAACCTTCGGCAGACTGTGCCGCACGGAGCGGGACAGACGATCTCCATGGGACCTTCGGCGTGGATCGAGGTCGATGGCGTGCATATCGTCATCTGCTCGGTGCGCATGCAGACCTATGCTCCGGATCTGTTCACAAATATCGGGCTTCCGCTCGAGGCGATGAGGTTCGCAGTCGTAAAATCGACCAACCATTTCCGTGCCGGTTTCGACCGGATTGCCGTGCGCACCACTTTTCTTCTCGGACCGGGCGCGATCGCTGGCGACTTTGAGAACTTCTCCTATCTGAAACGGACCAACCTTTTCTGGCCGAAGGTCGGCCAGATCGGACCCGAGTTCACATGAGTGCCCGCCTGCACGATGCGGAGTTTCGATCCGTTGTTTCAACCGATTGACCGAGAGATCGATAGGAATGGACCAAATCCCGTGGGCCAATCATTGATCGCCCGCCGTCAATCTCTGACAGGCGTTTCGCAACGGGGATGATCGCCCGGCGCGCCGGCGTAGATGAAGTCGACGAAAATATCGGTTGCACGGGTTTTGCGGGAGCCGTTCGCCGCTCTGGACCGAACTCTGCCCGCAGGATGACAGCTTGTTTCGCCAGAAAAGCGCGAGGCGCGCAATTTAAGATATCGATTGGAAACATCATGCTGACAGAAACCGATGTGATCGTGATTGGCGGCGGCATTGCCGGTGCGGGCGTGGCGGCCGAACTAGCCGGCGAGCGCCGCGTCGTTCTCCTTGAGGCCGAGGAACGTCCCGGCATGCACACGACGGGCCGATCGGTATCGGTCCATTCCGAAACTTACGGCAGCCCCTGTGTCCGATTGCTCAGCCGCGGCAGTCGTGACCATTTCCTGGAGGGTGTCGACGGTCGCTCTTTCGCCAGTGATCGCGGCTGCTTATACCTCGCGACAGAAGCGCAGATCGAACGGCTGGATGCTTTCGGCGGGCAGCCGACGGTCGCACCTTCGATCGAGCGGATCGGCGAAGCTGAGATACGCAGCCTCAACCCGCTCTTTCGACCGGGTGTGGTGGTCGCGGCGCTATACGAACGTCACGCCTACAGCCTAGATGTCGATGCGATCCATGCTGCTTATTTGAAGCGCTACCGCAGAGCGGGCGGCGTGCTGGAATGTTCGGCGGGGGTCGCGAAGCTCGAATATTCCGGCGGGCAATGGATGGCTGAAGCAGGGAGTCGAAACTTTCGCGCGCCGGTGGTCGTCAATGCCGCAGGAGCGTGGGGCGACGTCGTGGCGGGGATGGCTGGCGTGCAACCGATCGGTCTCCAGCCGATGCGCCGCACGGTTGCGCTTGTGGATGCGCCAACGGGGGTGGACCCGAGCCGTTGGCCGCTGGCGATCGATATTGACGAGCAATTCTACTTCAAGCCCGACGCGGGCAAGATCATCCTGTCACCGGCCGACGAAACGCCGATGGATCCTTGCGATGCATGGACGGAGGATGTCGATGTCGCAATTGCCGTGGACCGGGTTCAGCAGGTCATTGACTTGCCAGTCCACCGCGTCGCCCATAGCTGGGCGGGCCTTAGAACCTTCGCGCCCGATCGCACGCCGGTCGCCGGCTTCGATCGGCAGGCGCCTGGTTTTTTCTGGCTGGTCGGTCAGGGCGGATATGGGATCCAGACTGCCCCCGCACTGTCACGGTTCGCCGCAGCGATGGTTTGCGAGCAAGGCATGCCGTCCGATCTCGCCGAATTTGGCTTGCAGGCAGCAGATCTTGCGTCCGAGCGTTTCGCGTGTCGGGAATAGGGTGGGAGCCGCGGATATAATAATCTGCAAGTCGCTTGGGATCGCATCGCAGGAAATTGGGACCGGACTATATCCTAAGAATGGCTGCTCATTGAGACGCCGGGCAGCGGGTCCATTTCGGCTAAACTTTGCGTGGACGTCAAGCTGAGTAGCCCGGTGCGGCCCCCGAGAGGCGTCGGGCCGTTAAGCTAATCACACTTACGTCAGCTTTCTCAATTTTCTGCCGCAAAGTTGCCTGGACGCAAACGGCCAGCACGGGATGCTGAATTCACTAACGAGTGCGGGAGATCTTTTCTTGCCGCTCGTTTCTGAGGCGTGGGCCCTCCCGATCAGGACAATCTGCACACTCTTGACTGCTGCCTCGTTCAATTGCGGGCAGCGAGAAGTTTCATCTGAGTGGGATGTGTCCTATGTAGAGCATTGATAAATATAGTCTTTACTCAGGTTCTTCTTCTCATGACCGTTGACTGCTTCTCAATAATTCTCGCGAATCAATCTGCCAGTTCCATCTCGATCAGCCGGAAGGGGCAGGGGGAATGCTGACGGCCCTCCAAGCCAAAGCCGCTAATCCGCGGACCAAGAGCTATAAGCTCGCCGACGCGCGCGGTCTCTATCTGTTCGTATCGACCACCGGCACCAAATCTTGGCGGTTCAAATATCGTCGGGAAGGAAAAGAGAGGTTGCTGACATTCGGTCAATTTCCTGAGGTAACGATTGTCGAAGCTCGGGATTGGCGAGAGGTGGCAAGACGAGCCCTGAAGGAGGGGAGCGATCCCGCAATCGTGATCGAGACGCGAAGACGGCAACCAGTCATGGTAGCTGACGTCACATTCGAAACGGTCGCGCGGCAATGGCTGGCAGATCATGAAGTGCATTGGTCCCGCGCCGATGCTACTCGTGTCCGCAATCGCATCGAAAGGGATCTGCTGGAGGTTCTCGGTGATGTTCCGGTGCGGAATATCAGCAGCACCCTGATCCTGAAACAGTTGCGCAAGATCGAGCAACGCGGGTCGATCGAGACGGCGAAGCGGGTAAGAGGTTACATCCTCGCCATTCTGAAGCGTGCGAGAGGCGAAAAACTGATATCGTCAGATATCATCGAGGACGTCGAGTTTCTCGCTGATGCGCTCAAACCTAATCCGCCCTCCAACAAGCTGCCGGCACTGACAAACGCATCTGATTTGCTTGCTTTCCAGAAGACGGTGGATCGGTCGATGGCTCCAGTTCTCGTCAAGCTGGCATCACGCTTCCTGGCGCTGGCTTTGGTACGCATCAGCGCGCTTCGCCTCGCGACATGGTCAGAATTCCAGGGAATAAATTGGGAAGATCCGGAGAAGCCGGTCGATAAAGCCATTTGGTATATACCGGCTGCCCATATGAAATTGGCTGCTGCGAACAAGCGGAGTGCCAACTTTGGCCACAGCGTGCCGCTGTCCAGGCAGGCCGTGGACGTACTGCGAGCCGTTCACGAAATTACGGGACGGCACAACCTGGTCTTTCCCAGACCCACCGTCTGGTATGAGCCGATGTCGGATTGCACCTTGAGCACATTGTATAAGTGTATGGCTGAGGGCCGGTACAAAGGCAAAATGGTCCCGCACGGCTGGCGCTCCGCCTTCTCGACGATCATGAATGAGCGAGCGGCATTGCTGGAACGCGATGGCGACAGGCTGATGATCGACATGATACTCGCCCATGTACCCAAAGGTGTATCGGGATCGGAGTGGGCGTATAATCGTGCCCGCTATTTTGGCCCCAAGGCAACCCTGTGCCAGGCTTGGGCAGAGATGGTTACACACGGCTTGTGTCCTCCTGCCGCATTACTCGATATCTATCGGGAGGAGGGGAGGTGGTTCAGATAGTCGCTTGCTTTTGGTTATTCGGATTGCGACGGTGCCATGCTTTCGTGCGGTTCAGTCTGGTATCTTGTTTGACCGGACGATATACCCTTGGCCGAAGTCGGCGGCTGTCCTTTAGTGGCTCGTCGATTTCCCCTGCTGAAAGTCTCTTGGGGGAATTTCTGGGGGTATTTCAGGCGGATTGGCGATATTTGTAACGCCATTCCAATATTTTAGATGTTTATTTTTGGAGCTGCCGGGCCCACCATCGCTTCTCTCAACCGCCCGTCGAACCGGTCGATCGCGAGCAGCTCGGCGCCGCCCGCGAGCGCCGCCACGACTGGCGGTCCCGGATTTTCCGAACAGGGTCCGCGGATCAGCCAGCCTGCGTGTCCATGTCCTTTTCGAGGCCCGCCCAGTCGCGGCTGACGAACCGTTCCTGAATCGCGGTGCGCGTTTCGAGATTGCCGTCGCGAATCCAATGCCAGGTGCGGCAGCGCGACTGGCCATCGTCGGACAGTTGGATCATTTCATAAAGATAGAGGCTGGGGTCGCCCTGGCGCTGCCAATAGAGCATCATGGTGCGGTTGTTCTGGTCGAGGCTGACTTCGGCCGCCCAGCCCTTAATCAGCTCATTGTCCCACCAGATGCGCCCGTCGTGATAGGCGGCGGGAAAGTCGCGCATCTCGGTGCGCCCGTCGCTCCACGTGTAATAATTGGTCTGGTGATAGGGGAATTCGCCGCCGTCGGGCAGGCGGCAGAACAGGCGCGATGTGTGCTCGTCGACCTGTTCGCCGGCCGCATTATAATAGGTGTAGACGCCGTCCCACACGCCCTCATGGCGGGCCAGCAGCGGCATATCATTCCTTATGCTCATTTTTCTCTCCTTTGTCGTTTGATTTTGGTGACCAGATATCGGCGCGTCCGGCGGCCCAATCCTCTGTCTCCCACCGTAGCAGCGGCGGCGCGTTCACTATCAGCGTCGCGCGATCGGCGGCGGCAAGCGTCGCCAGCAGCGACCGGCCGGCGCGGGCGCGGATCAGGCTGCGATGTTCGGCCGCGAGCGCATCGGGGGCGATGTCGGCGGTGACAAAGGGGATGGCGTTGGCCGCCTTCGCCTCGAACCACGGCCAGAAAAAATGGGCCGCGCGCACCGCGCTCCATGCGGCGTGCAGATAGGCGCCGTGGCGGTCGGGTGAGCCGTCTGGAATGGCATGATCCGCCCAGTCGGCCGCGGCGGCGCCCTCGACCGGAAGATGCGCGGCGATGCCGCCCCAGCCTGGCGCCCCCATTTTGCGCGCGACCGCGGCGGCGAGCAGCGCCGAAAAGCCTTCCCCGACAATGACGGGTGTGCGCCCACCCGTGATCGCCCCCAGCGCCGAGGCGACGACATCGCTCCAATCGTCAAGCGTCGGCGCGTCGCCGCCTGCCCAATCGTCCGACAGGCCATGGCCGGGCAGGTCGATCGCAAGCGTGCCGTCGTGCGGCAGCAAGTCGGCGGCGCGGCCCGGCGCGGGGAGCCGCACGGTATCGGCAGCAGGGTCGCCGCGCCAGTGGATCAGTCCGTCGAATCCGGCGGCGCGGACGGGAGCGAAGCCGCCGTTGCTGCCTTCGGCGATCGGCGGGCAGGGATGCGAGGGGGCTGCGCGCAGATGGCCGAGGCAGGCGGTCTCCAACGCGGACGGTGTCGCCACGGCTTCGGCGCGCCACCCCGCGGGCAGTTCGCCGAGCCGGGCGATATGGCCCTGCAACGGGTCGCCGTCATAGGCGGCGATCAGCACCGGCGGCATCGCGGTGTCGGCCGGGGGAATGGCCGAGGGCGCGCTCAGCGCCGCGCCATAGCCGGAGCGATAGGCATCGCCGCTGTCGAGCATCTCGCGAACCACGGCGTCGATCCGCGCCGGATCGTCGTGCGCGCCGCCGAGTCGCGTTTCATCGCGGACATCGAACCAGGGAAAGAACCAGCTTTGTTCGGCGATGCGGTTCCACAGCCAGGTCAGATGCTCGCCATAGGCGCTCGGGCGGAAGGCGGGCAGATAGGATTCGCTGAAAACCGCCATTTCCTGCGGCGTCCACACCGCGTAGCCGCCGGTCGCCAGCGCCGTGAACCGCGCCGGATGATGCTGCAGCGCCTCCATCAGGATGATGCCGCCGCTGTGAAAGCCATAGGCGGCGGTCCGGTCGAGCCCCAGCGCATCGAGCAACGCGACCAGCGCATCGGCGAAGCTGGTGACATCGGGCTCGCCGGGCAGCGGGTCCGATTGTCCGAACCCCGGGGTGTCGGGGGCGATGCAGGTGAAATGGTCGGCCCAGCGCCGCATCAGCGCGTCATATTCGGCCGAGCTGCGCGGGCTCTGGTGCACCATCAGCAGCGCCGGCCCATTTCCCGCTTTGCGGTAATGGACGCGGCGACCCTTGACCTCGATGAAATGGCGGGTGATCGACATGATTGTAATTTGTCCGGACAAATTGCGCTCGACAAGTCTTTTTTTTTCGGACTAGGGTGCAAATCATAAATTTGATGGAGACGGACGATGACGCTGATCGGCACCAAAATGGTTCGCGACCGGCGAAGAGCCTGCCGCAGGTGGGAAACACAGCCATGACGCTTCCCGTCGTCAATCCGCGCACTGGCGCGGCCGATTACAGCATTGAACCGCTCGACGGCATGGCGATCGCGTCGCTGGCGGCACGGCTGCGCTCCGGTCAGCGGCAATGGGCGGCGTTGACGCCCGAAGCGCGCGGTTATGCCTTGCGTGCGCTGGCCGAAGCGATGGGCCGCCACCGCGCGGCGCTGATCGCGGCGCTGACCGCCGATACCGGGCGCGCGGCGATTTCGGTGATCGAGGCCGATTCGATGGTGCGCACGCTCATTCGCTGGGCGGACAGCGCGCCCGCCATCATCGCGGGCGCCGAAATGACGGGCCGGCAGACGGGCATCCCGACGATCACCACATCGACGCGACTGATTCCCTATCCGCTGGTCGGCGTCATCAGCCCGTGGAATTTCCCGCTGACACTGGCGCTGATCGACGCGATCCCGGCGCTCGCCGCGGGCTGCGCGGTCGTCGTCAAGCCGTCCGAAATCACCCCCCGCTTCATCCGCCCGCTGATGGCCGCGATCGCCGAGGTTCCGGCCATCGCCGCCGTGCTGGCGCTGATCGAGGGGGACGGCGCGACCGGCGCGGCGCTGGTCGAGCATGTCGACTATGTCGCCTTCACCGGATCGGTCGCGACGGGGCGCAAGGTCGGCGAGGCGGCGGCGCGCGCTTTCATCCCCGCCAGCCTTGAACTCGGTGGCAAGGATCCGATGATCATCCTTGCCAGCGCCGATCCCGAGCAAGCGGCGGAAACCGCGCTGCGGGCGTCGGTGGTCAATACGGGGCAGGCGTGCCAGTCGATCGAGCGCGTCTATGTCGCGCGCGCCATTGCCGATCGCTTCCTGGCCGCGCTGGTCGCCAGGGCGAAAGCGGTGCGGCTCAATCATCCCGATGTGAACCGCGGCGACATCGGCCCCTTCATTTTTGCGCGGCAGGCCGCGATCGTTCAGGCACAGATCGACGATGCGGTGGCCAAGGGCGCAAAGCTGCTCGCGGGCGGGCAGGTCGAGACGCTGGGCGGTGGCCGCTATCTGCGCCCGACCGTGATCGTCGACGTCACCCCAGACATGGCGATCATGACCGAAGAGACGTTCGGCCCGGTAATTCCCGTGACGCTGTTCGATAGCATCGACGAGGCGGTTCGCCATGCCAATAGCGGCATTTTCGGCCTGTCGGCCGCGGTGCTGGCGGGAAGCATCGAGGAGGCCGAAGCGGTGGCGGTGCGACTCGATGCCGGGGCGGTGTCGATCAACGACGGATCGCTGACCGCGATGGTCTGGGAGGCGGAAAAATCGAGCTTCGGCCAAAGCGGCCTCGGCCCGTCACGGATGGGCGACAGCGGCGTGCTGCGCTTTTTTCGCCGCCAGGCGATCATCCGGCAATCCGGCAGCGCGCTACCGCTCGCGGCCTATGCAGAGAAGGACATATTCAATGGATGATTTCAGGACGGCAATGCCGAACATGCTTCGGCACGAGGGCGTGTGGGAAGGCGAATATCGCCATGTCGACCGCGACGGCAGCCTGGTCGACTTCCACCATATGACCACGCGCTGCGAATTTCCGGCACACGGCGACGTCGCCTATATCCAGCATAATGTGCTGCGCTGGGATGATGGGCGTTCGGTGGAACGCAGTTTCGGCGGCGCGTTTCGCGACGGGCTGCTCTGGTGGGACACCGATCGTTTCCACGGCCATGGCTGGGAGACGATGGACGGCATCGTCATGCTGCGGCTCGATCGCAAGGACGAGCCGGGCGTGCGCTTTACCGAGATGATCGAACTCAGCGACGACGGCCGGACACGCGCGCGCACCTGGCAATGGTTTCGCGACGGAGTCCCGTTTCGGCGGACCTTGTGCGACGAATGGCGGGTCGATTGAGCGTTTAACGCCCGCCATTCGCGCGCGCTGGATCAGCGGTCGAGTTCGACCAGCTCGTACCAGGTCTGCATATAGCCCCCGACCCCGCCCTGGACGAAGATCGAGTCGCGGTCGGCGGTGACCCACATGTCATAATGCGGATGCGGGGTTCCGCCCATGCCGGGGCCTTCGTCGTCGACGAAGCGGAAGTGGCGGCAGTCGAAGGTGCCCGCCGCGACGGTGACGGTTTCTTCACCCACATATTCGAGCGCCATCACGACCTCGGCGATCATCGGCGGGGTGGCGCCGCGATGGTCGGGGGACGGAAGAAACAGGCGGAGTTTGCGGCGATGCGGACCTTTGGTCACGTCCATGCAGCGCGTGGTGTAGCCGTCGCCCGCGATGGGATGCGTGCCGAACCCCTCGATCGCGCCCTGATAGGCGAGACTCTGCGACAGTCGGCCGATCGTCGGACCATGGCTTTCGCATGTGACGACGCCGCCGTCGGTGCCGGGCTGGTGGTGGATCCAGCCCGATCCCATGAAGCGGTCGCCGATCGTCAGGTGAACATGGAGATCCTGCGGGCGGCCTTCGCTGTCCATCGCATAGACGATGTCGCGCAGCACCGTCGGAGCAGGCTCCTCGATCTCGCAGCGCGCGCGAAAGATGCTGCTGCCGTCGCCATGATGGGTGAAGCTGAACCACTCGCGCCCGCGTTCGCGGTCGAACATCTCGGGCTTTTTCGACGTATAGCGGATCAGGCCGCTGACCGTGCGATGCTGCATCATGTGTCGCGCATCCGCATATTCAGTTCGGCCAATGACGGCTCGGGTGCTGCCTGCATGGCTTCCATCTCCTGCTGCATGCCGCGCATGATCCGCGCGACATATTCCTTGGTCATCAGCGCGCGGTCATAGGCGGCGTCGCGATCGGGCGCATAAGCGTCGATGTCGGCGCGGCAGATCACCGCCTTGGTCTCCAGCAGCCGCTCGACCGTGTCGAGCCGCTCCTTGACCACCGCGAGCTCGCCCGCCAGCGCCATCACGATCGAAAGCGTGCGTTCGGCATGATAGTCGTTCAGCGTATCGGGGCGCTTGCCCTTGGCGCGGGCTCCGGCGCGGGCAATCCAATCGATGGGGTCGTCGTTGCTCATGCGTCTGCCTTCCAGGCTCCATAGGCGTTCCACGCCGCAGCGCGGCCGTGATCTTCGGTGTCCCCGGCGGGCGCCTGGGGGAAAATGTCGCGATCGACCACGGCGAGCACGCGCGCGGTAAACTGGCTGTCGCGCGGAAAGCCTGCGTCCGCCATGACCTGTTTCAGGTCGAGCGCGTGCATGGCCGACCAGCAGGGTTCGTTGTTGTTGAACGCATCCCAGTCGCGGATAAACTGTTCGTAAAGCGGCATGTCCGGATCATATTGCGGCTGTTCGAGGTGGAACATCAGGCCGCCGGGCGCCAGCACGCGCGCCGCTTCGGTGATGATGCGGGGCAGCGCCTTGCCCGACAGTTCGTGCAGGAACATCGTCGTTTGGACCCAGTCGAAATGACCGTCGGGAAAACGGCTCATATCCTCGGCATCCATCTGGATGAAGCGCAGATTGGTCGCGCCCAGCGCCTGCGCGCGGGCATGGCCATAGCGCAGCACCGCCGCGCCAGTGTCGATGGCGATCACCTCGGTGTCGGGAAAGGCGAGCGCGAGCGGCACGATATTATGGCCGATTGTGCAGCCCAGATCGAGGATGCGGCGCGGCGTCCAACCCGGGCGTTCCTTGGCGATCCATTCGACCAGCGCCTGCCCGCCGCCGTCGGTCAAGGCGCCGAGCGCGCCTGCGGTCGTGGCAAAGAAGCCGCTGTCGTAATTGGCGCCCGTCGACATATCACCGGCGCGTTCCTCGCCATAATAGCTGCCGGGCATGCAATGAATGTCGGCGGCGGTCATATAGGGCGGTTGCGCAAGGTCGGGATCCAGCTCGAGCGTGTCGCGGCCCTCGTTGAACTGGCGGACCTTCGCCGACAGCTCGTCGATCTGGCGCAGTGTGATCGCGCGGCCGTTCTGCTGGCGCATTTCCATCGAATTGCGCTTGAGCGCCGACCAATAGCGGTGCCAGTCGTCGGCGTTCATCGCATCGCGAATCTCGAAACGATCGGCGGGATCGCGGCCATGTTCGGCCCGGAAGGCGGGGAGGACGCGCGTGTCATAAGCGATCTTGTTGCCCGCGCCGAGCGCGCCCGACAGATATTTGTTGAGCGCGGCGAGATAGTTATAGCGCGCCGCTTCATCATGTGTCGGGGAAGGGAATACCGCGTGCCGGGCAACCGCCGAATAGGGCGGGGGGACATCCTGTTTCATATCAGACCTTCCTTTGCGAGGCGTTCGATCGCCTGTTCCTGAACCCGCAGGAAATGGTCGCGGTCGGGCACCTTGATCTTGCCGCCTTCGATCAGGCTGTCGGCGGGGTGCGGCGCTGTGCCGCCATAGATGGGTGCGAACAGTTCGAGCCGCTGGCGCGCGAGGAAATTGGTCATTCCCGGCTTGCGGCGCTGCGCGCGCAGGGCGTTAAGATCGATGTCGGCAAAAGCGGTGAAGGTTTCGCCGCTATTCGATTCGGCGAGCATATTGCCCTTGTAATCGATGATCGACGAATTGCCGTCGGCCGACGCCAGCGGCATCGCCGTCGCCTCGATCCCGCCGGTGTTCGCCGAGACGACATAGGCGATATTCTCGAACGCGCGGGCGCGCCGCGCGATCTGCTTGGGCGTTGCGAGCGGCGATCCGATCTCGGACGAGCTGTGAACGAAAATCTCCGCGCCGCGCAGCGCGTGGGCGCGCGCGATTTCGGGATAGAGGATTTCCTCCGACGCGATGGCCGCGAGGTTGCCGATCTCGGTCCGGGCAACGGGAAACACGCCGTCGATCCCATAGATGTCGAGATATTTGGACCAGACGTCGTGCGGCGTCGGCGCGAACATCGAATTGAGCCGCCGGTAGCGCAGCACGACCTCGCCGTTCGGCGCCACGACGAAACTGGTCTGGAAATAGAGGCCGGGGAAATTCGGATCGCGTTCATAGGCGTTGCCGGCGATGAACAGTTTCTGCGCCTGCGCCACCTTGCCCAGGGCGTCATATTCGGGGCCGTCGATGTCGAGCGCCGCCTTTTCGGCAAAATCGGGGATCGAGATGCGGCCAGGATAGCTGGTCAGCACATATTCGGGCAGCACGGCAAGCCGCACCGGGGTGCCGCCATATTGCTGGATGAAGATCGCGGACGAGCGGAGTTTGACTCCGATTTCCTCGATCATCGCGATCATCTGGGCACTCGCGCCCTTGCGGTCGGGCTGACGTTCGACCGAGCGTGCGGCGAGTTGCAGGGCCACGGCGGCAAAAGGCTTTGTCGCGGTCATCGCTTCAACCCTGGCCGGCCATGGCAGGCTGGCGGCGATCATCCCCGCCAGCGCATGTCTGCGATCGAGAATCATCCATCATCACCCCTTTATAGCCCGAGGCTGCCCGGATTCATAAGATTGTCGGGATCGACCGCGCGCTTGATCGCGCGCAGCAGGCCCCACGCCGCGTCGTCGCTCGCCGCGGCGAGTGGGTAGGCGCGCGCGACTTGCAAATGCGCGGCATCGAGGTCGCGGAAAATGCCGATGATGTCGCTGCGCAGCCGGGCGACGAGCGCGTGCGCCTCCGGATTTGGCGGGAAACGGCCCAGCTTTGCCAGATGATCGGGCTCGATCGAGCGGCAATGGATCGGCTCCAGCGCGTCGGGCCAGAAAAAGACCGGCTCGATCAGGCAGGTCTGGCGGCTGACCGCGGCGAGCATCGCCCCCGCCGCGATCCCCTGCGCCTCCATCGCGGCGCGCTCGTCCGCGAACAGCGCCTGAATGCGGTTCCAGCCCTCGACCAGCCGACTGTGCGGCAGCAGCCCGTGGACCGGAACCCAGCGCTCGCCGCCCGGCCCGACCATCGAATTGACCGGCGGAAAGGGGTTGGCACGCAGGATCTTGGGGATCGTATTTTCGATCGGCTTCCCGCCGTGCCGGACCGCGATCGCCTCGATCGCCATCATATCGGCGTCGACCGCGCTCTGGTGGCGCCCTTCTGCGATCAGGTGGAGCGAGAAGGGGACATCGTCGAGGAAAGCGCGCCCCGCCGCGACAACCTTGGCGCCTTCCTTCAGCGCCTTCAGCACCGATCCTTGCGCCTTCATCATGTTGACGAGCGATTTGGCGTCCTTGGTCAGGCTGTCGCGCTTCACCCGCTGCGCCTGAAGATAGGGATCGAAACCGAAATTTTCGGACGCGAGGCCTTCGCGCGCGATTTCGCTCATCGCTCCGAAATAGGCGGCGGCGTCGGGAAAGGCGAACGAGCCATAAGCAAAGGCGGCGCCGTCGCGGACCAGCTTGAGCGTGATCGTCGCCTTCACCCCCAGCGCGCCGCAATCGGCGGCGAACAGCCCGGTGATGTCGGGGCCGAAGGGACGGAAGAAATCGCCGCCGGTCGACAGGATGCGGCCATCGGCGAGCACGACCTCGAAGCATAGCGCGGCGTCGACGACGGTGCCGCCCGCCGCGCCCCAAAAGACGCCATTCTGGCTCATTCCGCCGCCGACCGTGGCCCGGATGCCCGACAGGGTGCCCCAGGCGAGCGTGCGCAGCCGCCGGGGCTTCAGCGCCTGATGCAATTGCGCCCAGGTGCAGCCCGCCTCGACCGTGACCGTCATATCCTCTTCGTTGATGTCGAGAATGCGGTTCATCGCGCCGGTGTCGATCAACAGCGCGCCGGGCTGGTCCGCCAGATAGCCGCCGGTATAGCTCATCCCGCCGCCGCGCGGGACGACGGCGATGCCCTGCGCGGTGGCCGCGGCGATGCCGCGGGCGAGCATGGCCTTGTCGGTCGGCCGGAACACCGCAAGCGCCAGCGCGCCATCGCTGAACACGTCCTGCGAATAATAGCGCAGTTCGTCGGCATCGCGGACCAGGGCATCGGGACCGACCGCCGCGGTCAATGCCGCGAAAACATCGCTCCTGGCCTCGATCGTCGTCGCCATGTCAGCTTGCCTCATTCGCGGCGGGATAGCGGCCCAGCGTGAGGAGCAGCGAGCCACCGATCACGAACATCACCATCGCGGCGGCCAGCATCGGGTCATAATTGCCGCTCCGGTCGCGGACGATGCCGTAAAGGATGGGCGAGATCGCCGAGCCGATGGCGAAGGGCATGTAGAGCACGCCATAGATGCGGCCATAATGCACCATGCCGAAATATTTGGCGGCGAGATAGGCGATGACGTCGGATTCGGCCCCGGCGGCGAAGCCGAGCAGGAAGCCGCCGACGATGACGTGCCACAAGGCGGCGTCGGTGCCCATCAGCACCCAGCAGGCAATGGCGGGGAGCAGCAAGGCCGGAAAGGCGACGCCGGGCGCCCAGAAACGATCGAAGAGATAGCCGATGAGCAGGCGTCCGGTCAGGATGCCGATCGCCACCACGCCGAGCACGCTGGCCGCCACTTCCACCGAAAAGCCATGCAGGCCGACGATCTGTGCGATGTGGATATGCGCGCCGCCATAGGCGAGGGCGATGAGCAGGATCGACGCCAGCAAGACCCAGAAGCGATAGCCGCGCGCCGCCTCGCCCAGCGTCAGGCCGAAAACGGTGCCGCTCGCATCGGAGACCCCGGCGGGACGCTCGTCGGGTCGTGGTTCGCGGAACCAGGCGAACGCCAGCGGCAGGGCGACGAGGAGCGGCAGCAGCGCCACCACCGGAAAGGCGAGGCGCCAGCCGCCGGCCGAAATCGCGGCCTGCGCGATTTGCGGCACGACCATCGCCGCAAGGCTCGTGCCGAGCAGCATGATGCCGAGCGCAAGGCCGCGATGGCGGTTGAACCACATGCTGATCGCCCGGCTCCATGTCACCGGCGTCGATCCGATGCCGATGGCGCCGAGAACCGCCCAGAACAACAGGTAGCCGGTCTTGGACGCCGGGAGGAAATAGAAGGATGCGAAGATGATGGCGAACAGCAACAGCGACCACAGCACGACCGGGCGGACCCCGTGACGGTCGGCGAGGCCGCCGTAAAAGGGCGCGAACAGTGCGGCGATGATGCCGAAAACGGTCACGCCGGCGCTCGTCGATGCGAAATCCCAGCCGAATTCGCTACTGATCGGCCCGAGGACGAGCGGCAGCACATTGAACGGCAGCGGCGAGGCGCCGCAGGCGACGCCGATCAGCGCCGCCGCCAGCGGCTTGGCGCCCAGTTTGAATTCGGAGCGCGGCACGCTTGTGCCGCCTGCGGCGTGGGCCGTCAAAACCATCTTATTTCATCCCGCGGATCAATATATTGGGGATCAGGGCTTCGTTCCACGACGGCGGCCAGCTTTTTCCCGCGCGCATGATCACCAGCTTTTTCGAGGGGATGATCCATACGCGCTGGAACCCATGACCGCGAAGGGCGATGATGTCCGGCGCCGCGAAGGGCTCGCTTTGCCAACTGTCGTCGGGCGCCAGATGGGACGGTCGCTCGGCTTCCACCTTCTGGTCGCCCAGCCAGATCTGATAGCCATAGCCCTTATAGGGGGCCGATGGTTTGATCATCGCGGCAATCCACGATGCCGGGACGATCTCCCGTCCCTCCCATTTGCCGTTCTGGAGGATCAACTGGCCGATCTTGGCCCAATCGCGCGGGTGCGACAGGATGCAGCAGGCCGTGATCGGATGACCCTCGGGCTTGTCGAGATAGAGGTGGGCGTCGCGCAGGCCGAGCGGGGCCCAGAGCTTGCGCGACAGATAATCGGCATAGCGTTCGCCCGTGGCCCGCTCGACGATGAGGCCGAGCAGGTTGCTGCCGTTATTATTATAGTCGAAGGTTTGGCCCGGCGGCACCTTGGCCCGCAGGGTCAGGATCGGCGCATGGAAGTCCGAACCGAAATGTTGCCGCGCTGCCGGATTTTCAGGGGTCAGTTCATAGCCGAAGCCCTCTTCCAATTGGGCCAGCCCGCTCGCCATGTTGAGAAGATTTTCGATCGTTATCTTGCCGCGCGGATCGCCGCGCCATTCGGGCACATAGCGTTCGACCGGGTCGTCGACCGACCGGATCTTGCCGTCGGCGATCGCGGCGCCGACCAGAAGCGCCAGCACGGTCTTTGACATCGATTGCGGATTGAACACACTGTCGGGGCCATTGTCCCGCCAATAATGTTCATATTCGACGGCTCCATCGCGCATCACGATCAACGCCGTCGATCCCTGTGCCTCGGCATAGCTCGCCGCTGCGGCAAGGGCGGTGGAGGCGATGGCTTTTGTCGAGGGGGCGGCGACCGGGATCGAAGTGTCCCCGCCGCCCGCCACGCGTTCGGTCGGATCAAACCATTCGGGCGGGGCCGTCAGAGCATCATAGCCGGCGTCGATAAAGCTGTTGAATCTCTTATCGAAAACGGGGTCCGGCGAGGTGGCCGCTATCAAAAGCGGCGCACCCACCAGCAGGAGCAACAACGACCTCGCATATCGCATCAGAAATTGATCCGACCGCGAATGGTCCAGGACATGGGCGGGTTCAGATAGTTGAAGTTCGCCAAGGATGTCTGGACAAAGGCCCTATTGAAGCAATTGGTGCAATTGGCCGAAATCTGCCACTTGTTGTCCGGCCCGTTGAGCGCCAGTCCGGCGTTGATCAACCAGCTCGCCTGGCTCGCCGAACCGGTAATGAAATCGCCGCTGTAGGGATTGGCGGGGAAGGTGCCGTTCGTTCCCGTGATCGACCCGGTATAAAGCGAGTAGTTCGACGTGCTGACTTCGAAATCCGAACGGTAACTTGCGTTCACCGACGGAACCAGCGTCATATCCGACGGCAGGGCAAAGGCATAGCTTCCGCCCAATGCAAGCGACCAGTCCGGCGTGCGCACCGGGGTGGCCAGATTGCCGTCAGGCCCGATAATACCGGCCGCGCACGACCCGGCATTGGGGCCGCCGGGAATATTGCCCGCCGCGAGCTGGGCCAGGCAATCGCGCTGCTGCGCGGCGACCGACTGGATGCCGTAAATATCGACGTCGGGCGCATTGCGATCGATGATATATTTGTCGTTCTGATACCCGAAATTCGCAAACAGGTTCAATTCCGGCGTCGGCGCGAACGTCAGTTCGCCTTCGACGCCATAGTTGCGATAATCGGCAAAATTGCGGGTGATGAAGGTGATCGAGCCATTGGGGGCGATAAAGGCCGACGGCGTCTGGAGACTGGTGACGTCGGACCAATAGCCGGTCAGGTTCACGCGCACTTTCCGGTCGAACCATTCGGACTTGATACCGCCTTCATAGCTCCAGACCTTTTCGGGGCCGAACGGCAAAAGCTGGCTGGGCGTGGTCGCGCGGGCGTTCCAGCCGCCCGATTTGAAACCGCGCGTCGCCGATGCGAAGAGCAGGATATCTTCGGTTGGCTTGATGTTGACGGCAAAGCGCGGCGTCCAGATCTTGGTGGTCTGGCTGGTCGGGATGGCTTCCCCCGACGGCCCGAACAAATTGGCGTCGTTGAGGCAGGTCGCCTCGATCGTGCCGTCGTTGCAACTCGCCCGATTGTCGCTGACGTGGAAGGACTTGGTTTCGTCGGTATAGCGAATGCCGGCCGTCAGCGTAATGGCATCGGTGATGTTGAAATCGGCCTGCGCATATCCGGCATAAGCCGTGGTATTATTGCGGATAATATCGTCATTCAGCAGGATCGTCAGCGCCGGGGACAGCGTGAAGACACCCGCATAATCGGTCTTGTTCCGTTCATCCATATAATAGAGGCCGGTGACGAAATTGATGCGTCCGTTCAGCAATTCGCCGTTGATCTTGATTTCCTGCGTGAACTGCTGGTTCAATCCGTCGTTCAGATAGACGAACCCGCCTCTTGGATAGCCCCGGACGGGCGGCCGGGGGACGGCAAGGCTGGGTGCGCCGCGTCCATCGAAGAAGTCGAGCGCATATTGCTGCACCTGATTCACATATCCGGTGATGAGGTTGAGCGAGATATCCGACGACAGATCAATCTCCAGATTCGAGGTGATCAGATCGGTTCCCGTGCGATTGCCCTGAAGATAATTGGCCTTGCGGCCAGCGACCTGAACCGGCGCATAGGGCGACGTCGCCGCCGACCCGCCCGCGGGCAGCCCCGTCGTGATGAAGCGCCCCTTGCAGTCGCTGAGGTCTCCCGGGTTGCAGTCATAGTTCATGATGTTTTCGCCATTGGCGGCGATATGGGCATAGGAACCGGTCCAGCGCGCCCACGGGGCCATCTCGCCCTTGACGCCAAGGCGGATGCCCCAGCCGTCATCGTCGTTCAAACGGTCGCCGGTCGTGACATTTCTCGCATAGCCATCGTCATTCTGATAATAGCCGCTGAGCTTGATCGCGAAGGTATCGGCCAGCGAAATATCCTTCGACCCGCGGGCCAGCCGCTTGTTGAACCGGCCATAGCCGATTTCGGCATAGCCGCTGCCGTCATGACCAGGATCGCGCATGATGACGTTGATGGCGCCGCCGGTTGTGTTGCGACCGAATAATGTTCCCTGCGGCCCGCGCAGAACCTCGACGCGCTCGACATCGAACAGGCTGAGATTATTGGCATTCTGCCGCGAAAGATAAATATCGTCGACATAGGTTCCAACCGGCGGGTCGAACGTGGCGATGGTTTCGGTATTGCCGAGCCCGCGCAGATAATAGGCGTTCGCCGAGCCAATCCCCGTATTGTTCATCGAGACGAGGTTCGGAACGAACTGGCCAAGCTCCAATGTGTTGGAAATGCCCTGTTCGCGCAGCTGGTCGGACGAGAAAGCGGAAATTGCGATCGGGACATCCTGCACGCTTTCCGCCCGGCGCTGGGCGGTAACGATGATGTCCTGGATACCGCTCGCCTTCTCATCGTCGGCGGAGGCCTGTTGTTCGTCGGGGGCGGTTTGTGCGTGAAGCGGCGCGGCGGACAGGCCGGCGGACAGCAGGGCGGTGGTAGCCAAAAGCAACTGTTTCATGTCGTTCTCCCTCGTTCCGATCACGGCGATCATTGCGTGTCGCCTCTTGTGATTTGTCCGGACAACTTTCATGTTGAAGAAAGGCTGTCAAGCCGCAATGGCAGGGAATGGGAGAGATGATGATGTCGCTGAACGATCTGGCCTATCCGATGATGGTCTATTTCCATTTGATATTGTTCGTTATTTGGCTCGGCGGCGATATCGGCGTATTCTTGGCCGGTCAGCAGTTTCGCAAGCGGACTCGCTATTCGCTCGATCAGCGACTCGCGCTCCTGCGGCTCTTGGTCGGCATCGATATGTTCCCGCGTTCGGCCTGGGCGCTGATGGTGCCGTCCTCGTTGACGCTGCTGGTCCTGGGTGGATTCTGGGCGCTGCCGCTCGCCGCGCTGGCGGCCGCCTGGGCGACGGGTTTCGTCTGGCTCTGGCTCATCTGGGACGCGCATCATCACGATATGACGCCCCGCGCGGTGCGCAACCGGCGGATCGAAAGCTGGCTCAAATATGCGATTGCCGTCGGCTATCTGGCGCTGGGCACGGTCTCGCTCACCAGCGGCGCGCCGCTGGCGCCGCCCTGGCTGGCGGCAAAAGCCTTGCTGTTCGGCCTGATCTTTGTCGCCGCCATCCTGATCGACGTCTGTTTCAAACCCGTCGGACCGCAATTGGCGCGTCTGATCGAGCAGGGATCGAGCGACGCGACCGAGGGGCCGTTGCTCCGCACGATGGACCGCACGCGGATATGGGTTTTCGTCGTTTATGCGCTGTTGATCGCCGTTTCCTTTATCGGAGCGGTCAAGCCCTTCTGATGAAATTCGCCCTTTCCGACATTTGCGCTTGACTTATAAGTTGTCCGGACAAATTCTTAAAGCCGCAATCAGGGAGATTCATTCGTGACCACGGCCAATGGCCTTTCGTCGATGCTGTTCGTGCCGGGTTCGAAGCCCGAGCGATTCGAAAAGGCGCTGGCGAGCGGCGCCGATGCCGTGTGCATCGATCTGGAGGATTCGGTTCCCGAGGCGGGCAAGGTCGGCGCGCGTACGGCGGCGATCGCAGCGCTGGCCGGCGGCGACCGGCGCCTGGCCATGCGCATCAACGGCCTGGCGACCCGCGCCGGGCTGGAAGACCTGCTCGCGCTCGACGATGCGGCGACGCTGCCCGCCCTGCTGTTCGTTCCGATGGTCGAAAGCGACGCGCAACCGGCGCTCGTTCGCGCGGTGCTGGGCGACCGCGCCCCCGGCATCGTCCCGTTGATCGAGACGGTGAAGGGGTTGCGCGCGGCGCCGGACATCGCGGCGGCGCCGGGCGTGGCCGCGATGATGTTCGGCGGCGGCGACCTGTCGGCGGACCTTGGGGTGATGCTGGCGTGGGAGCCGCTGCGCACCGCGCGCGGACTGTTCGTCATGGCCTGTGCGGGCGGCGGCATTCCGGCGATCGATGTGCCTTTCCTTGCCCTCGACGATGCCGACGGACTGCGCGCCGAGGCCGAGGCCGCGAAAGCGATGGGCTTTACCGGCAAGGCGGCGATCCATCCGGCACAGGTCGCCGCGATCAATGCCGCGTTCCGCCCGACGGCGGACGAGATCGCCGAAGCCGAAGAGGCGCAACGGGTTTTCGACGCGGCCGGCGGGGCCGCGGTTCGTTTCAATGGTCGCATGCTCGAAACACCGATCATGCGACGCTATCAAAGGATATTGGCAATGCGGAGTATGCAAGATGCGTGACGGTGTGATCGAGGTCGGGCCGCAGCGGTATCGCGAAAGTTTTGGCCGCTACTACGAGGAATTTGTTGTCGGGGACGTGTACGAGCACCGCCCCGGCCGGACGATTACCGAGACCGACAACACCTGGTTCACCCTGCTGACGATGAACACGCATCCGGCTCACTTCGATTTCGAATTTGCGAAGAAGACCGAGTTCAAAAAGCCGCTGGTCTGTTCGCCGCTGACGGTAGCGATCATGACCGGGCAGAGCGTTTCCGATGTCAGCCAGAAATCGGTCGCCAATCTCGGCTGGAAGGAAATCCGTCTGTTGAAGCCGGTCTTTGCCGGCGACACGATTTATTCGGAGACCGAGGTGCTGGAAAAGCGCGAATCGGGTAAGCGCCCCGAACAGGGCATCGTGACCATCAAGACCATCGGCAAGAATCAGCATGGCGAAGTCGTGTGCGATTTCGTCCGCGTCATGCTGATCTGGAAGCGCGGCTTCGGCCCGGTCGATGATTGAGGAAGCCCGGATGACCGACCCCATTCAACGCCAGATCGACCCCGACGACGAGGCGGCGCTGCTCGACAGCATCGACCGCTGGATCGAACGCGATGTGCGCCCCGTCGTCATGTATCACGATCATAACGACATCTGGCCCGCCGAACTGGTGGCACAGATGGCGGAAATGGGGCTGTTCGGCGCCACCATCGGACAGGAATATGGCGGCCTTGGCCTGCCGGCGACCACCTATGCCAAGATCATCACGCGCATCTCCTCCTATTGGATGGCGCTGACCGGAATCGTCAATTCGCACCTCATCATGGCGGCGGCGGTCGAACGCTTCGGGACAGAGGCGCAGAAGACGAAATGGCTGTCGCAATTCGCGAGCGGCGCGATCCGCGGCGGCCTGGCGCTGACCGAACCCGACGCGGGCACCGATCTTCAGGGCATTCGCACCACCGCGGTGCGCGACGGTGACGATTATGTCATCAACGGCACCAAGACCTGGATTTCCAACGGCATTCAGGGAAGCTGCTTTGCGCTGCTGGTCAAGACCGATCCCAAGGCCGAGCCGCGATACAAGGGCATGAGTTTCTTCCTCGCCCCAAAGGGCGACGGATTTTCGGTCGGCAAGAAGTTCGACAAGCTGGGTTACAAGGCTATCGATAGCGCCGAACTGGTGTTCGACAATTATCGCATCCCGGCCGAAAATCTGATCGGCGAGGTCGAGGGGCAGGGCTTTTTCCAGGCGACCGGCGGGCTCGAGCTCGGGCGGATCAACGTCGCGGCGCGTGGGGTGGGGCTCGCCGAAGGCGCGCTGCGGCTCTCGACCGAATATGCCCAGATCCGCAAGACGATGGGTAAGCCTATCGCCCAGCATCAGGCGATCCAGCTCAAGCTCGGCGAAATGGTCACCCGCACCGAGGCGGCGCGGTTGCTCGTCGCGCAGGCGGCGCAGGCCTATGACCGCGGCGAGCGTTGCGACATGGAAGCCGGCATGGCGAAATTCTTCGCTTCGGAGGCTGCGCTGAGCAACGCGGAGGAAGGCATGCGCATTTTCGGCGGATACAGCTATTCCAAGGAATATGAGATCGAGCGTTTCTATCGCGACGCCCCCCTGATGTGCATCGGCGAGGGCACCAACGAGATGCAGCGGATGATTATCGCCAAGCAGTGGCTGAAAAGGAATCCGGCGTGACGGCACCACTGCCGCTGGCCGGTTTTCGCATCCTGTCGGCCGAACAATATGGCGCGGGCCCCTATGGCACCATGTTCCTAGCGCAGATGGGCGCCGAGGTCATCAAGATCGAACCGCCGGGGGTGGGCGATACCGCGCGCGCGGTCGGCCCGCATTATCTGCGCGAGGGCGAAAGCCTCTATTTCCAGAGCTTCAACCTCAACAAGCGCTCGCTGACGCTCGACCTCAACAAGCCCGAAGGGCAGGCGATATTGGCGCGGCTCGCCGCGTCGAGCCACGCGATGGTCAATAATCTGCGCGGCGACCTGCCCGACCGCATGGGACTGACCTATGCAAAAATGGGGCAGGCCAATCCGGCGATCGTCTGCGCGCATCTGTCGGCCTATGGCCGCGACAATGAACGTCGCCGCTGGCCGGGCTACGACTATCTGATGCAGGCCGAGGCGGGGTGGATGGCGATGACCGGCGAGCCCGACGCCCCCCCGACGCGCGCCGGGCTGTCGCTCGTCGATTTCATCACCGGCACGATCATGACGATCGGGTTGCTCGGCGCGCTGGTCGATGCCCAGCGGACGGGCAAGGGCCGCGATGTCGATGTCGATCTGTTGTCGGCGGCGGTTCACCAGATGAGCTATCCGGCGCTCTGGTATCTGAACGAAGGCGATGTCACGGGGCGGGTGCCGCGGTCGGCGCATCCGTCGGTGACGCCCAGCCAGATGTTCCGCGCCGCCGATGGCTGGCTGTTCGTCATGGCGCAGCTTCCGAAATTCTGGACCGTGCTGATCGAGCGCATCGGCCATCCCGAGTTGGCGGCCGATCCGCGTTTCGCGACACCCGCCGACCGGCTGGCCCACCGCGATGCGCTTACCGATGTTCTCGACGGCATCTTCGGCACGCAGCCGGTCGGCTATTGGATGGACCTGCTCGCCAGTCATATGCCGGTATCGCCCGTCTATGGTCTCGACCAGGCGCTCGACAGCGCCTGGCTGCGCGAAACCGGGATGATCGACAGCGTGTCGCATCCCGACCGCGACGAAATGCAGGTGCTTGCCAACCCGATCCGTTTCGATGGCGAACGGCTGCCCAATCGCGCCGCGCCGTTGCTTGGCGCCGACACCGACGCGGTGCTGGCCGAAGCCGGCTATGCGGCGAGCGAAGTGGCGGCGCTGCGCGCTGACGGCATCGTCTGATCCGATGGGGAAGCTGTCGGGCATCAAGGTCGTCGATCTGTCGCAGTTCCTGCCGGGGCCGATGCTGTCGATGATGATGGCCGACCAGGGCGCCGAGGTGGTGAAGGTCGAGCCACCCTCGGGCGACCCGGCGCGCGACCAGGCGCCGTTCGAGGCCGGGCAGTCGATCTGGTTCCGCAACCTCAACCGCGGCAAGCAGAGCGTCATGCTCGACCTTAAAAGCGAAGCCGGGTGCGCGGCGCTTTGGCGCCTGATCGACGAGGCCGATGTGTTCATCGAGGGGTTTCGCCCCGGCGTCGTAGCCCGGCTGGGTTTTGGCTATGCGGCGGTGGCGGCGCGCAACCCGCGACTCGTCTATTGCTCGATTTCGGCCTTTGGGCAGACGGGCGCCCTCGCGCACCATCCCGCGCACGACATGGCGGTGCAGGCGATGGCGGGGTTCCTGTCGGTCAACGACGGGCCGGACGGAACGCCGGTCGTTCCCGGCGCCGCGTCGGCCGATATGGCGGCGGGTCTGACCGCGCTGTCGGCGGTGCTGATGGCGCTGATCGGCCGCGCGGCGAGCGGCAAGGGCGATTATGTCGATATTGCGATGTTCGACGCGATGCTGCCCTGGTGCGCGCATATCGCCGGAACCGCGATCGGCGGCGGCGATCCGCCGCGATCGGACAGCCAGCGCTCGCTGGGCGGCGCGGCTTTCTATAATATCTATGACACCGCCGATGGACGGCATGTCGCGCTGGGCGGACGCGAACCCAAATTCGTTGCCAATCTATTGACCGCGCTGGGCCGTCCCGACCTCATCCCGCTCGGCAGCGAGGCGCCGGGCGATGCGCAGGCGCCGCTGATCGCATTTCTGCGCGGCATTTTTGTAACCCGCACGCGCGATCAATGGGTGCAATGGTTCGCCGACAAGGATGTCGCTTTTTCGCCGATCCTCGATTTTCGCGAAGCGTTCGCCGCGCCGCATATCGCCGAACGCGGATTGGTCGCGGCGACGGATGGGGCGCACCAGATTGCGCCCGCGATCCGCTTCGCCGACGAAGCGCCGTGGACGCCAACGACGGCGCCGGAACTCGGCCGCGATGGCTGACCTCCTATTTGTCCGCCTCGATATGCATCGCATAGGCGAAACGGTCGCCCGGATGGTGGCTGGCCGAAATCTCGAATATCCGGTCGGACGGATCGACGAAGCAGCGCAGGATGCGAAGGCAGGGGCTGCGTCGCGGCACGTCGAGTGCGGCGGCTACCGGCGCGCTCGCCGATACCGCCTGAATATCCTGGGTGATGCGCGCGATGCGAAGCCCGGCCAGCCGTTCGAGCTGGCGAAAGACCGGATCCTCGTTGGGCCGGATCTGCCGCGCCGCGGCGGCAAGATCGGGATGAATATAGGTGTCGGTCAGCGCGATCGGTCCCTGTTCGCCCTGCCGCGTCCGAAGACCCCGGAAATGGTGCCAGCGCCCGCCCGACGCGTCGCCGATATGGACGGAGAGCTTTCTGGGGAGCGGCGTCGTGCCCATCGGTTCGAACACATAGCTGCTGTCGCGGGCATATTGCAGGATTTCGCCAACGTTCGACAACGGCTGGTGCAGCGCGCCGCCGCGCGCCGCCGCCGGCTGGACCACCGTCCCCGATCCGCGGCGACGCTGGATCAATCCTTCGCTTTGCAGCGAGCGCAGCGCTTCGCGAACGGTGAAGCGGCTGACGCCGTAGCGCGCGCAGAGTATGCTTTCGGTCGGAAACTGCGCCGGGTCGGGATAATCGCCGCGCAGGATTTCGGCGCGCAATTCGTCGGCCAGCGCCTGATAGCGCGGCTTTCCGTTGCCATTTCGAATTGCGATCGACAAATCCATTCTCCCCTTTGGGCTGATCATCGGCCGGAGACTGCCCGGTGAACGCCGACGATCATAGCCTGATAGAGCGAACTGCACAGCATTTGCAGCGCCCGATGGAAAATATTGTCCAGACAAAGGCGCGGCTCCATCTGCTCGACTGGATCGGCTGCGTCGCGGGTGCACGAAACTCGGAAATCGGCCGGATACAGCGCCGCGATCGGCTCGGCGAGGCCGTGGTCGATCGGGCGGCCTGGCTCGGCAATGTGCTGGAAATGGACGATGTTCACCGTGCGGCCATCCTGCATCCCGGCCCGGTCATCTGGCCCGCGGTGCTGGGGGCGGGGAGCGACGCGCTGGACGAAGCGCTCGCCGCCGCGGTGCGCGGATATGAAGCGGTCATCGCAATCGGCGCCACTTTCGACGCGCGCCATTACGGCCACTGGCACAATAGCGCCACCGCCGGCTGTTTCGGAGCGGCGGCGGCGGCGGCATGCCGCTTGGGCGCGAGCCAGGATCAGCTCGTTTCGGCCCTCGGGCTTGCCGGTTCGGTGACCGGCGGCCTGTGGCAGATGCGGCACGAGCCGGTAATGGCGAAGCAATGGCATATCGCCCATGCAGTCGCGACTGGGCGCGCGGCGGCGCGGCAGGCGATGGCGGGGGTGACCGGGCCGCGCTTCATCCTCGAAGGACCGCAGGGCCTGTTCGCCGCGACCTGCACCGAAGCGAAGCCGCTCGCCCTTGGCGCGGGTTGGCGGATCGACGAAGTCAGCTTCAAGCCGTGGGGCGCGTGCCGCCACGCCCACCCCGCGATCGACGCCGCGCTGGCGTTGAAGGCGGCCGGGAAATTGGCCGGGCCGGTGACGGTGTCGACCTATCGCGACGCGCTGACCTTTTGCGACCGGGCGACGCCCGACGGCGTCGCGGAGGCGAAATTCTCGCTGCAACATGCCGTTGCCGTGGTGATGGCGCGCGGCGAGCCCCGGCTGACCGATTTCGAGCCCGACGCCATCGCCGCCCTGGCGGAGGTGCGCGCGCTCGTCACCGTTGCAGAGGACGAGGCGCTGACCGCCGCCTACCCCGCGCATTTCGGCGCGACGGTATCGAGCGGGGCCGGATCGGTGACGCTGGCCGACGCGCGCGGCGATCCCGAACGGCCGCTGCCCGTCGATGGCGTGATCGAGAAGGCCCGGGCGCTGATGATATGGGGCGGCATCGCCGCGACGGCGGCCGAGAATGCGATTTCGACCGTCCTCGAAACCGATCGCGTGTCCGCCGTTACCGACCTTTTGGAGGATTGGCTGTGACCAACGCAACGCAGCGCCTGCTCGATTTCGCCCAGGCGGAGCATCGACCGCCAACATCGGTGCGCGACGCGGCGCTGCACCTGCTCGGCGATACGCTCGCCACCGGGGCTGCCGGGGTGACGGCGCCCGGCGCCGATGGCGTGCTGACGGCGGCCAGCATGTGGGGCCAGGGAAACGACGCCCGCATCATCGCACGCGAAACCCGTTTGCCCGCCGCGGGCGCGGCGTTCGTCAACGCATTCCAGATTCACTGCCTCGAATGGGATGCCGTCCACGAGCCAGCGGTGGTCCATGCGCTGTCGACCGTTACGGCTGCCGTGATGGCGGCGATCGACCGGCGCGGCGGCTGCGATCCCGACGAAGCGCTGACCGCGCTGGCGATCGGGGTCGATATTGCGTGCGGGATGGGGCTGGCCGCCGATACCCCGCTGACCTTTTTCCGTCCCGCCACCGCCGGCTGTATCGGCGCGGCGCTGGCGGTCGCGCGGATCGACGGGGTGGAGGCGCTGGCCGACGTGCTGGGCCTCGCCTATTCGCAATGCGCGGGGACGATGCAGGCGCATGTCGAAGGCTCGATCGCGCTGCCGCTCCAGATTGCCGGCGCAGCGCGTGCGGCGGTGGCGGCGGTCGATCTGGTCAAGGCCGGGCTGACCGGCCCGCACGACGCGCTCGAGGGGCCATTCGGTTATTTCCGGCTGTTCGATCGCGGTGATCTTGCCCCTTACGCCGATGCGCTCGGCAGCATCTGGCGCATCGTGGAGGTCAGCATCAAGCCTTTCCCCTCGGGCCGCGCCAGCCATGCGGTGCTGGCGACTCTCGACGCCTTATTGCGCGAAGGTGCGGTCGATGCCGGATCGGTCGCGACGATCGAGGCGTTCGTTCCGCCGCTGATCGAGCGGTTGGTGGGCCGCCCGCTGAAGGCCGACATGACGCCGGCCTATGCACGGCTTTGCCTGCCGCTGCTCGCTGCGCTGATGCTGACCGACCGCCGCATCGATCCACGGCGGTTTACGGCTGCGACCTTCGCCGATCCGGCGATCGTGGCGCTGGCGTCGAAGCTCGTCATTACCTGCGACGGCAACGCCGATCCCAATGCGCTGTCGCCGCAGCGGCTGGTGGTGACGCGCGATGATGGATCGACTGTCGAACGCATCATTCCCGCGACGCTGGGCCATCCCGATGCCGCGATGAGCGCCGACCAGACCGAGGCCAAACGCGGCCTTGCCCGCGAACTTGCCGTCGGCGCACCCGATCTGCGCCTGTTCACCGACCCGCTTTCCTATGTCACACGTCCGGAGCCTGTATGACTTTCCCCAGCCTTTTTGAAGCCTTCGATGCCAAACAGATGCTTCGCGACTATCCCGTCGGCGATGAATTCGTCGCGCGCTACACCGCGATGAGCCGCGACGAGCTTCACGCGGTCCAGGACGCGCAGTTTCTGAAGCTTATGCGGCGCGGCTGGGAAATCCCCTTTTATCAGCGTCTGTGGGGCGCGAAGGGCATCGAGGCGGGCGACATTCGGGGGATCGAGGACATCGTCAAGCTGCCGGTTTACGACAAGAGCGACCTGATGGCATCGATCGGCGCCTATCCGCCCTACGGCGATTTCGCGGGACTGGGGGCAGGGGACGATCGCCCGCCGGTTTTCTTTCACACCACCTCGGGCACCACCGGGCGGCCACAGGCGCTGCTGTTCGGCGCCAAGGGGCGCGAGGTCGGCAATCTGCTCGTCGGGCGCATGTATCGCTGGCAGGGACTGACCGCCGATGACGTGGTCCAGTCGGTCTATGGGCACGGCATGATCAACGGCGGCCATTATATCCGCGAGGCGGTGACCCATTTCACCAATTCGATCTTCCTGTCAGCGGGGACAGGGATCGAAACGCGCTCGATCAACCAAATCGGGTTGATGCGCGATTTCGGCGTGTCGGTGCTCGTCGGTTTCGTCGATTATATCCGCAAGCTTGCCGATGTCGCGGCCGCCGAGGGGCTGATGGATCAGATCCATATCAAGATGATCTGCGGCCATCTGGGCACCGAGGATCGTGCCAGCGTCGAACAGGCATGGGGCGGAGCAAAGGCCTATGACTGGTATGGCGTCGGCGATACCGGCACCATCGCCGGCGAAGGCCCCGAGCGCGATGGCCTCTATGTCTGGGAAGACGCCCAATATCTGGAACTGCTCGACGTCGACAGCGGCGCGCCGGTGGGGGCGGGCGAGACCGGCGACATGGTCGTCACCTGCCTGTACAAGGACGATATCGCGCCGTGCATCCGCTTCAACACCCATGACATCACGCACGAACTGAGCGGCGCGAACCAGACCGGGATGGTGTTCAAGCGGATCGCCGGCTTCAAGGGACGCAGCGACAATATGGTCAAGCTGCGCGGGATCAACGTCTTTCCGCACGCGATCGGTGCCTTGATCGAGAATCGCGCCGACCTGACCGGCGAATATGTCTGTCACCTGTCGCGCGATGCGGCGGGGCGCGACGACATGCGCGTGACGCTGGAAAGCCGCGGCGGCACCGACCCCGGGCAGTTGTCCGCGATGCTGCGCCAGGGGCTGGGCGTCGAAGTGACGGTGGCGCTGGTCGGGGCGGGCGAAACCGCCGCCGCGACGCAGATCGACGTGCGGCAAAAGCCGATCCGCCTGATCGACGAGCGCGGCGTGTGATCGACCGCGCACGCCTCGACGCGGCAAATGCGCGGCTCAACGCCTTTGTCGACTGGGATGACGAGGCGACCGGCGGCGAGGGAGTGCTTGCCGGGGTGACGGTCGGCGTCAAGGCGAATGTCGCCGTCCGGGGATTGCCCTGGACCGGCGGGATGGAGCTTTTTCGCGACCGGATCGCCGACCGCGACGCCGACACGGTCGCGCGATTGCGTGCGGCAGGTGCCATCATCGTCGGCAGCCTCAATATGGAGGAAGCGGCGCTCGGCTCGAAGTCCGACAATCCCTGGTACGGGCCGGTGCAGAACCCCCATCATATCGGCTATTCGCCCGGCGGCTCGTCCGGCGGCTCGGCCGCGGCAGTGGCGGCAGGGCTGTGCGACGCATCGCTCGGCACCGATACGATGGGATCGATCCGCATCCCCGCGGCGCATTGCGGCATCTATGGCTTCAAGCCCGCGACCGATCGCGTCAGCCAGCACGGCCTCGAAGCCACCGACTTGGCCTTCGACGCCATCGGTCCGCTGGCACGCGATCTCGACCTGTTGGAACGCATGGCGCGGACGATGTCCGATTTCGGCGAGGGCATGATGGGTGAGGCCGGGGCGGTGCTGATCGATCACGGCGTCGCTGTCGATCCGGCCATCGCGGCCGCCTTTGCCGCGGCGTGCCCGGCGGGTCTGCCCCAGATCAAGCTCGATTGGCCGCAAAGCCGCATCCGCTTTGCCGGCTTCATCCATGTCGCCAAGGCGATGGATGCCCATCTGGCGGGCGCCGACCCGGAAAAACTGTCCGACCGCCTGCGCCGCGCGGTCGCCTATGGCCCGCGCCGCAAGGACCGCGACTGGGCCGACGACCAGCAAATTCTGGCGCGGGTTTCCGCGCAGCTTCGCGCGGCGGTCGCAGAGCATGGCTATCTGATGTTGCCGACGACGCCCAATCCCCCCTTTCCGCACAGTCAGGACGACCCGGCGGCGCAGGCCGATTTCACCTGCCTCGCCAATTTCGCTGGCCTGCCCGCGCTATCGCTGCCGATGGGCTGGACGGCGGACGGGTTGCCGCTCGGGCTTCAGGTCGTCGGCGAGGCCGGGAGGGAAGCGGGTCTCTTCGCGCTCGCACGCAGCCTTGATGCGGCGCTGGCTGCCTATCGCCGTCCCGCGATCTATGGATATTGAAAGGAGAGCATCATGCAGATCATCGTCTTGTTCAATCTCAAAGCGGGCGTCGATGCAGGCGCCTATGAACGATGGGCGCGCACCACCGACATTCCGGGGGTCAACGCGCTGGGTTCGGTCGCCGATTTCCAGGTCTATCGCGCGACGGGTCTGCTTGGCAGCGACGCGGCTCCGCCCTATGCCTATATCGAGGTGATCGACGTCGCCGACATGGATGGTTTTGGCGCCGATGTCGCCGGCGAAGCGGTGCAAAAAGTGGCCGCCGAATTTCAGCAATTCGCCGACAATCCCCAGTTCATCCTGACAGAGGCGCTGTGATGCGGCGCTTCGCAGGCAAGACGGTCGTCGTCACCGGATCGGGGCGCGACAAGGGGCTGGGGCAGGCGATTCTGCAACGCTTTGCCGACGAAGGCGCCCACTGCGTCGTATCGGACCTTGGTCAACCCGCCGAGCATATGGACGCGGGCGACATCGGGACCACCGCCGCGATGAGCGCCGTGGCCGACGAACTCCGCGCGCGCGGAGCAAAGGTCGCGGTCGTCCCGTGCGACGTGCGTTCGGGCGAGAGCTGCGACGCGCTGGCCCAGGCGGCGGTCGATGCGTTCGGTTCGCTCGACATCTGGGTGAACAATGCGGGGATCGGCTATATCATGAAGCCGCTTCTCGAAACGAGCGCCAGCGAATGGGAGGCGGTGATCGGCGTCAATCTGACCGGCGCGTTCCACGGCACCAAGGCGGCCGCCCGCACGATGATCGCGGCCGGGCGCGGCGGGCGCATCATCAACATCGCCAGCCAGGCGGCGAAGTCGGGCTTTCCGCACATGGCGCCCTATACCGCTTCGAAACATGGCATGGTGGGGTTGACCCGGTCGAATGCGATCGAACTCGGCGCGCACGGCATCACCGTCAACGCGGTGTGCCCCAACCATGTCACCACCGGGCTCGGTGCGAAGCAGAATGACTATTTCTCCAAGCTCTTGGGCTTCGACAGCGTCGAGGCCTATCTCGACAATATGAAGCGCAAGAATCCGATGGGGCGTCCGGGGCTGGGCAGCGATACCGCGGCCGCCTGCGCCTGGCTCGCGTCCGACGACGCCTTTTACGTAACCGGCGAGGCGCTCAACGTCTCGGGCGGTGAGGAGATGCATTGATGAAGGAAGAACGGATCGACTGGCCGAACGGCGCCAAAATGGCGCTGTCGGTGGTGGTCAATGTCGAGGAAGGGTCCGAAATGACCGTGGCGCGCGGCGACCGCGGGATGGAGCCGGTCGACGAACTCGGCATCCACATCAAATCGCCGATCCGCAATTACAGCAATGAATCCAACTATCTCTACGGGATCAAGGCTGGGGCGCCGCGCGTCGTCAGGCTGTTGCGCGATTATGGCATCATGGCAAGCTGGACCGTCGCGGCGCTGAGCCTCGAGAATCATCCCGAAATCGCGCAGGCGATCGCCGACCTTGGGCACGAGCCGGTCAGCCACGGCTGGCGCTGGGTCCATCAATTCAAGATGGACGAGGCGCAGGAGCGCGAGTTCATCCGCAAGGCGGCGGCCTCGATCGAAAAGACGGTCGGGGTGCGACCCTATGGTTGGCTCAGCCGCTATTTCCACACCGACAACACCCGCCGCCTGCTGATCGAGGAGGGTTTCACCTATCATATGGACGATTATTCGGGCGACGTTCCCTTCTGGGACCGCGACACCGTGCCCGGAAAGCCGATCGCGATCGTCCCCTATCAGCTCGATTCGAACGACATGAAGATGTGGACCGATCCCGCGATGACCCCGGTCCAGTGGCTCGATTATGCCAAGAACTGCTTCGACCAGCTCTACCGCGAGGGCGAGGCGGGCAATCCCAAGATGATGTCGCTCGGCCTGCACCTGCGCATCATCGGGCGGCCGGGACGGATCTGGGCGCTAGAAGAATTCTTCCGCCACGTCACCGCAAGAAAGGATGTGTGGATCACCACGCGCCACGCGATCGCGCAGCATCTGGCCCAGGTCGATCCGGCATGAGTGTGCGGCTGGAAAAGCAGGGGACGGTCGCGCATCTGCTGATCGACCGCGCCGAAAAGCGCAACGCCTTCACCCAGGCGATGTGGGAGGCATTTCCCGAACTACTCGCCGATGCGATGGACGATACCGCGATCAAGGTCGTCATCCTGCGGTCGGCGGCGGCGGGGCCGTTTTGCGCCGGAGCCGATATTGTCGAGTTCGGGGCGGGCGCGCTCGATCCCGACTGGCGGGTCCGCAATCAGGCGGCGATCCGCCGCGCGCAGCATGAGCTGGCCCGCGCCGAAAAGCCCGTGATCGCCGCGATCGATGGCGATTGCGTCGGCGGCGGGTGCGGCCTTGCCATCGCCTGCGACCTGCGCGTCGCTTCACCGCGTGCGCGTTTCGGCATCACCCCGGCCAAGCTCGGCCTTGTCTATTCACTCCACGACACCAAATTGCTCGTCGATCTGGTCGGCCCCGCTCAGGCCAAGCGCATCCTGTTCACCGCGCAGTTGCTGCCCGCCGAAGAGGCGCAGCGGATCGGGCTGATCGAGATCATCGACGAGGATCCGGTCGCGGCCGCGACCGCGCTGGCCGACACGATCGCGGCGGCTTCGTCGCACAGCGTCCGCAACACCAAGAAAATCGTCCGCCGCATCCTCGACGGGCAGGCCGACGACGACGACCAAACGCACGCGCTGTTCGCCGCGGCATTTACTGGCGCCGATTTTGCCGAAGGGGTTTCGGCGTTCCTCGAAAAACGCAAGGCGGTGTTCCAATGAGTAATTTTCTGTCCCATGGCCGCATCATGGGCGGCGTGGTTTCGACCCCCGATCTGGATGCGGCGCTGACCGATTATCACGATTGCCTTGGCCTCGACATCGTCGAACAGGGGACGATCGACGCCGACCTCGCGGCAAGCTGGGGCTGCCCGAAAAGCGGCGGCGCGCGCTTCGCGACGCTCCAGCCGCAAAGCGGGGCGCCGTGCTTCATCCGGCTGGTCGAGGCGCCGCTGCCCGACGATTTCAAGCCGACGCGCAGCTATGGCTGGGCGGCGTTCGAACTGACGGTGCAGGATGTGTTCGGCTGGCCCGGGAGGCTGCGCGAGAGCGGCTTCGACATCGTCGGCCCGCCCAAGGAACTGGAGGGATTGCCCTATTTCATCCCGATGCAGGTGACGGGGCGCGGGCGTGAGATGATTTATCTCAACGAGGTGGCGGAAAACACGCCGACATCCGACCTGCCGAAAGCCGCCTCGCTCACCGATCATATCTTCATCGTCGTCCTCGCGGCGCCCGATCGCGAGGCGAGCCTTCGCTGGTTCGAACAGGCGCTGAAGCTCGAGATTTCGTCGAGCTACACGCTATCCTATTCGATGATCAACAATGCGTTCGGGTTGGGCGACGACTATCGCACCACGATCACGATGGTCCAGAAAGGCCGGTTGCCGATCGTCGAGGTCGACGATTACCCGGCTGAGGCGACCGCGCGGCCGGGCGATCCTGCGATGCTGCCCGCCGGCAATGCGATGATCGCGCTGGCGGTCGACGATCTCGATGCCCTCGATGTTCCCTTCATCGCGCCGCCGGTTCGCCGCGACGGCCCGCTTTATGGCGGCCGCCGCACCGCGACGGTGCGCGGGCTGGCAGGCGAACGGATCGAGTTGATCGAGATCGGTTGATCAAGCGGCGGCCCGGCGTTGCGGCCGGGGCCGCCTTTCAGGGCAGCAGCAGGCCGGAGCCGGTAGTTGCGCGCGCTTCGAGGTCGCGGTGCGCCGCCGCGGCGTCTTCGAGCGCATAGCGCTGGCCGATCTTGACCTTGACCTTGCCGCCGCGCAGCATGGCCCACAATCGCGCGATCCCGGCCGCACGCTCCGCCGGGTCGGCGTAATAATGATAGAGCATCGGGCGGCTGTTATAGAGCGAGCCCTTCATGGCGAGCACGCCCAGGCTGATCCCGGTGACGGGCGCGTCGGCATTGCCGTAGGAAACGATCAAGCCGCGCATTCCGCAACTGTCGAGCGAGGCGTCCCATGTTGCCAGGCCGACCCCATCGAACACCACGCGAACGCCCTTGCCGTTGGTGAGCTCCCGAACGCGGCGGGCCGTATCCTCGCTGCGATAGAGGATGACATGGTCGGCGCCCGCGGCGCGCGCCTCGGCCGCCTTCGCTTCGCTGCCGACGGTGCCGATCACCACCGCGCCGATCGCCTTCAGCCATTGGACCAGGATCAGGCCGACCCCGCCCGCGGCGGCATGGACGAGCACCGGCCAGCCGGCTTCCACCCGGGCGCAGCGCTCGACCAGAAATTCGGCGGTGCAGCCCTTGAGCAGCACTGCGGCGGCGGTTTCATCGTCGATGTCGTCGGGAATGGGAAAGAGCGACGTCGCGGCGATGTTGCGGTGCGTCGCATAGGCGCCGCGCTCGGGACCGAAATAGCCGACGCGCTGGCCCGGGACAAAGTCGGCGACGCCGTCGCTCGCGCTCTCGACCACACCGACGCCTTCAACTCCCAGTTCGGCGGGAAGGTCGACGGGGTAAATACCGCGGCGGTGATAGGTGTCGATGAAGTTCAGCCCCAGCGCGGTGTGGCGGACGCGAACCTCACCCGCGACGGGCGGAGCCAATTCGACATCATGGAAATGGATGACCTCGGGGCCTCCCAATTGGTCGATGCGCGCGATTTGGGCCATGTCGGAGGATCCTTCAAATAGGTGTCACTGCGCGGAAACCGCGCGCCGTCCCGCAAAGGGCGACACGCGGTTTTCCGGCCATCGTCGTCGTATCAGAAGCGAACCGAGGCACGCACCCCCATTTCGCGGCCGCGCGGATGCGACACGGTGATGCGCGGTGGGAAAACCACCGGCGCGCCATTGAGGACGTTGCTCAGATACACGTCACGGAATGCAAAGGTCGGGCGATCATTGTCGAACAGATTTTCGGCAAAGGCCTCCAGCCGCCATTTTCCGTTTTCGATCCCGGCGCGAAGGTTGACGAGGACGCGGCTCGGCAGGATCGCCAAATTGGTCGAGTCCATATATTGCTTGCTTCGATAGGAGGCGTCGGCGCGCAAAAAGCCATCGACGCTGCCGAAGAGCGGCTGCTCATAATCGAGCGAACTCGTGAGCTGCCATTTGGACGCTGCCTGCAGGCGATTGCCCGAAACATCGCCGTCCGGCGCGAAGGACGGGAAATTGGCGAACCCGGCGATGACCGCATTCTTGTAGGTCGCATCGGTATAGGAAACGCCGAACACCGCGGTCAACGGCCGCGCCGGACGCACGGTAAGCTGGGCCTCGAAACCCTTCGAGGTCGCGTCGCCCAGGTTCCGCGTCACCGCAACCGGCGGCGCCTGGGTGAAATCGAGCACCGGGATCTGGATGCTCGTCCAGTCGATGTAAAAGGCGTTGATGTCCGCCGAAACGCGGCCGTCCAGCCAGCTTCCCTTGACGCCGACTTCATAGGTCCAATTATATTCGGGATCATATTGCTCGGTCGGGGCATTGATGTCGAAACCGCCCGACTTGGCGCCGCGCGCGGCCGAGGCATAGAGCATCAGGTCGTCACTGGCCTTGTACTGGATGCCGAAACGCGGCGTCCAGGTGGTGAAGTGCAGGCGCTTGTCGATCGCCGCCGTCGGCCGCCCGATATTCGACGCAGGCTGAAGCGTGCGCTGGTTCTCGCGGCCATAGCGCAATTCGGCGCGCAGCGTGAGGCGCGAGGTCACATCGGCCTCGGCAAAGCCGAACAGCGCGAAATTCTCGACCTTCTTGGTGACGGTCTTGTCGAAGATCACACCGTCGAAGAAGGTGTTCCAGGGGCCGGGCACCGGGAAGGTGGCGACGAAATCGGCCGGAAGCGGCGTCGTGCTGACGGCGTCGAAATTCGGCCGGACCTGCGTGCCCGAAAAATAGAATCCGCCGACGCCGCCGCGGATCGGCGCTTCCTGCGGCGATGTCAGGCGGATTTCCTGACTATATTCGGTGAATTTGGGTTCGCCTTCCTCGCGCAACAGCGTCGTGTCGAAGGTGCGGATCGCGCCAGTGGCCGTGCGATAGCGGAAGGTATAGGGAAGGCCGCGCGAAGCATCGGTCAGCGCGCGCAGGTCGGTCTTGTTATAGCCGGTCAGCCATCCGACCTGCCAGTCGCCGATGTTGAGTTTCATGTCGAGGAAGGTGCGCAGCACTTTGCGCTTTTGGCCATAAGCGTCGGGGTGCGAGCTGAGTTCGGCCTTTGGCAGCGACGGTATCACGCCGCAAAAGGTCTGGTTCACGCCGCGCGATAATTCGCAGTTCGGGGCGAGTGCCGATACCGCCGGCGGGCTGATGGCGTCCCTCGAATAATAGACGCCGCCGACGACTTCGAAATCGGGGGTCGGCGTCAGGCGCACCACCGACTGGATCGTGTCGTAATTATAGCCGCCCAGATCGGGGCCACCGGTGAGGTTCTTGTGGCTGCCGCCATATTCGCTGTGCGACGCGGTGATCTTTACCGCTAACTTGTCCCGGATCAGCGGAACCGACACCGAGCCCAGGACGCTGAACCGCTGTCCGGTTCCGTAAACGACTTCGGCGCGGCCCGAAAGATCGTTGGTCGGCCGCTTGGAGATGATATTGATCGCACCGGAAAAGGCGTTGCGGCCGTAAAGCGCGCTCTGCGGTCCCTTGACGACTTCGATGCGCTCGATGTCGGCCTGCGCGAAGTTGAGCGCTTCGCGTGCCCCGGTATAGACGCCGTCGATGAAAATCGCGACATTGGGGTCCGATCCGAACAGGTCGGTCTGGGTGACGCCGCGGATGACCGGCGTCGGCAGGAATTCGCCGATGACCGAGGTGAAGCCGAGGCCGGGGGTCAGGCGGGCGACATCGTTCAGGTCATTGATGCCCTGTTCCTCGATCCGGGTCGAATCGAAGGCGGTGATGGCCAGCGGCACATCGCTGAGGCTTTCGGCCTGCTTGCGCGCGGTGACGACGATCTCGGCCGACGCGAAATCGTCGCGCGGGTCGGCGGGGGCGGGGGTTTGCGCCAGTGCCGCGATCGGCAGCCCACCGATGAGCATCGTCGATAGTTTCAGACAGGTCGAGAATTTCATTTTGGCCCTCCTCGGCTATTCAATAATAGATTGTTATTTAACGAAATAATTTTCTCTAAAGCTTTTCGATGACGGTCTTTGCCGCGCGCTCGCCCGATTCGAGCGCTCCCTCCAATCCCGACGCCAATTGCGCGAGATGATCGCCCGCGAAGTGCAGGCGCTGGCCGGTCGCCGTCACGGCGCGGGTCAGCAGCGGCCATTGTCCGGCGCCGAGATGATGGAAAACGCCGCGCGCTAGCGGATCGCGCTGCCAGCTGAACATGCGTTCGAGCCGCAGCTTGCCTTGCGCCGACGGGCGTGCGGTTTCGAGGCGGGCGATGATCGCGGCGCCCGCGTCGGCGGGCGTCAGCCGGTCGATCGCATCGGCATCGGGGCCACTGAGCCAGACCTTGAGCATCGCCGGATCGTCGCCCAGCACGAAGACGCGGCCAATCAGCGGGTCGTCGCTCCAGATCGTGCGCGGAAGGCCGTCCTGGTTCCAGAAAGGCGCGCTGGCCGACAGATAGGCAAAGCTTGCGTGGGTGTAGGGCAGGCCCGCGATCACCGGCTTCATCGCCTCGGCCGAAGCCCCAGAAAGCCCCAACGGCCGCAGCGCGGCAAAGGGAATCGTGCAGATGACGTGGCGCGCGGCGATTGCGCGGCCGCTCGCAAGGTCGATGCGGACCTGATCGGCGCCTTCGGAAATTCCAGTCACCAACTGGCCGAGCCGAAGGTCCGACCTCAACGCGGCGGCCATCGCCTCGGGCAGTCGCTGCGAGCCGCCGGTAATGACGCGGAGCGACGCATCGGGACCGGCCGACTGGAAAATCGCCGCCGATCGCGCGGCATTCAGCGCCGACACCGCGTTGATGTCGCCGCTGCCGAGGTTGGCGGCGATCAGGCGGATCGCCTCGTCGCTCGCCCCCGCCGCTTTCAAGGCGGTGCCATAGGGGATGTCGAGCTTTTGCCCAGCGGCGGTCATCCACGCCGCCGTATCGGGAAGATGCCCCATCCGGCGGCCCAGCGCGGGGGCGAGGGCCATCGGCGGTATCGCGCGTTCGGGACCGACCAGCCGGTTCGCGGCGGAGGTCGGCCAATCCCCCTGAGCGACCGTCTGGCCGCGAACGACATATAGCGCCGACCGATCGAATTCCCCGCCGGGTTGCAGCGCCACCCCCAGCCTTTGGGCGACCGTGATCAGGCGCGTATAGAAGCTGCCGACCTGGATGCCGCCGGCATCGGGATGGCCTGGCAGATCGTCGAGCGTATGCGCGCGGCCGCCGACGCGATCGGCGCCTTCGATGACGATGGTTTTCGCACCCGCCGCCTCGAGCATCGCGGCGGCATGAAGGCCGCTCAATCCGGCGCCGATGACGACGACATCGGCTTCGATCGCGCTTCGCGCGCGCGCCGACGTACAGGCCAAGGCTGCGACGCCGCCGGCGACCAGCACATCACGGCGCGACATCATTTCAGGGATGGCCTGCAGGCTGCGCCGCTGCCGGACCCCGCGCGGCGCGTTCGGTGTCGATCTTTTTCTTGAATTCCGTCCAGGTCGTCGCGTTCGGACGCTGATCGTCGGCGGGCGGCGCGGCGGTATAGTCGGGATAGCTGGCGGCGATTTCGTCCTTCAGCAGTTTGGGCAGTTCGTCATAGCTTTTCAGTTTCGCGCCCATCGCGTTGAACACGATCTGCCCCTGGCGCCCGCCCATCTTCATCCACGGCATCCAGTCCGAAAGGCGGACCCACGATACCGCAGGATAGGCGGTCGGATGCCGCGTATCGAGCAACTCGTCGGCCCGCGCGACGAAATCGAAAATTTCCATCGCGTGATATTGGTTGCCGACATAATCCTGATAGGCACCGGCGAGTGGATTGGGATAGAAGAGCGGCACTTCGAGCGGCATCAGCACCCATTCGCCCATCCGCTTCAGCGTCATCGGCGGCACCGGCTTGCCGTCGGCGTCGAGCGGAAAGTTCGGGCGCATGTTCACGGGGTCGTTGGCGATGTGCATCACCTCGACCGTCTCGCCGGTCCAGGGATTTTTCCATTCGCGAAGGATCGCGCCGGTCCGGGGGTCGGTGAACAGCATGATTTCACGGCTGACCATGCGATAACCCTCGCCACGCTTCGGGTCGCTCACCGGGACGCACCGGCGAATATTCATGCCCTCGCCGTCGAACAGGTGGCGATCGGGTTCGCCCTGAACGCGCGCGTAAATCTTGCCCGACCAGTGCATCACCGCAGGTTGATCGCCGATGCCGCACTGGGTGCGCTTGCCGATTTCCAGCGCGTCCTCGGCTTTGGCGGGGTCGAGAATACGGGCATCGGCAGCGGTCGTCATCGCCGCCATCCCGAAAGCGCAACCGGCGAGCAACAGCGAACGGACCATAGAAAACTCCTCGAGGTGGGATAGGGGTAAGATGAAGATTGCATGACGAGACGCTATTTCGAGCCAGCCATGCGGCGCTCGTAATAGCCGTCGAGGAACAGCATCGACTGTTCCATGAAATGCGGATCGACGCGGGGGTTGGCGTCGAGGATGTTCATGCCATTGTCGCCAACCACCCGGCGCGCCAATGCGGGCAGCCCCTCGGCGTTCGGGTTCCCGCGCTTGGCGAAATTCGTCCAGTAAGCGGTCATCAGCGCCGCGACGGCGCGGTCGTCATCGGTCACCGCATCGGCGGGGGTGACCCGGCTCTTTCCGGGCAGCGTGCCGAAAATATAGGGAACTTCGTCGCCATGCGCGACGCCGGGCACGGTGCCGCGGACCGCCTTTGGAAGATAGTCGAAATAATAAAGCCAGGCCGGCTGCCCGACCTTTGCGCTGGCGTTGGTCAGATAGCGCGCGGTGCCGAGAAACACCGAATTGGCGAACCAGGCCTGCGCGAGCGCGGCATCGTCGAGACCGCCGAACGCGGCGCGCGCCGCTTCGACATCGCCGATGCCGTAAAGGATCGCGCGCGGCGGAACCGGCGGCGTCGCATAGTGCAGCAGGCTCGCCTCCCAGCTCGTCGATCCGGCCATATAGGGCACCGGCGCCTGCTTGCCGTCGCGAAAGCTGCGTCCGATATCGTCGGGAATCAGAACGCCATCGACGACCGGGTTCAGCGACCCGATCAGCGTCTTTTCCTGATAATCGACCAGGTCGGCGGCCGGGATCCGGTGCAGTTTCGCAAGCGGCATCGGCGTATCGGCGCTGCCGAAATGCGCGGCAACCGCGAGCCCTTCGCTTTCGAGCGGCTTGCCGAGCGGGCCGGGGCGCGGCTCCGAAATATGCCGGGTCGTGTCGATCTCCAGCCCGCCGCTTTGCGCGATCGCCTTGGCGAACAGTCCGCGCGCGCTCGGCGCCGTCATCAGATAATTGACCGCGACGCCGCCGGCCGAATAGCCGAAGATCGTCACATTCGCGGCGTCGCCGCCGAACGCGCCGATATTGTCCCTGACCCATTGCAGCGCGGCGATCTGGTCCATCAGGCCATAGTCGGCGCGCGGCCCGCCAGCCTGTTCGCGCGACAGGTCGGGATGGGCGAAGCGGCCGAGCAGGCCGAGCCGATAGTTGATCGTCACCAGAATGACGTCTTGCGCGGCGATCGCATCGCCATCGTAGATCGGGGTGCCGCCGCTTCCGAAGCGAAAGGCGCCGCCGTGAATCCAGACCATGACGGGAAGCGGCCCGGCATGATGGCCGCGCGGCACCCAGACGTTGAGGCTGAGGCAGTCTTCGCTTTGCGCCCAACCCTGCAACGGGCCGCCCTCGGCCTTTTGCGGGCAGATCGCTCCCGGCCGCTGTTCCTTGCGAATGTCGCGCCAGCGCGCGGCCGGCCGTGGCGCTTCCCAGCGCTCGGCGGTCGCATAGGGAATGTTCCAATAGACGACGGCCTTGTCGCGGGTCACGCCGGACACCTTGCCGCCGGCCGTCGCGACCACCGTCTTTGCCGAACCGGCCTGACCTGCCTGCGAAGCCGTCGCGAGGATCAATGCCGAAGCGAACAGCAGCGAACGGGAAAGATAGCCGAAGACCCCTGGGCGCCGATTGCATTCGCGCGCAGGCCCCGATCGATCATCCATCAGACATTCCACCCCTTTGTTTATCGGCCATTCCGCCACGGCGATCCGCGCTCGCGGTCGATCTAAATTTGACTGGACAAATTTACGGACAATCGCAACGATGAGCAGACCCGTTTTCGCGGTCGGCCACGGCAGCGGGAATTTATACGTGAACGGCCAGGGAAGGTGCGTGGAACGCCATTCGATGGCCGTTGGCGAAGCGGGGTCGCTGACGAAATCTGGCGCCAGTTGGCGCCACAATCGATAGAGGTTCGAAGCAATGGGCATTCCCGCGCCGACGACGCTCCCGATAGGCCGGGTGCCGGTTCAGCCAAGCTTGCTGCTATATGTCATCTTGCCGCTTGTGTTGCTCGCGTTGCCGCTGGCGCTGTTCCGGGTGACGACGGGCCTCGATTCCAGCCTGATCCTGTCGCTGTTCTTCTGGAGCGCGACGGTGATCGTCGGCTGGCTTTCCGCTGCCTTTGGAAGCACGCTCATATATCGGCTGTGCGCAAGATGGCGGCCGCCCCTATGGGCGATCACGCTTGCGGGACCGATTATCGCCGCCTTGCTGCTGCATCGGCCGATTGCCGAAATCCTCTCGCTCGCGCACAGTTTTCAGGTGCCGGGCCCGGATTTCGGTCAGCCCGCGCCGCTGCGCCTCGAATGGCAATCGCTCGATCGCTTCTTCCGCAACCTGGCACCAGGAACCATCAGTTGGGTGGCGCTCAACTATATATTCGACCGCCTATTGGGAATTCCGCGGTATCGTTACGACGTGCCGGGGGCAGAGGCGCGCGCGGGGGGACGCGACGAACGGCCGGTCAAGGCCATGCCGCAACTCTTCGACCGGGTGGCGCCCGCGGAACGCGGTCGACTTCTCGCGATCCGGGCAGAGGATCATTATGTTCGCATTTATACCGACGCAGGGGAGGGCATGACGCTGCTCCGTCTGTCGGACGCGATCATGATGGCGCATCCTGTGGCGGGAATGCAGATTCATCGCTCGATCTGGGTCGCGGACGACGCAATCAGGGCGTTTCGTCGTGCCGGGCATGCGGGCCTCGTTCGGCTGTCGAACGGATTGGAATTGCCCGTCAGCCGCTCCTTTTGCTCATCGTTCGAACGCCATATCCGCATGTTGGGATTGGCGTGAAGCATCCGAGCCGGTGCGGCCATCATGGCCGTTGAATTGGGTTGCAAATCTAAACCATTCGCGGTCTTCTGAAAATCCGAGAAGGGGAGAGTCATATGCGTAAGCGCGGGATCATCATTTTGGGCGGTGTGGCGGTCGTCGCCATCGCAGCGGCAACGGTCGCGGTGCGCACCGCCGGCTTTGCGCCCGCGAACGTCGCCGATGGAAGCGATATCCGGCTTGCCGCCACCGTGCCCTATGATCTCGACGCCGCCGTCCGCCACCTCAGCGAAGCGGCGCAGATCCGCACCGTGTCGAACCAGGATCCGGCCGAGAACCAGCTCGCCGAATGGGACCGGTTGCAGGCCTGGCTCGCCTCGACCTACCCCGCCGCGCACGGCGCGATGACGCGCACGGTCCTGCCGAACAAGACGCTCATCTATCATTGGCCGGGCAGCGATACCTCGCTCGCCCCGGTCATCCTGATGGCGCATCAGGATGTCGTACCGGTGACGCCGGGGACCGAGGGCGACTGGAAATATCCGCCCTTCGCGGGGACGATCGCCGAAAATGCGGTGTGGGGCCGCGGCACCGTCGACGACAAGGGCTCGCTCGTCGGGCTGTTCGAGGCGATCGACGCGCTCGCGAAATCCGGCTTCAAGCCGAAACGCGGCCTCTATCTCGTCTCGGGTCACGATGAGGAAGCCGGCGGATCGGGCGCGGTCGCGGCGGCGGCCAAGCTGAAGGCGGAGGGCGTGAAGGCGATCTACACCCTCGACGAGGGCAGCATCGTGCTGACCGACACCCCGGTCATCGACGGCCCCGCGATCATGATCGGCATCGCCGAAAAAGGCTATGGCACGTTGAAGGTAACGGCGAACGCACCTGGCGGCCACAGCTCGATGCCGCCTGCCGAAACCGGCGTCACGACGCTCGCCAGGGCGGTTCTCGCCATCGCCGACAAGCCTTTCCCGATGGAAATCCGCGGCCCCGGCGCGTTGATGATCGAAGCGCTCGCGGCCAAGAAGGGCGGGACGACCAAGATGGCGGTCGCCAACTCGTGGCTGTTCGGCCCGCTGCTCAAGCGCCAGCTTTCGGCGACGCCGTCCACGGCGGCGGCCTTCCACACGACGATCGCGCCGACGATGCTCGAAGGCAGTCCCAAGGAAAATGTCCTGCCGCAATCGGCCAATGCGCTGATCAACTATCGCATCGCGCCGTGGAACAGTTCGGCCGACGTCATGGCGCGCGCGAAGGAGGCCGTCGGCGACGCGAAGGTCGATCTGGCCTGGGTCAAGCCGCCGCGCGAGCCCTCGCGCGTCTCGTCAACGAAATCGCAGGGCTGGAAATGGATCGCCGCTGCGGCGCGCGCCGATGCGCCCGACGCGGTGCTGACCCCGACCCTGGTCGTCGCGGCCACCGACAGCCGCAGCATGGAGCCGGTGTCCGAGGACGTCTATCGCTTCATGCCGATGCATTTCACGCTGAAGGGGGCCGCGATGATCCACGGCACCAACGAGCATATGGAGGTCGACAGCTTCAAACGGATGATCGATTTCTATGCGCGGCTGATCGCGACATCAGCGGGATAGACTCGGCGCTCCAGCCTGTCTAAGGCGCCCGCACGGTCGGGGAGTGGCGCAGCCCGGTAGCGCGCTTGCTTTGGGAGCAAGATGTCGCAGGTTCGAATCCTGTCTCCCCGACCAATTTCAGGAAATGGCGGATGTCCGCGTGGCATCCGCCGCCCAGGCGGCCGAGCGAAGACGCTCCTGCGCCCCGCGCGCTGATCTGCGTTTCATCTTTAGAATGTGCTGGAATCGCCCTTGCGAGGAGCGAAGCGGCGGTGCCATCCAAGAGCGTGCGGTAACCGCACCGGATCGCTTCGCTCGGGCAACGAAAAAGGCGGCCTTCCCGAAGGAAGACCGCCCTTGTTCGTTTCGGTCATTGCCCCGAAGGGCCGCGACTTACTTCTTGGCTTCAGCCGGAGCAGCAGCAGCGTCAGCGGCCGGAGCAGCAGCAGCGGCCGGAGCAGCAGCAGCGTCGGCAGCGGCCGGAGCGGCAGCAGCGTCGGCACCCGTGGCGGCAGCGTCGGCGCCGGCAGCGGCGGCGTCAGCGCCAGCAGCAGCGGCGTCAGCGCCTTCTTCCGCAACCGCTTCAGCGGCCGGGGCGTCGGTGGTAGCAGCTTCGTCAGCAGCCTTTTCACCGCAAGCGGCGAGGGCGAACATGCTGGCAGCAACGGCGATAGCAGCAAACTTCTTCATGATGTGTGGGCTCCCTAAAATGCCATTCCGCGCTGGGGAAACTTTCCCGTCCCGCGAGCGGCGGGATTTAGCCTTTCCGCGTGAATCGTCAACAAAAATAATTGAGATGTCCCGCGAAGGCCGAAAACTGTCATTTCCCCGAAACAATCAGGGAAGCTCGGAATCGCTGCTGTTCGCGAGAATCGCCAAAGTCGCGGTCCAGGCGGCGACATTTTGCCGCAATTGCGCCGGATCGACCTTGTCGAGCGTGTCGTCGGGCGTGTGGTGAATGTCGAAATAGCGGGTGCCGTCCTGTTGCAGGTCGATGACCGGGGTTCCCGCCGCGACCAGCGCGCCGATGTCGGTGCCGCCGCTCGCCGGATCCTTGCCGCGCGTGATGCCGAGGGGCGCGAGCGCCGCGGCGATCCGGTCGGTGAGCGGCTTGGCGCTGTCGGGCAGCTTGAAATCGACGCGCCACACCCGGTCGGCACCGAAATCGGACTCGAGCGCCGCGGCATGGCGTTCCTTGCCATGGGCATCGAAATAGGCCTTGCCGCCGAACCCGCCAACTTCTTCGGCGCCTGCCCAGAGGATGCGGATCGTGCGGCGGGGCTGGCCTGCCGCCATGACATGCTTCGCCGCCGCGGTGATGATACCGCACCCCGCAGCGTCATCGATCGCGCCGGTGCCCTGGTCCCAGCTATCGAGATGGCAGGCAAGGATCACGGGACTCGCGGCGGGGTCGCTGCCCGGCACTTCGGCGATCACATTGCCCGATGCCTGTTGCTCCAGCCGGCGCGGCGTCAGCAGCAGTTTCAGGCGCAGCGCGCCGGGGTGGCGGCGCCATTGGCGGACGAGTTGGTCGGCGTCGGGGTTGGAAAGCGCGGCGGCCGGGATCGGAGTCACGCCGTCCGCGAAATTGGTGACCCCGGCGTGAGCAATGCGATGGCTGTCCGTGCCGATCGAGCGGATGACGATGGCGAGCGCGCCCTTTTTGGCCGCGACATTCGGCCCGATGAAGCGCCCGCGCCCGAAATAGCCATAGCCGCTGCCGTCCTGTGCGGCTTTCATTTGATTATCGACGAAGACGATCTTGCCCTTCACCGCGCTGTCGGGCGCGGCGGCCAGTGCGTCATAGCTTTCGAAATAGACGATCTCGGCCTCGATCCCCTGCGCCCCGGTCGCGCCGCTGTTGCCGAGGCCCACGACGGTCAGTTGTTGCGGCAGAAACGGCGCGGTGAGCCACGCCGCTTCCTCGCCGCGCTGCCACACCGGCATCCGATAGGCTTCCTCGCGGACATTGGCGAAGCCCATGGCCTTCAGCCGTTCGACCGCCCAGCGCCGCGCTGCGGCCTCGCGATCGCTCCCCGCCGGACGCGGGCCGATTTCGGTCGTCAGATCCTCGGTGATCGCCCAGGCCGGATCGTCGCTCGCCTGGGCGCGGTCGGTGGCGCCGGCGGAGGCGGCGAGGAGCAGGGCGGCGAAGCCCGTCAGGCGGGCTGCGATGGCGGCGCGTGTCATGACGCGGTTCTAGCGGCTGATCTTTGCCCCTCGCAAGCCTCGATTGCCCAATCGATTGCCAATCCCGCACCCTTTCGCTAACCGGCGCGCAACGCATCCGGCCGCGTGCGCGCGGCTCAGCCTCATATTCGGAGCACATCGATGGCCGCCCAATATAGTTTCGTGATGAAGGGTTTGTCGAAGACCTATCCCGGCGCGCAAAAGCCGACGCTCAAGGATTTGAGCCTGCAATTCTATCCCGACGCCAAGATCGGCATCGTCGGTCCGAACGGCACCGGCAAGTCGACGCTGATGAAGATCATGGCGGGCATCGACAAGGAGTTCACCGGCGAAGCCTGGCCGGGTGAGGGGATCAGCGTCGGTTATCTGGCGCAGGAACCCCAGCTCGACCCAAGCAAGACGGTCAAGGAAAATGTCATGGACGGGGTTCGCCCGGTCGCCGACATGATGGACCGCTTCAACGAGATCAGCGCGCTGATGGCCGATCCGCCCGCCGACGCCGATTTCGACGCGCTCATGGAGGAAATGGGCACGCTCCAGGAAAAGATCGATGCGGTCGACGGCTGGACACTCGACAATCAGCTCGAAATCGCGATGGAGGCGCTGCGCTGCCCGCCCGGCGACTGGGGCGTCGAGAATCTCTCTGGCGGGGAAAAGCGCCGCATCGCGCTCACCCGCCTGCTGCTCGAAAAGCCGTCGATCCTGCTGCTCGACGAACCGACCAACCACCTCGACGCCGAAAGCGTCGCGTGGCTCGAAAAGCATCTGGTCGACTATCCGGGCAACGTCATCCTCGTTACCCACGACCGCTATTTCCTCGACAATGTCGTGAACTGGATCCTCGAACTCGATCGCGGCCGCTATTTTGTCTATGAAGGCAATTATTCGACCTACCTCGAAAAGAAGGGCAAGCGACTCGAGCAGGAAGCGCGCGAGGACCAGGGTCGCCAGAAGGCGATCAAGGACGAACTCGAATGGATCCGGCAAAGCCCCAAGGCGCGTCAGGCCAAATCGAAGGCGCGTATCAAATCGTTCGATCAACTCGTCGAGGCACAGGAAAAGCGCACCCCCGGCAAGGCGCAGATCGTCATCCAGATTCCCGAACGCCTTGGCGGCAAGGTGATCGAGGTCGCGGGAATATCAAAGGCCTATGGCGACAAATTGCTCTTTGAAGACCTGTCCTTCACGCTGCCGCCGGGCGGCATCGTCGGCGTCATCGGGCCGAACGGTGCGGGCAAGTCGACGCTGTTCAAGCTGATCACCGGCCAGGAAACCCCCGACAGCGGCGACGTGATCATCGGTGACACGGTGCGCCTCGGCTTCGTCGATCAGAGCCGCGACGATCTGAAACCCGACAATAATGTCTGGCAGGAAATCTCGGGCGGCCACGAACTGATGAACATCGGCAAGCACGAGATGCAGACACGCGCCTATGTCGGCGCGTTCAACTTCAAGGGCGTCGACCAGCAGAAGAAGGTCGGGCAACTCTCGGGCGGCGAGCGCAACCGCGTCCATCTCGCCAAGATGCTCAAGGAGGGGGGCAACGTCCTCCTGCTCGACGAACCGACCAACGACCTCGACACCGAAACCCTCGCCGCGCTTGAAGAAGCGCTCGAGAATTTCGCGGGCTGCGCGGTGGTCATCAGCCATGACCGCTTCTTTCTCGATCGCCTTGCGACGCATATCCTCGCGTTCGAGGGCGACAGCCATGTCGAATGGTTCGAGGGCAATTTCGAGGCCTATGAAGAGGACAAGATCCGCCGTCTCGGCGACGGCGCAACCCGCCCGCACGCCACCAGCTACAAGAAGCTGACGCGGTGACCGGCGGCGGGGCGGGGGAGGCGCCGATTTCGTCGAGCGCGATCCGCATGGGCGCCGATGCGCTCAACGCCTTCCTGACGGACGCTTTCCCGCATTCGAAGCCGGGGTCGCGCGGCCATGTCGTTTCGGCGGCGCCGGGCCATGTCCGCGCCCGGATCGACCCCAATGAACAGGCGCTGCGCCCCGGCGGGCTGATCTCGGGCCCGACCCAGATGGGGTTCGCCGACATGGCGGCCTATGCGCTTGTTCTCGCGCATATCGGCCCGGTCGCGATGGCGGTGACCAGCGCGCTCAATTACCAGTTCCTGCGCCCGTGCCGGCCCGGCCCGCTGTTCGCCGACGCGCATCTGCTGCGACTCGGCAAAAGGCTGGCGGTGATGGATATCCGCATCTTTACCGACGATGCCGACAAGCCCGTCGGCCAGGCGAACGTGACCTACGCGATTCCCTGATCGGGTTTCACGCTTTCCAGTCGAACCGCGAAAATCGATCGGTCTGTTCGTCCAGCAGATGCAATATGCCGTCGCTGACCGCGAACAGCGCGCCGCGCAGCCGCAGCCGTCCCTTGGCTTCCTTTTGCTCGATGCAGGGGAAGGTCCGCAAATTGGCCAGGCTGACCCGAACCGCGGCAAATTCCATGTCGCGCCGTGCTGCCGGGCTGTGCAGGTCGGCGTGCCGCGCGCGCACCGCGGCGCTCGCGTCATCCAGCATCGAAATCCAGTCGGCGATGAATCCGCCATGCCCGGGTTCCGCACCTGCCATCGTCCGATGCAGCGCGGCATGACAGCCTCCGCACATGCCATGGCCCAGCACGACGATTTCCTCGACCCGCAAGATCTGCACCGCAAATTCCAGCGCCGATGACACACCGTGGCGGCCGGGCGTGGTTTCGAACGGGGGGACCAGAGCACCGACGTTGCGGACGACGAACACTTCGCCGGGGTGGGTGTCGAAAATCTGCGCCGGTTCGACCCGGCTGTCCGAACAGGCGATAATCATCACCTTTGGCGACTGCCCCTCTGCCAGTTGCTCCCATCGCTCTCGCTGCCCTTCCCACCCCGTAGCGCGGAACCGGGCATAGCCTTCGAGCAAATCGGCAAAGTGAGTCATGCGCGCGCTTTAGCAGAAGATGCGCTGTTGAGAAGAGCGGGACGCATGTCTATGTGGGCGGCATGAACGCTCCCGCACAGCCGCCCCAGCCGCCCCAGCCGCTTCAGCGCCCCCGCAAGCCCGACTGGATTCGCGTCAAGGCACCGACCAGTCCCGGCTATGCCGAAACGCGCAAGCTGATGCGCGAACTCAATCTTCATACGGTGTGCGAGGAAGCCGCCTGTCCGAACATCGGCGAATGCTGGACGAAAAAGCATGCGACGGTGATGATCCTCGGCGACACCTGCACCCGTGCCTGCGCCTTCTGCAACGTCAAGACCGGGATGCCGCGTCCCGTAGACCCGCTCGAGCCCGAACATACGGCGATCGCGGCGGCGAAGATGGGGCTGAGCCATATCGTCATCACCTCGGTCGACCGCGACGACCTGCCTGACGGCGGCGCCAGCCAGTTCGTCAAGGTCATTCAGGCGCTGCGCCGCGAAACGCCGCAGACGACGATCGAAATCCTGACGCCCGATTTTCGCAACAAGCCCGAAAGCGCGGTCGCGGCGATCGTCGATGCGCGCCCCGACGTCTATAACCATAATCTGGAGACCGTCCCGCGGCTCTATCCGACGATCCGGCCCGGCGCGCGCTATTATGCGTCGCTGCGCCTGCTCGAAAGCGTCAAGCGCCGCGATCCGTCGATCTTCACCAAATCGGGGATCATGCTCGGCCTCGGCGAGGAGCGGATGGAGGTTCATCAGGTAATGGACGACATGCGCAGCGCCGACATCGATTTCATGACGATGGGCCAATATCTGCAACCGACACCGCGCCATACGAAGGTGATCGACTTCGTGACGCCGCAGGCATTCGACGCCTATGCCCAGATCGCGCGCGCCAAGGGGTTCCTGCAGGTCGCCTCGTCGCCGCTCACCCGGTCGAGCTATCACGCCGGTGACGATTTCGCGATGATGCGCGCCGCGCGCGACGAGCAACTGGCGCGTGCAAGGGCCGACTGATTGCCAAGGCACCACGAAACACGCGAGCTTCCCTACAGCGACGAACAGATGTTCGCGCTCGTCACCGATATCGCGCGCTATCCCGAATTCCTGCCGTGGATCGTCGCACTCCGCGTCCGCAGCGACAGCGAGAGGGAAGCGCTCGCCGACATGATCGTCGGCTTCAAGGGGCTGCGCGAAAGCTTTTCGTGCCGCGTCCACAAGGAGCGGCCGCGTGCGGTGACGGTCAGCTACATCGACGGCCCGATGAAACATCTCAGCAACGAATGGCATTTCGCGCCGCTCGCAGCGGGCGGCTGTCGCGTCGATTTCATGGTCGATTTCTCGTTCCGCAACCGCGTCTTCGAAACGCTCGCGGGCCAGATGTTCGACAAGGCGCTTCGCAAGATGATCGCCGCGTTCGAGGCGCGGGCGGGCGACCTTTACGGCGCCGGAAGCTCGATATCCTCCGACGGCCGCAGCGAATCCTTGTCGGGCTGAAGCAGGTCGAGCGCGAACAGGGTCGCAGCGTGGCGGATGGCGGCGCGGTCCTTCGAGTCGAACTGGACTCGCTGGGTGAAATAATCGTCGGGGTCCTGCCCGCGCAGCGCGCGGGCAAAGACGACCTGGCCAACCGGCTTCTTTTCCGACCCGCCGCCCGGCCCGGCGATGCCGGTGATCGCGACCGCGACATCGGCGTCGCTGTTGGCCAGCACGCCCGCCGCCATCGCCCAGGCGGTCGCGAGCGAGACCTCGCCGAAAGTCTCCAATATTTCGCCACTTACGTCGAGTTGATGCTTCTTGGCTTCGCCCGAATAGGTGATGAAGCCGGCGCTGAACACGTCCGAACTGCCCGCTATATCGGTCAGCGCCGCCGACACCATGCCGCCGGTGCAGCTTTCGGCCACCGCGACCTTACGCTCTGCGGCGCGGTTGGCGGCGAGAACGGACAGGGCGGCCTCTTCACGCGCGGTCTGGCGCGTTTCGACGATCGACGACAAGGTTCAATTCTCCGGAAGTGATAGGGTGGCGATCGCCTGCGCGGCGATCCCTTCGCGACGGCCGGTAAAGCCCAGCCGCTCGGTCGTTGTCGCCTTCACACTAACGCGGTCCAGCGGAATCGCAAGGATTTCGGCGATGCGGGCGCGGATTGCCGGACGGTGCGGGCCGATCCTGGGGGCTTCGGCGATGATCGTCAGGTCGACATGATCGATCCGCCCGCCGCGCGCGGCGACGCGGTCGGCAGCGAACGCAAGGAAGCGGTGCGAAGCGGCGCCGCGCCATTGCGGGTCACTCGGCGGGAAATGGTCGCCGATATCGCCATCGGCGAGCGCGCCGAGAATCGCATCGGTGATCGCATGGAGCGCGACGTCGGCATCGCTATGGCCCTCAAGCCCATGACTATGGGCAATTTCTATCCCGCCGATCCACAGCGGATTGCCCGCCACAAGGCGGTGGACATCATAGCCCATGCCCACCGCGGTTCGCATCATCATCGCTGTCCCCAAGAGTCCGGAAAGGATCGCCATATCGTCGGCATATGTCAGCTTATGAAGCCGCGCGTCACCGGCGACCGCCGCAACGGCAATGCCCAGGCGGCGGACGAGCTGCGCATCGTCGGTCGCGGCTTCACCCGCCGCGGCGGCGTGGGCGCGGCGCAAGGTGCCGAGCCGGAAGCCCTGCGGGGTCTGAACCCGCGCGAGAGCGGCGCGATCGACCGCATCGCCGACGTTTCCCGCCGCCTGTTCGACCAGCGTATCGGGAACCGGTAGCGTGGGGGTCGCGGCATCGCTGTCCTGCAAGGCGGCGAGTAACCGATCGATGACGTCGGCGCTCACTCCGGGCCGCGCGGCATCGTGGACGAGAATGAGCGCTTCTTCTTCCCAATCGGCGAGTGCGGCAAGCGCATGGGCAACCGATTGCTGGCGTTCGGCGCCGGGAACGGCGGAAATCCAGCCTTCGGGCAAGGCTCCGATGGCCGCCATGACGTCATCATTCGCCACCAGCACGCCCGCGAAGATCGCCGGATGCGCGGCGAAGGCGTCGAGACTCCAGCGCAGCACCGGCTTGCCGCCAAGCCGTTCGAGCTGCTTGGGCCGGTCGAACCCGGCGCGTGTCCCCTGACCGCCGGCGAGCAATATGGCCGCGACGCGCGGGGCGGAGAAAGGGGCGGACTCGCTCATGATGCGCGCCGGTTAGCGCAGCCGCGCCTTGCGGGAAAGCAGCTTAGCGTGTAGGGGCTGCTTAAATTTTAGGCAATTTAAACGAAAGCTCCCCGCCATGGCGCCGCTGCGGCCCATTCAGATCGGTCCCATCACCATCGCGGATCCGGTGATCCTTGCGCCGATGACGGGCGTCTCCGACATGCCCTTCCGCACGCTCGTCCGCCGCTATGGCTCGGGGCTCAACGTCACCGAGATGATCGCGAGCCAGGCTGCGATCCGCGAAACGCGCCAGTCGATCCAGAAAGCGGCGTGGCATCCGGTCGAGGAACCGGTGTCGATGCAACTCGTCGGCTGCACCCCCCATGAAATGGGCGAAGCGGCGAAGCTTAACGAAGATCGGGGCGCGGCGATCATCGACATCAACATGGGTTGCCCGGTGCGCAAGGTCACGAGCGGCGACGCGGGATCGGCCCTGATGCGCGACCTGAAGCTCGCCGCCACGCTGATCGATGCCTGCGTCAAGGCGGTGTCGGTGCCGGTGACCGTCAAGATGCGGATGGGCTGGGACGTTGACAGCCTGAACGCGCCCGAACTCGCGCATATCGCCGAGGATCTGGGCGCGAAGCTGGTCACCGTGCACGGCCGCACGCGCAACCAGATGTATCGCGGCACCGCCGACTGGGCCTTCGTCCGCACGGTCAAGGATGCGGTATCGGTCCCCGTCATCGTCAACGGCGACATCTGCTCGGCCGACGATGCGCGAACCGCGATCGTGCAGAGCGGCGCCGACGGCGTGATGATCGGTCGCGGGGCTTATGGCCGACCATGGCTGCTCGGTCAGGTGATGGCGGCGCTGCGCGGGGAGAGCGAGCGCCCCGACCCCGGCATCGACGAACAATATGAAATCATTACAACTCATTATCGGGCAATGCTTGATCATTATGGTGAAATGACCGGGGTCAATATGGCGCGCAAGCATTTGGGCTGGTACGTCAAGGGGCTGCCGGGTTCGGCCGAGTTTCGCAACAAGGTCAACCAGATCCCCGACAGCCGCGGCGTGCTCGACGCGCTCGAACAATTTTACGCGCCGTATCTGAGCAAGGCCGCTGCGTGAGCGCGCCGACGTCGAGCATTCCGACGTTCGACCATGACGAGATCATCCAGTCGCATCCCGTCGCCACGCTGCTGATCGACAAGGGCGGGGTGGTGCTGTTCGTCAATGCCGCCGCTGAGCAGCTTTGCAACACCGGCCGAGGAGCGATGGTCGGGCGTGTCGTCGACGAGCTGATCGGCATGGACCGCGGCTATCGCCAGCGGATGAACGACCCCGCGACTCCAGCGCTTTTTGCGCATCGCGCCGAGATCACCCTCGGCGGGCGGCGGTCGGCCTTCGTCGATATGCAGCTCGTTCCATATGGTCGCAGCGGCCACCGCATCCTGACGCTGGTGCCGTCACAGAGCGATGCCGATCTGATGGGCGGCGCGATCGGCCGCTCTGGCCGCGCGGCCGGCGCGGCTGCCTCGATGCTCGCGCACGAGATCAAGAATCCGCTCGCGGGCATCAAGGGCGCGGCGCAGCTTCTTGCGCGCAAGGCCGATGCGAGCGGCGAGCGCTTCACGACTTTGATCTGCGCCGAAGTCGACCGGATCACGACGCTGATCGACCAGATGGAGCATTTTTCGCGCGGACAGCCGATCGCCTGCGGCCCGATCAACCTGTATCAGCCGATCCACCAGGCGATGGAAACCGCACGCGCGCGCCAATTTCCCGGCATCGGCTTCGTGGAGGATTTCGACCCCTCGCTGCCCATGGTGCATGGCAATCATGATGCGCTGGTCCAGATATTTTTGAACCTGATTACAAATGGGTGTGAAGCGCTTGGCGGACGCGATGACGGCATCCTGCGGATCGCCACCGCCTATCGCCATGGCCTGTCGATCGACCAGGATGACGGTCGCGGCCGCATCGCGTTGCCGATCGAGGTCAGCGTCAGCGACAATGGCCCCGGCGTTCCCGCCGATATTCGCGGCGACCTGTTCGATCCGTTCGTGACCACCAAGCGCGAGGGCAGGGGACTGGGCCTCGCGCTCGTCGCCAAGCTCGCGCGCGACATGGGTGGGACGGCGCAGCACGTCCGCGACGGCGACTGGACGCGCTTTCGCGTTCACCTGCCTGCCGCGACAGCGCGAAAGGAGCGCGCACAATGATGCCGGGAGACGCGGGCGGCAAGACGATCCTGCTCGTCGAGGATGATCCGGCGATCGCGCTGATCATCCGCGAGGCGCTGGCTGGCGAATGCGGCACATTCGCCTCGGTTTCGGGCATAAGCGAGCGCAACGCCTGGCTTGCCGACAACCGCGCCGACCTGATCATTACCGACGTCGTGCTGCCGGACGGCGACGGCATCGACTCGCTGCCCGGCGCGGGCATCGATCCCGATACGCCGGTGATCGTCCTGTCGGCGCAGAATACCCTCGACACCGCGGTCCGCGCGACGGGGATCGGCAGTTACGATTATCTGCCCAAGCCCTTCGACCTCGAGGAACTGACCGCCAGCGTTCGCGCCGCACTCGAACGGAGCAACCAACCGGCGGTCAAGACCGACCCGGCGCAGGCCGACAGCCATGGGCTCGTCGGCCGCGCGCCCGCAATGCAGGCGGTGTACCGCACCATCGCGCGGCTCGCGACCAATGACCTCGCCGTCCTTATCCTCGGCGAATCGGGCACCGGCAAGGAGGTCGTCGCGCGCGCGATCCATGCGACGGGATTGCGGCGCAGCGGTCCGTTCGTCGCGATCAACATGGCAGCGATTCCGCGCGAACTGATCGAGGCCGAACTGTTCGGCCACGAAAAAGGCGCCTTCACCGGCGCGACCAGCCGTAATGCGGGCCGGTTCGAACAGGCGGCGGGGGGGACCCTGTTTCTCGACGAGATCGGCGACATGCCGCTTGAAGCGCAGACGCGGCTGCTGCGCGTGTTGCAGAGCAACGAATATTCGACCGTCGGCGGTAGCCAGGCGCTGCGCGCCGACGTGCGCGTCGTCGCCGCGACCCATCGCGACATGCGCACGCTCGTTGCCGACGGGCGCTTTCGCGAGGATCTGTTCTATCGGCTCAATGTCATTCCGGTGACACTACCGCCGCTTCGTGATCGGCGCAGCGACATCGCGGCGCTTGTCCGCCATTTCGTCGATGCGGGGCGCCGGGCGGGGCTCCCCGACCGCCAGTTTGCTCCGGCGGCGATGCAGCTTCTCGAACGCCACGACTGGCCGGGCAATGTTCGCGAGTTGGGGAACGTCGTCCAGCGCCTCGCCGTGCTCTCGCGCGACACCTCGGTCGGCGCGCGCGATGTCGAGGCAGTGCTGCGCGACCATGGTGAGAGCGCGGCGATCACCGCGCCCGCCGACCTGATCGCGCGCGCGGTCGATGATTGGGCGCGCGAGACGCTTTCCGCATCCGATCGGGATGGGGAGATACACAGCATGCTCGAAGCGATCGTCGAAACCGCGCTGCTGCGCCGGACATTGCGCGAAGTGGGCGGCAACCAGCTCGAGGCCGCGCGCCGGCTGGGGATCAATCGCAATACGCTGCGCAAGCGCCTGGGGCAGCTCGCCATCGATCCCGCGCGGCCCTGACGCTTCGCACCAACGGCAAAATGCGCACATATCGGCGCGCGTCTGCGCTTTGTGTGTTTTCTATGCAACAGGATTGTCGTAGCAGAGCAACAATGAAGCCCGCCGCGTCCCTCAGTAGCGAAAGCGATTCTGCCGAGCTGGCCGCAGACTCGCGCGGCTGGCACTTTGCGGCGCCCGAATATTACACGCTGGCGATCATCATCAGCGTTGCGATCGCGACCTATATCTTCGTCACCGGCGACGCGCAGAGCGAAAGGCTGCTGACGCCTGCACTCGTTGCCGCGATCATGGTCGTCAATCTCGTGCCGGCGATGGCGCTGATCGTGCTCGTCGGCAGCCGCATCGCGCGCGCGCGCGCGATGCGTTCGATGGCGGGGGGCAATGGCCGCCTGCACGTCCGGCTGGTGGCGCTCTTCTCGCTGCTCGCGGCGACGCCGACCCTGCTGGTCGTCATCTTCGCCTCGCTGCTGTTCCAGTTCGGCGTCGATTTCTGGTTCTCCGACCGTTCGCGCGGGATGTTTGAGAATGCGGCGAGCCTGGCCGAAGGCTATTATCAAGAAAACCAGCGCGAAGTCGGCGCCAACACGACCGTGATGGCGCAGGATCTCAGCGACTATCTTGCCAAGGCGCCGATCAACGGGCGTGACTTTGCCAATTATTATTTCCAGCAGGTCGTCGTTCGCAGCCTCAACGAATCGGCGATCATCGAGATCGGACCCGACGGGATCGCGCGCACGGCCACGGCGGTCGCGCCCGACAGCCGCGCGGCCGACAAGCGCCTGACGCCCGCCATGCTTCACCGGCTCGAAGCAGGCGAGGATGTCGTCGTCATTCGCCGGGCGGATCGGATCGAGGCCGCGACACGGCTTCCCGGATCGCACAACGCCTATGTCTATGCGTCGCGGGATTTCAACGTCCCCGGCTTTTCGCAGTCGATCCGCGCCGGCAACGTCCTGGCCGATTATAACGACCTGTTCGAGCGATCACAGCAGCTTCAATTGCAGTTCAACGGCGCGCTCTACCTCGGCTCCTTGCTGCTGCTGGCGCTCGCGGTGGTGGCGGCTATCGTCGTTGCCGACCGCATCGTGCGGCCGCTCGGCACATTGATCGGAGCGACGCGAACGGCGGCGGGGGGCGATTTGTCGGTGCGCGTGACGCCCCCGGCGCGCGACGACGAGATCGCGGTGCTGACCCGCGCGTTCAACCGCATGACCGAGCAGCTCGAAGGCCAGACGGGCGCACTCGTCAGCGTCAACGCCCAGCTCGAAGCGCGGCGAAGTTTCATCGAAGCGGTGCTGAGCGGGGTGTCGTCGGCGGTCGTCTCGGTCGATGCGGATCACCGCATCCTGCTCGCCAACGCCGCGGCGGAGAGGCTGATCGGGCAAAGCGCCGCGGACCTTACCGGCCAGCCGCTCGCCGATGTCGCGCCCGAACTCGCACGCCTGCTGACCAGCGGTGAACGCGAAGGCGTCGTCCAACTCGTGCGGCGGGACACCGAGCCCGCGACGCTGGCCGCCAAGGCGGTCGCGCAGGACGATGGTTTCGTGCTGAGCTTCGAGGACATCACGCAGCAACTGCTCGATCAGCGCCGCGCCGCCTGGTCCGATGTCGCGCGGCGCATCGCGCACGAGATCAAGAACCCACTGACCCCGATTCAACTCGCCGCCGAGCGACTCCAGCGCCGTTTCGGTGAAAAGGTCGAAGGCGACGCACCGACCTTCCGCCGCCTCACCGACACGATCGTCCGCCAGGTGCACGACATGCGCCGCATGGTCGATGAATTTTCAAGCTTCGCGCGCATGCCCAAGCCGACCTTCGGGGTCGAGGATATTCGCGACATTCTGCGCCAGGCCGTGTTTCTGTTCGAGGTGGCAAAGCCCGATATCGCGTTCAGCGTCAAAACCCCCGACGAGATCGAGCCGCTCGTCTGCGACCGCCGCCTGTTGTCGCAGGCACTGACGAATATCGTCAAGAATGCGGTCGAAGCGATCGAAGAAAAAGAAAATGATGATTCATCGCCGCCGATCGGCCATATCCATGCCGAACTCGCGATAGGCGAGGGGGACGCGATCGTCATCCGGGTCAGCGACGACGGAATCGGGCTCCCACAGGCTCGCGAGACGATTGCCGAGCCTTATATGACGACGCGGCAGGGCGGCACGGGACTGGGGCTCGCGATCGTCAAGAAGATCGTCGAGCAACATTATGGCGAACTCGAATTCCGCGACAATCCGGCGGGAAGGGGCACGTGTGTGACGTTGACCCTGCATCCCAAGCGACTGCGGTCGTTGGCAGGCAAGGGGGGGGAATTGGTAACAGGGCAAGGGGAATCGGTCCCGGGACGTGTCCGGAACCGGCAGGATAGAGAAGAATATGGCGCTTGATATCTTGATCGTCGACGACGAACGCGACATTTGCGACCTGGTCGCCGGTGTCATGGAAGACGAAGGCTATGAGGCGCGCACCGCGTCGGACAGCGACGCCGCGCTCGATGCGATCCGCCAACGTCGACCCTCGCTCGCGCTGATCGACGTGTGGCTCCAGGGTTCGCGGCTCGACGGGCTGGGACTGGTCGAGGCGATCAAGGCGTTCGACCCCACCTTGCCGATCATCGTCATTTCGGGTCACGGAGGCCTCGATACCGCGGTCGCGGCGATCCGCCGCGGCGCGTTCGACTTCATCGAAAAGCCGTTCGAGGCCGAACGGCTGCTCCACCTTGTCGCGCGCGCGACCGAGAATGAGCGACTGAAGTTCGAATATGAGCAACTGCGCGAGAAAGCGGGACCGTCGGACGAACTCACCGGCACCAGCGCGGCGATCAACAATGTCCGCGCCACGTTGAAGCGCGTCGCCGGAACGGGCAGCCGCGTCCTCATCACCGGGGCGCCGGGCGTCGGCAAGGAAGTCGCCGCACGCGTCCTCCACGGCTGGAGCGGACGGCATAACGCGCCTTTCCGCGTGATTTCGTCGGCGCGCATGGATCCCGAGACGGTCGAGCTAGAACTGTTCGGCTCGGAGGCCGAGGACGGATCGATCCGCGTCGGCCTGCTCGAACAGGCGCATGGCGGAACCTTGTTTCTCGACGAGGTCGCCGACATGCCGCTGACGACGCAGGGCAAGATCCTTCGCGTCCTGACCGATCAGAGTTTCACGCGCGTCGGTGGGCGAACGATGATCCGCGTCGATGTCCGCATCATTTCGGGCTCGGCGCGCGACCTGATAGTCGAGATCGCCGAAAACCGGTTCCGCGAAGACCTCTATTACCGGCTTAATGTCGTGCCGGTGCCTATCCCCTCGCTGCGTGAGCGCCGCGACGATATCGCCAGCCTGTGTGACCATTTCGTCCGCCGTTATGCCGCCGACCGCCGCGTACCGCCGCCCGAGATCAGCGGTGAGGCGATGGCGGCGCTCCAGGCGCACGACTGGCCGGGGAATGTCCGCGAACTGCGCAACGTCATCGAAAGGGTGATGATCCTCGCGCCGAGCGATCGGCTGGGGCGCATCGACGCCGACATGCTGCCGGCGGAACTGGTCCGCGGCGGCGCCGACATCTTGCCGAACAGCGAATCGATTACCGCGATCCCGCTCAAGGAAGCGCGCGAGAATTTCGAGCGCGAATATCTGCGCATCCAGATCAACCGCTTTTCGGGCAATATTTCGCGCACCGCGACCTTCATCGGGATGGAGCGTTCGGCGCTGCATCGCAAGCTCAAGCTGCTCGGACTGACCGAAAGTCCCGACGGCGACGGCTGACGGCTTTCGCGCTAGACCTGCACCGGGCTTTGTCGCATATTACGCGTGCGAAGTAGGTCGCTAACGCCGAAAACGGGCATCGCACTCGCGGTATCACCGCCAAAATCAAGGAGGCAAATATGTCCGACAAGAATCAGAATCTCCAGGATCTTTTCCTAAACGCCCTGCGCCGGACCAAGACGCCGGTGACGATGTTCCTCGTCAAGGGCGTCAAATTGCAGGGCATCATCACCTGGTTCGACAATTTCTCGCTGCTGCTCCGCCGCGACGGCCAGTCGCAGCTCGTCTACAAGCATGCGATCTCGACGGTGATGCCGTCGCACGACTTCGACCTCGCGGCGCTGGGTAACGACATTCGCGAGGCGCCGGCGAGCAAGGGCAAGGCGCTGCAGGACGTGTTCCTCAACGCGGTGCGCCGGTCGGATGAATCGGTGACGATGTTCCTGGTGAATGGGGTGATGCTTCAGGGCGACATCGTCGCTTTTGACCTGTTCTGCATGCTGCTCGAACGCGAGCGGCAGGTCCAGCTCGTCTACAAGCATGCGATCTCGACCGTTCAGCCGAACGGACCGATCAACCTCACCGACAATGGCGACGACGAAGAAGGCGCCGCCTGATCGACGCTGTGAACGACAGCGAGGATGACGTCACCCGCGGCGCCGCCGCGCTGTTGGTCGTGCCCGAATGGCACGGGCAGCGGCTGTCGCGCGACCTCGACGCGCGCGCCGAGGAAGCGAAGGGGCTGGCGCTGGCGATCGGGCTCGACGTGGTGGCGGTTCATACGCTGCGGCTGCGGCAGACGCGCGCCGCGACGCTGATCGGTGTCGGGCAGATTGAGGCGATCAAGCCCGATGTTGTCGAAAGTGCCGCGCAGCTCGTCATCGTCGATGCGGCACTGACCGCGATCCAGCAGCGCAACCTTGAGACCGAGTTCGGGACGAAAGTCATTGATAGAACGGGATTGATTCTCGAAATCTTTGGCGAGCGCGCGGCGACGGCCGAGGGGCGGCTGCAGGTCGAACTGGCGCATCTCGACTATCAGGCGGGGCGGTTGGTGCGGAGTTGGACGCATCTCGAGCGCCAGCGCGGTGGTTTCGGCTTCCTCGGCGGGCCGGGCGAAACGCAGATCGAGGCCGATCGGCGGATGATCCGCAATCGGATGGCGCGCATCCGCCGTCAGCTCGACGATGCCCGCCGCACCCGCCAGCTCCAGCGATCGAAGCGCCAGCGCGCACCCTGGCCGGTGATCGCGCTCGTCGGCTATACCAACGCCGGAAAATCCACCTTTTTCAACCGCCTGACCGGAAGTGACGTCATGGCGGAAGACATGCTGTTCGCGACGCTCGACCCAACGATGCGCGAAATCCGGCTGCCGGGGATCGACAAGGCGATCCTGTCGGACACCGTCGGTTTCGTCTCCGACCTGCCGACCGAACTGGTCGCGGCGTTCCGCGCAACGCTGGAAGAGGTCACGACCGCCGACCTGATCGTCCATGTCCGCGACATCGCGCACCCCGACAGCGACGCGCAATATGACGATGTCCGCGCGATCCTCGACTCGCTGGGCGTCAATGGCCCCCAGGAAACGGACGGAAAGCACAGGGAAGGGGAGGATGACCCCCGCACCGTTCCCCAGATCGAAATCTGGAACAAGATCGACACCGCCGATGCCGACGCCCGGGCGCGGATCGAGGAGATGGCGGCCCGGCGCGGCGACGTCGCGGTCCTCTCGGCAGTGACGGGCGAGGGGGTCGAGGCGGCACGGACGCTCATGGCGTCACAATTGACCGCGCGGCACCGGGTCGAGCGTATCTTCCTGACCTTTGACCAGGGCGAGGCGATGGCATGGCTCCACGCGCGCGGCGAGGTGCTGGGGGATGTCGCCGGGGACGAGGGGCATGTGCTGACCGTGCGGCTCGATCCCGCCGATCGGGCGCGGTTCGAGCGGCTGTGGCCGCAGGGGAATGGGTAGCGGGCGCTACGCATCGAGAGTTGGTGTTTTAACACCCGCCTACTTTCCCGCTCGTGTCTCGACTTCGCTCGACACGAACGGAATTGAGGGCAGGTTCCATACGCGATGCTCTGGATCAGGCCCGTTCCGACGCCTTGACCGCCTGCCAATGCGCCTCGAGCGTGTCGAGCGACTGCGCGGCGATATCGGGGCCTGCGCGTTCCTCGACGGCGTGGAAGCGGCGAGCGAATTTCTCGTTGGCGGCGCGCAAGGCACTTTCGGCATCGACGCCAAGGTGGCGCGCATAATTGACCACCGCGAAGAGCAGGTCGCCGATCTCTTCGGCGCGCGCGGTCGCATCGGGTGCCGCCACGACTTCATCAAGTTCCTCGGCGATCTTGGCGCGCGGTCCTTCGGCATCGGGCCAGTCGAAACCGACGCGCGCGGCACGGCCTTGCAGCTTTTGCGCGCGGAGCAGCGCCGGCAGCGACAGCGCGACGCCGTCGAGCGCGCTTTTGGGGCCGTCGGCCGCGCGCTCGGCCGCCTTGATCGCTTCCCACTGGACGCGGACATCGCCGGTCGCCGCGTCACCGAAGATATGCGGATGGCGGCGCTCCATCTTGTCGCTGATCGCGGTCGCGACGTCATCGAAACCGAACAGGCCGGCGTCGGTCGCAATCTGGCTGTGAAAGACGACCTGGAGCAGCAAGTCGCCAAGTTCGTCGCAGATCGCCGCCGGATCGCCGCCGGTGATCGCGTCGGCGACCTCATAGGCTTCCTCGATCGTATAGGGCGCGATCGTTGCGAAATCCTGCGCCAGATCCCATTCGCAGCCACCATCGGGGTCGCGAAGCCGTGCCATGACGCCAAGCAGGCGGTCGATGGGGGACGGAGCCGCGGGGGTGTTGGCTTCGGGCATATAATTATCCGATAATATATATTAAGTAATGACTTAATATATCTGGTTAACAATACTCGGGGAGCGTCGTCGGACCGCTCCCCTTTTACTTGTGGAGAATAGTAATGGTTAGAACGTTATTGTCAGCGCCTCCGACCTCGCGGGTTGGTAGGTATCCGAAACATACGTTTGAGGTATATTCAAAGCCTTTCACGTTGCAGCCCATGGGGATTGCGCGGGTTCTGCCCGGTGAGACCTTGAAAAACATCAAGTTCGAAAATCGCGTTGTCACCAAGCCGATCCTGAATCCCATCATCGGTTGGAAGCAAGAATTCTATTGCTTCTATGTCCGTATAACCGATCTCCTTAATGACGCCATCCGCGATATGTTCGTCGACCCGACGAATTCGGAGATTACGGCTGGCGTTGAGGCTGCAAACAGCGCCGCTTGGTATTGCGCCAAGGGCGGCGTTAACTGGATGAAGCTGGCCACTACTCGCATCTGCGATACGTGGTTTCGCGATGACGGGGAGGCTACCGCCACCTACGCACTCGCGAACGGCATCCCGATTGTTCAGGTGCGTCAGCAGTCGTTCCTCGATAGTCTCACCGATGAGGACGATATGCCCGAAGGGGCCGCGATCAGCGGTGCCACGGATGCCGGTGACCTTGAAAAGCTCATGGAAGCTTTTGAGCAGCTTCGCGCGCTCGGCATGGCCGATATGACCTATGAGGACTGGTTGCGCTCGCAGGGTATTGCCATCCCCGGCAAGGATGAGGCTAAGCCCGAGTTGCTATGGCGTGTTTCTGACTTCCAGTATCCGACCAATCATATCGGGACGGATTCGACCAATCAGGGTGTCCCGACCTCTGCCGTTAGCTGGGTCTTTAACACCGGCGACCGTAAGCCGAAGTTCTTTAAGGAACCCGGCTTCATCTGCATGTATTCGGTCACTCGCCCCAAGATTTATTGGGGCGGTCTCGCCGGGTCTGCGTCGGGCTTCGCTAAGCGCGCATGGGATTGGATGCCCAACTACTTGCGCCAGATGCCCGAGACTTCGCTCAAGTCGTTTGCCGTCGATACTGGCCCGCTCGGCGACCGCACCACGCTCGCCGATGGCTATTTCCTCGATATGAGGGATGAGCTGCTGTTCGGCGACCAGTGGCAAAACGTCTCCGCGTTCGGTGCCGATCCGACGACTAGTTACGCGCATCATATCCTGCCGCTCCCGGCTGGCGCGTCGATCAAGTATAAATACTTGTCGGAAGCCATGATCAATGGCTTCTTTTTCGATGCGGTGAATAACGCTTACGTTACTCACGACGGTTATTTTTCACTTTCGATCATGGGTCACGAAGTGGACTACACGGTCGGTAATTTCGCGGAGGTATAAATGGATGTTGGACGTGAACCCTTCGATTGGGTCTATTCCCAATCTCGCGGGCATCTCTATTTGGCTGACAGCCAAGATGTGCGCGCGCATGTTGCTTCGGGTTATTCGGGTGCGCCTCGCTATCAGAATAACACCGAAAGCGAGGCTCTGGTTTCCAGAGGGCCTATACCTCGTGGAGTGTGGCGAATGGAGCCTGCATTTAACCATGGCAGGCTCGGACCTGTCGCGATCCCGCTCGAACCCGTCGAAGAGAAAACGGCGCTCGGCCGTAGCGGGTTCTTTATCCACGGGGACAATAGTCGCGGAGACGCATCGGCCAGTTTTGGTTGCATCGTCCTCGACCGAAAAACCCGCGACCTCCTCGCCCTCGGAGTAGGGCAGGGGATTAGAACCTTAGTCGTCGTCGACTAGGTTTGTGGGGGTGTAGGGGGGCCACGGCCCCCCTACGATTGCAGGATAATCCAACTTTAGTTGGGGACTTGATATATCCTGCACAAGTGACACCGCAGGAAAGGACCATTCATCATGGTTGCCCTTAGGCCGTTGCCATCTAGCGCAACGTTCGCGGCTTTTAGAGCCGACGAAGCGGCGGAAGCCGCCACCACCAAGCGGAACCGCTTGCATATGCGCAAACAGCGCAAATATCCCGGTCGCAACCGGGTCATGGCTCGGCAAGATGCTGCCGACCTCGCGTTTCGCGAATTCACGAAAGGGGAGGGTGATACCTCCACCGATCCCTTCGCCTGCACCGATCCCTATGTGATCCATGGCATCGGTCTGCCGTCCGCGCATGACGCGGTGCCTCGATATTTCGATGGCAAGAGCAATTCAAAGGTTCCGGTTTCCTTTGATAGTCGTTGCCGTAAGTGCGAAGCTTGTCTCTCGCACCGTCGCCGCCTCTGGACGGCGCGGGCATCCGATGAGCTAAAGGCCGCTCATCGCACTTGGTTCGCGACCCTGACCATCCGCCCGGATGACAGGTTCGTCGCTACGATGCATGCTTCGGACACCGCCGCCCGGGCCGGTCACGGCTCATGGCCGACCATGTCAGCGGAGAACCAATTCCGATACCTCGTCAAGCATCTCAACAAAGAAATTGACAGGTTTCTAAAGCGCGTCCGTAAAAACGGCGCGCCTTTTAGGTATTTGCTAGTAAGTGAGGCCCACAAGGATGGGTTCCCGCATTTCCACCTGCTTATTCACGAAGCGGCGTTGCCGCTGACAAAGCGACTGCTGGAAAGCAATTGGCGTCTCGGGCATAGCCAATTTCGCTTGGTGAATAACAGCGATCCACGTAGCGCATTCTACGTGTGCAAATATTTGGCAAAATCTGCGCTGACGCGCGTTAGGGCGTCGAAGCGGTATGGACGCGACCAGTTGGTGGTCGCTGCTACGGAAGCCATTAAGGAAATGGCGACGCGGATCGCAGATACGGTAATAACGGGGCCTGTCCCCGGGGTCCCCGGAGAGAGGAGTGTTTGATCCGGGGTGTTGGGACTACGGAGAGAATAGGTTAGTGCCAATTGTCGTCAGCAGAAAGTCAAAGCTATGAGTAATACGAAAGCTAAGTGGTATAGATACCAGCCATCGGTCGGTAAGCCGATGTTTCACGAGCCGCGCGTGCCTCGCAACGTCAAGCGCCTTCCGAAGGTTCCCAATCCTTCGTATCCCGTTCCTCGTGATTATCCACCGGGGTTCGGAGACGATCCGACGCCGTGGCATCAGCGTCCGGGCGCTGATCCGAGGTTCAAGCCCTCGGTTCCGAAGGAAGGTCCAGCCCGTCCGTTGCGTGATTTCGGACGGCGCGCCGCCCGCAAGGGGCTTCGTGTCGGCCTTAGCGAGGTGTTCGCTGGCGCCGATGTGATCAACACCGGGATAGATTGGTGGTTTCCGAATTTCCGTGAGCCTGTCCGGCTCCCTTGGAATTACCACTGGTGCGCCGGCCCTTGGCTGGGCCACGTCGCACCGGGTGGCTGGCAATGGCCGGCCCCCGCGTTCCTTGACGCAAACGACGGTTTTTGCGGCATGACTGGGCCTATCGATAATCAGGCTCCCGGTCATCCTCCCTATCCCGGCTCATTCGGTATTGGATTGCGTTGGTCGCGCCAGATGCTTTGGCGCTGTGGTATTGGTGGTTTTCACGGCATGTCCGGCCTCGGCACTGCCGAGCGCCTGGGCGGCCCAGGCACTCCGTATTATGTGAGGTCCTGGCCCTCGTGGCCCTATTCGGGCACGAGCAGCCGCAATCCTAACGAGCAGCGGTGGTTGCCCACAATGCCCGACCCTTTTCCGGAGCGCGCCCCGCTTCCGGATTTTCAGATTGGGGTAGGGAAGGGGCTTCCTGACCCTACAGGCTTCGGCAATCCCGACCTTGCGTATCAGCCGGACTATCAGTGGGTGTATGATGCGGCTGGCGGTATCCTGACCGATCTAGGGCAGGGGCTTGAACCGGGTTCGCCTCCGGGCGGTTCCGGTCATGCGCTTCCACCGGTCGAGCCGGTGAAGCGCCAACCTCCCGAGAAGGGAGAGAAACAGCGTAAGGTCATCACGAAAACGGCCAAGATAGGTATCGCCCTTTACAAGGCGTTGGACGCCGTTTCCGAGAGTGCGGAAGTCGTTGATGCGATTTATCAAGCTTTGCCTGCGGACGTTAGGAAGCGTTGGGAAAAAGCTATGTTCCCCGATGCCCGATGGATCAAGGATAAGCGGTCTGGCAAGTGGGTCCGCGTTGGTGTCGACCGTCCCGGCGACAATTTCGGGCAATACGGTATCGGCGGTGCCGATTGGAAGCTCCGCGCGCTTTATTATAACTGGCATAAAGTCGATGTAGTTCAAGCGGTTAAGAACATCATAAAAAACGAGTTGACAGACAAGATAATTGGTGGGATCGAGTCGAAGTTGCCCCGCAATTCGGGCAACGCTCATTCAGACAGTGAGCGTGCTCTTTCTCATTATCTGGATGAGTTTTTTACAGAGGAGCTAGGTCTATGACCGTTGAAAAGAAGAAAGGTAAGAAAACGTGGCTTACACTCGCCGCAGCAGTAGCTATCGCCAGCGTTCAAGTGCTGGCTACCGCCGGGGTTATTCCTCCGGTTATCGCAAACCTGCTCGGCGGGCTGTCCGCCGCGCTCCAGCCCGGAAGCGCGTAGCTTCGGGTCGGCAACAGGTGCTTCGTCTTGTGATCGAACAGGCTCCGGCCTCGGGTATCAGCCGCGCTAACGAGCGCGTATTGACGAAAATGAACCCGCCACCGGGTAAGGCTAAGCTGTAAAGCAAGCCTGACTTTTGTCCGATAATATATATTATGTTAAATAAACGGGGACAGGGAGGGAGTGTTCCTGACGCTTCATCCCCCTCGCACCATCTGGAAGGTCTGGATCGCCAGGAAAATCAGGCCGAAGATCGCGATCCACGCGAGCGCCATCTTGACGCCGTCGGCGAGTTTGATGCGGCGCGCGACGAGCGCGCTCAGCACCAGCGCAAAGGCCCCGGCGAACCAGATCAGGTCGACCGCGCTGTTGCCGCTCATAAAGACACCTCCAGACCGTCATACCCCGGTTCGACTCCCGGCGGCAGCTCGGCCGCCAGATCCTCATAATCCATGGTATTGTCCATATGCGTGATGATCGCGCGCGGCTGGCCGACCTTGGCGAGGCCTTCGAGCGTCATCGCCAGATGCGGATGCGTCGGATGCGGATAGCGGCGAAGCGAGTCGATGACGAACAGGTCGACGCCCTGGAAGAAATCGACCATCTCGTCCGTGAACTTTGAAAAATCAGTGGCATAGGCGATCTTGTGTGCACCATCGCTGAAGATTAGCCCGGTCGCCTTGATCGGCCCGTGCGGCATTTCGAGCGCCGCCACCTCGATCGGCCCGATCGATTGATGATCGTGAAGATCGATCGGATCGACCGATGCGGGATAACCGGCGTTGCCCGCAAAAGCGTAAGTGAAGCGCCATTTCAAAATGTCGAGAACATGCGCACGGGCATAAGCGGGCACGGCCGAGCGGCGAAGGTGCATGATCTGGCGAAGATCGTCGAGACCGTGGGTGTGGTCGGCATGCTCGTGGGTCCAGATGACCGCATCGACCTCGCCCACCCCGGCGTCGAGCAGTTGCAACCGCATGTCGGGGCTGGTGTCGACGAGAATGCGAAAACCGCCGAGCGAGATGAGAATCGAGGCGCGGCTGCGCAGGTTGCGCGGGTTGTCGGGGTCGCACGCGCCCCAGTCGTTACCGATCCGCGGCACCCCCGAAGACGTCCCGCAGCCAAGGATGCGAACCTTCATGGCTTTAATACCAAACGCAATCTTCTCGATCTGAGCCCCGCACTATCCAACCCCTTGTGTTCCCCCGCCTTCGCGGGGGAACAAGGCGTTGGATTTGGGACGCAGAAGCCTTGTGACGTCATGGCGCCGCCTTGTTGAAAAGCCGGTAAAAATTGGCGCTGGTCGCCGCCCCAAGCGCTTCGGCCCCCTCGCCGCGCAGGTCGGCGAGATACGCCAGCGTGTCGGCAACAAAAGCGGGCTCGCCGGTCTTGCCGCGATGTGGGACGGGGGCGAGGAAGGGGGAATCGGTCTCGATCAGCAGCCGCTCTTGCGGCAGCCATTTGGCGGTCGCCTGCAAATCAGCGGCGTTCTTGAAGGTCACGATCCCCGAGATCGAGATATAGAGACCAAGGTCGAGCGCCCGCCGCGCGAAATCGTCGCTCGCGGTGAAGCAGTGGATCACGCCGGGAAAGACCGTCCTCGCCATCTCCTCGCCGAGCAGCGCCAGCGTGTCGGCCTCGGCCTCGCGGGTGTGGACGATGATCGGCAGCCCCGTTTCCTGCGACGCCTGGATGTGGCGGCGAAAACTGTCCTGCTGCCGCGCGCGATCGCTCTTGTCGTAATAATAGTCGAGGCCCGTTTCACCGATGCCGATCACGCGCGGATGCGCGGCGCGTTCGACGAGCTTTGCGGTGTCGACGTCGGGGTGATGGTCGGCATCGTGCGGATGGATGCCGACGCTGGCCCAGACATCGTCATTGGCCTCGGCGGCGGCGAGCACATCGTCCCATTCGCTTTCGCGCGTCGCGATGTTGAGCATCGCGGTGACGCCGCGCGCCCGTGCCCGCGCCAGCACCTCGTCCTGCTGTTCGGCAAGCCCTTTGTAGTTGAGATGGCAGTGCGAATCGACGAGCATCAGGCCTCCCCTTCTCCCTCGGGCAGTTCGAGGCGGGGGAAGATCGGCACCGGCTGACCGACGGTGAAATCGCTGGCGGCGAGCTTTGCGAACCAGCCCTTGTCGGCGAGCGCCGCGAAATCGCGCGCGTCGGCGGCGATGCCCATCTGGTCCAGCAAAGCGTCGGCCGCCGCGGGTACGACCGGCCGGATCGCGATCGCGAGCGTGCGCACCGCCCGGAACAGGGTCATCAGTACCGCGCGCATCCGTTCGGGGTCGGTCTTGCGTAGCGCCCAGGGCGCCTGCGCATCGACATATTGGTTGCAGGCAAAGACCGCGCGGATCCAATCCTCGATGCCGATCGAGAAAGCGAGCTGCTCGAACTCGTGCGGCAGGCGGTCCTCGGCCATTGCGGAGATGTCGGCGAGCAGGTCGGTATCCGCCTGCGCAGGCGTATAGTCGGCTGAAAGATTGCCATCCAAATTCTTGAAAATCATCGACAAGCTGCGCTGGGCAAGATTGCCGAAACTGTTCGCAAGATCGGCGTTGGCGGTGCGCACGATCGCTTCGGCCGAATAGCTGCCGTCCTGTCCGAAGCTGACTTCGCGCAGCAGATAATAGCGCAGCGCATCGACCCCGAAACGCTCGGCGAGTTCGATCGGGTCGACGACATTGCCGAGCGACTTCGACATTTTTTCGCCGCGGCTCAGCAGAAAGCCGTGGCCGAAGACCTGTTTGGGTAGCGGCAGATTGGCACTCATCAGGAAGGCCGGCCAGTAAACCGCATGAAAACGCACGATATCCTTGCCGATCATATGGATATTCGCGGGCCAGAAGCGGGCGAAATCGCCGTCGGGATCGGGATAGCCGAGCCCCGACAGATAGGTGGTCAGCGCGTCGACCCAGACATACATGACATGCCCCGGCGAACCCGGCACCGGCACGCCCCAGTCGAAGCTGGTGCGCGAGACGCTGAGATCCTTGAGCCCGCCCTCGACGAAACGCAGCACTTCGTTGCGGCGGCTTTCGGGGCGGATGAAATCGGGCTGATCGGCGTAGAGCGCGAGCAGCCGGTCCTGATACGCCGAGAGACGGAAGAACCAGCTTTCCTCCACCGTCCAGTCGACCGGAGTGCCCTGCGGCGACAGGCGTACGCCCCCTTCCCCGTCGGTCAGTTCGCTTTCGTCGTAGAAAGCCTCGTCGCGGACCGAATACCAGCCTTCGTAGCGGTCGAGATAAAGGTCGCCATTCGCTTCCATCGCCCGCCAGATCGCCTGCGACGCCCGGTGGTGCGCGGCATCCGAGGTGCGCATGAAATTGTCATAGCCGATATTCAGTTTGGCATACATCTCACGGAAATAGCCGGACATTTCATTTGCAAGATCGATCGTTTCGCGGCCCTGATCGCGCGCGGTCTGAAACATCTTCAGCCCATGTTCGTCGGTGCCGGTGACCAGCCGCACGTCGCGGCCGCGCGCGCGCTGGAAACGCGCCATCACGTCGGTGGCAATGGCTTCATAGGCATGGCCGATATGCGGACGACCGTTGGGGTAGCTGATGGCGGTGGTGATATAGAAGGGTTCGGACATGCGCGCGCCTTAGCGGCTGCGGGGCGCGAGGGGAAGCGTCAGCGCGCCGCCTGCCGTTCGCGTGGTGCGAGTTCGGCCAGGCAGTTGCCGATCTCGAAGCCGACCATCGACCCGTCGTAGGAACCGCGGATCGCATCGCGCACGGTGCGCTGCACCCGGTCCCACTGCGCGAGCACCGGGGCGATCTCGGCGATCGGGCGCTCGCGCGCCAGCCGCGCGAGCAGGCCCGGGACGATGTCGATCACCAGTTCGAGCCGCGCGCGATTGCTCGTGCCGCCGACCTCACGCGCGAGTGCTTCGCGCAGGCGGTTGCCGGGGTCGCCGCTGGTCGCGATCGCGAGCAATTTCGCTTCCATCGCGCCGACATCGCTGTCGATCAGCGCCAGCGCCTTGCCCGGCACGCCGCCCGACGCGGCGACGATCGCGCGGCGTTCGGCCACGTCGATCATCGGGCGCAGATCGTGCAGCCATGATGTCATGGCGTCATGCTCAACCGGTTGAAAACGCAGGATTCGGCAGCGCGATCGGATCGTCGGAAGCAGGCGCCCCGGCGAATGGCTGACGAGCAGGAACAGCGTCTGCGCGGGCGGCTCCTCGAGCGTCTTGAGCAGCGCGTTGGCGCCGTCGGTCTCAAGATCATCGACCGCATCGACGATGATCACGCGCCAGTCGCCGAGCGACAGCGACAGGTGCAGGCGGCGGATGACGCCGCGCACCTGGTCGATCGCGATATTGCGCGCGAGGTCTTTGTCCTTGCCCTTCGCTTTGTCCTTATCCTTGGGCTGGCGCGCGAGCGGGATGATTTCGGGGTGGTTTCCGGCTTCGACGAGCTTGCCCGCGGCGGCGTCGCCCGGATCGTCGAGGGTGATCGCCTGCCCCGCGCCGGCGCGGCCGTGGGTGGCGAGGAAGCGCGCGACGCGGGCGGCGAAGGCGCCCTTCCCCATCCCCTGCGGCCCGGCGAGCAGCCAGGCATGGTGCAGCCGCCCGCCCTGCCAGGCCTCCAGAAAGGCCTTTTCGGCTTCGCCATGGCCGATCAGCGTCACAGCCACGCCTCGAGTTCGGCCATGATCGCGGCGGTCACCGCCTCCGCGGGCGCGTCGGCGTCGATCACGCGCCAGCGCTCGGGCTCGGCGGCCGCCATTTCGGCGAAGCGTGCGGCAAGGCGCGCCTGATAGTCGGCGGGCTTGCTGCCCATGCGATCGGCGCCCGCGGCATCGCGCACCGCCAGCCGCCGCTCGGCCTCGCGCGCGCTGACGGCGAGCAGGAAAGTATGGTCGGGAAGCAGGCCGAGCGAGCCGAAGCCGTGCAGCGCCAGCAGGTCGGCGTCGGTGATGCCGCCGCCGCCGCCCTGATAGGCGCGCGAGCTGTCGACGAAGCGGTCGCACAGCACCCAGGCGCCGCGTTCGAGCGCGGGGCGGATCGTCCGCGCGACATGGTCGGCGCGCGCCGCGGCGAATAGCAGCGCCTCGCTCCGCGCGTCCCAGCGATCGTCGCTGCCTTCCATCAGCAGGGCGCGGATCGCTTCGGCCCCGGCGCTGCCGCCGGGTTCGCGGGTCGCGACGACCGCGACGCCGCGCGCGGTCAGGGCGGCGGAGAGTGCGCGAATCTGGGTCGATTTGCCGACCCCTTCGCCGCCCTCAAGCGTGATGAAGCGCCCTCTCACCAGCCGGTCAACCGATAGAAGCCGGTGCGCAGCCGCCCCCACAAACCGCCCGCGCCGACGTCATTGGCGGCGAGCAGCGGGGTTCTCTGCGGCGGCAGTCCATCGGGGGTGACGACCAGATCGGCGATCGGGGTGCCGCGCTCAATCGGCGCCGACAGAGGGGAGCGACTGCGCATGACGGCGCTGTAACCACCGGCATAGCCGCGCGGAACCGTCATCCGCACCGGGATCGCCGCCTCGGCAAGCACCATCGGCGCGGCGCCCTGCCCGACGTCGATGCGGCCGATCTTCGCGCCCGCGAGCACCAGTTCGCGCCCTTCCCATTGCTCGAAACCCCAGGTCATCAACCGCTCGGCCTCGTCGCGGCGCGCCTTGTCGCTCGCCATGCCGGCGACGACCATGATCAGCCGCCGCCCGCCGCGCTTCGCCGAGCCGAGGAAGCAATAGCCGGCCTCGGCGGTATGGCCGGTCTTGAGGCCGTCGACCCCCGCTACGCGGCCGAGGATGGGATTGGTGTTCGGCTGGACGATCGGCTTGCCGTCGGGGCTCGTGCCATGCTGGAGCTTCGGCAGCGAGAAATAACGCGCATAGTCGTGCGGATGCTCGCGGATCAGCCGGTCGGCGAGCAGGATCAGGTCGGCGGCGCTGACCTTGGTGACGCCGCCGTCGGGCCAGCCATTCGGTGTGCCAAAATGACTCGATGTCATGCCAAGTTTCGACGCCATCGCATTCATCCGCTTGACAAAAGCCTCTTCACTGCCGTCGATCCCCACCGCGAGCGCGGCGGCGGCGTCATTGGCCGATACGGTGATCAGCCCCTTGAGCAGTTCATCGACCGAGATTTTCTCGCCCGACCGCAGGAACATCGTCGAGCCGCCGTTGCTGCCGTTCCATTTCTTCCACGTCGCCTGGCTGACCGTGATGATCTTGTCGCGCGGCAGCTCGCCCTTTTCGATCAGGTCGAGCACGATATAGGCGGTCATCACCTTCGCCATCGAGGCGGGAGCGAAACGTTTTTCGGCGCCGCGCGAAAAGAGGATCGCCCCCGAATCGAGATCCTTGAGCATCACGATCGGCGCCTGGGTCATATAGAGTGGGCGGCTGGCGGGCGCCGATCTTGAGTGCGCATCGCCTGCCGAGGCGGCTGGAAATGCAACGACAAGCGCCATCGCAGCGACGCTCGCGGCCCCCGCTCTGGCAATAAAAAGCGGTCGTCGCATGGCGGCCGTCAACGGTCGCGGACGACCACCGCGTCGCGGAAGCCCTTATCCCTGGCCTTGCCCTGCGCGGCGCGCGCCTCGGCATCGCTGGCGAACGGCCCCATGCGGACGCGCCAATATCGGCCTGCCTTCGCCACCGTTCCGCCGACCGATTTGGCGGCCGTATCGGCGCGCGCTTCGGTGCTGAAGGCGCCGACCTGGACCTGATAGGCGCCCGTGGCGGCCGTAGCATCTTTTGCGGGAAGCGGTTTGGAGGCCGGCTTCGACGGCTGGACCGCGAGCCGATCGTCGCCGGGCTTTGCCTTGCCCGATGCCACCGGCGGCGCGGGCTGCGCCGCAACGGGCGTGGCAGGCTTGGGGGCGGGTTTGGAAGCGGATTCGGCCTTCAATTTCTTGCGCAGGATCGCGAGCAGCGAGTCGGGCGTCGCGATCCGTGCGGGCACGGCGCGCCCTGCGCGGAGCTGCGCGCGTTCGGCCTGCGGCGGATTGGTCCGGCGCACCCGCACCGCGGCAGGACCGCCGCCGGTGATGCCGAGTTGCTGGGCGGCGCCGCGCGACAGGTCGATCAGCCGGTCGTTCGCCATCGGCCCGCGATCGTTGATGCGGACAAGGATCGTGCGCCCGGTATCGAGCGCGGTCACTTCGACATAGCTCGGCATCGGCAGCGTCTTGTGCGCGGCGCTGATTGCGTCGGGGTCGAAGGTTTCGCCATTGGCGGTCGGCTTGCCGGCCAGCTCGTCACCATACCAGCTCGCATAGCCGACATCGTCATAATCGGCGACATCGACGGGCGTATAGGTGACCCCCGCGACGCTGTAGGGATCGCCGAGCTTGACCGGCCTGTCGCTGACCCGCTCGACGACCGGCGCGGGCGCCGGGCCCGCGGCGGGGCCGCCGTCGCGCTTGTCCTTCATCACCCCGCATCCCGAAAGCAGCAATGCCGCCCCCGCGATCAGGGCCCCCTCCCTAACGATCGATTTCATCCGCCAGCAACCCCACAGACAATGCGTAAAAGTTGGAACAATTATAGTCCAATATCGCACGATAGTTGCCAGTCAGCAAATAAGCGGTTTTTCCCGGGCCGTCGGGTTCGAGCAAGGTCGCCTGCACCTGCGCGTCGGGCCAGCGGCCGCTGAGCGTTTGAAAACCATCGGCGCGCCATTCGGCCATCGAGCGCCAGCGGCTGTAGCGCGCGAACACGCGCGGGCAGCGTGTCGGCTGGAGGCGGGTCGCCATCGCGGCGCGATTATAGCCCGCGGGAACCTGCACCGCGACGCCCCACGGCTGCCCGGCGCGCCAGCCCGCGCGGCGCAGATAGGCGCCGATCGATTCGATCGCGTCGGCTTCGCTCGACCAGATGCGCGCGGCGCCGTCGCCGTCGCCGTCCTCGGCAACTTGCAGATAGACCGAAGGCAGGAATTGCGGATAGCCGAAGGCACCAGCCCAGCTTCCCTTGAGGACATCGCGCGGAACGCCCTTTTGCACCATTTCGAGGGTCGCGATAAATTCGGGCTCGAACAATGTGCGGCGGCGCCCTTCATAGGCGAGCGTCGCCAGCGCTTCGGGCAGGTCGAAATTGCCGGTGACCGCGCCATAGGCGGTTTCGTGGCCGAAGATCGCGATCATGATGCTCGTCGGCACGCCGGTGCGCTGTTCGATGCGCGACAGCAAGGGCAGCAGCCGGTCGTGGACGCGCCGTCCGCCGTTGATCCGCGCCGCATCGACATGCTTGACGCGATAGGGGGCGAAATTGGGGATCGGCGTGTTCGGGTTCGGCGGTGCGCCCAGATTGTCGCGGTCGAGCGCGATGACGCGCGGATTATAGCGCAGCCCGGTCGTCACCCGGTCGAACGTCGCGCGCGAAACGCCGCGCGCCTCTGCCTTCGGCCACAGCGACTGGACATAAGTGTCAAAGCCGGCATCGCCGCTCTGCGCGTAGAGCGGGCCTGCCATCACCATCGACCAAGCCGAGAGCGTAAAGCCCAGCAGGCTGGAAAGACGTCCGATTCTGAAACCTCTAGCGTGCATCATGTCCCACCCCATAGAGTCGGATTGAACCAGATGCACGCGGCTTCGCCATCCGCCGCGAGACGGGTCGAGTCATTCGCGCGGCGAACCGAGCCCGCAATCTTTTGCTTGCCGCGAAGCCGGTGCGCGCTATGTCGGCGCCGACGGACAGGTGGCCGAGTGGTTTAAGGCAGCGGTCTTGAAAACCGCCGTGGGTGCAAGCTCACCGTGGGTTCGAATCCCACCCTGTCCGCCACTTTTCTGTGTAATGCGCGACCTCATTGTGAGCGGCGGTTTTGGGGCGGGAAACTGCCGAACGTAGCTCTTTGGTCGGCACCGAATCTCTTTCAAACGAATAAGAAAATTCGCGCAGAGGCCGTAGAGATCGCAAAGAGGAAAACGCTTTTCCTCTGCGTTCTCTGCGCCTCTGCGCGAATCTATTTTGAGGCCGCCTCGCGGCTATGACGGCCTCCGGTCGATTGCCGTCTTTAAACCTCGTCATGCTGAAACAAGTTCAGGGTGATGATAATGGACAGGGAAGCTTCCGACCGTTTCAGGCCATTCAATTCCTCATCGACGCCGAAACTTGCAATATAATCGGAGCTTCGCGCCCTTACCCGGCATCGTGAAAGATCACGCCCAGCGTGAAGCGCTCGCCGCGGCGGATTTCGCTGACGCCATGGCGCAGCTTGACGCGATAGGGGCCGCGGCTGCCCTGGCGCGGGGCTTCGTTGACCGCGAAGATCACCGCATCGCCCTGTTTCAGCGGCACGACGTGCGGGCGCGATTGCATGCGCGGGCGCTGTTCGGTGAGGATGAATTCGCCGCCGTCGAAATCCGCGCCCGGCTGCGACAGCAGGATTGCGATCTGGAACGGAAAATGAAGTTCGCCGTAAAGATCCTGATGCAGGCAATTATAGTCACCGGCGCCGTATCTGAGGATCAGCGGCGTCGGGCGCGGTTGGCCGGCGAGCGCGCATTGTGCGAGGAAGGCGGCATGGTCGGCGGGGTATAGCGACGCGCGCCCGAGCATCGCGGCCCAATCGTTCGCGAGCCGCGCCAGCGGCGGATAGAAGGCCGTGCGAAGGGCCGCGACGAGGTCGGGCAGCGGATAGCGATAGTAACGATATTCACCACGTCCGAACCCATGCCGCTGCATCGAGATCGTGCTGCGGTAGAGAGCGTCGGCCGCATAATCCGCCTTGAGTTCGGCGCATCGAGCCGGTGACAGCAGGCCGGGAACGAGGTGCCAGCCTCTGGCGCCGAGATCGGCGGCGAGCGCGTTCCTGTCGAGGTCGGCGGCGCTGCGGGAAATGTCGTGGATCGGCATGATCGTCCTTCGTCGTGGCGAGGGGTCCGTCCCTATCCGCGGCACCGCGGCGCTCCGCCCCGTTTCTTGCGATCAAATTTCTCCAAGGCTGCCGTCTGACGCCTCCGTCTTGAGGTCGGTTCCGGGAACACCCGGTCGACATCAAAAGAGGGATTTCATGCGCAAGATCTTGCTGGCCTCCACCTGCCTCGCCGCCGTTCTTTCCACCACCGCTCATGCCGAAACCAGCATCAGCACCGCGACGACCACGCCGGTGCGCACCTCGACGGTCAAATCGGGCGCCGCCGACGATGTGAAGATCACCTCGGCGGGGTCGGTCAAGCCGACGAGCGGCACCGCGGTCACCATCGACAGCAACAACAAGCTGGTCAACGACGGCACGATCCAGATCACCAATGCGGACGGCGCGACCGGCATTTTCGCGAACGCCGGGGTCAGCGGCACGATCACCAATTCGGCGACCGGCAAGATCATCATCGACGAAAGCTATGCGCCGACCGACATCGACAAGGATGGCGACATCGACGGCCCCTATGCGGTGGGCAGCGGCCGCACCGGCATCGCGACCGGCGGCGCCTTTACCGGGCAAATCCTCAACAGCGGCGAAATCACGGTCGAGGGCAATGATTCGGCGGGCATCCGCCTCGGCGGGCCGCTGACCGGCAATTTCACCACCGACGGCAAGATTTCGGTGCTCGGCGACAATGCGCTCGGCGTCGGTTTGCAGGACGTGACCGGCAATGTCCGCCTGGCCGGGACGATCACCGCGGTCGGCGAAAATGCCGTCGCCGCGCGGCTCGCGGGCGATATCAACGGCGCGCTCGTCGTGCAGGGCACGCTGACGTCGACCGGCTATCGCTATACCACGGCCCCCGCCGACCCGTCGAAGCTCGACGCCGACGACCTGCTGATCGGCGGCCCGGCGCTGTCGATCGAAGGCAATGTCACCGGCGGCATCGTCGTCGCCGTGCCCCCGAAAGACACCAAGCCCGACGACAAGGATGAGGACAAGGACGGCATCGAGGACGCCAAGGAAGGGTCGGGCTCGATCCAATCCTATGGTTCGGCCCCGGCGCTGCGCATCGGTTCGGCGGGCCAGGATATCGCGATCGGCGCGGTCGCGGGCACCGGCACCGGCCTGGGGCTGATCATCGACGGCGGGGTCGTCGGCAACGGCCTGTATGCGGGCAAGGACGCGACCGCGATCCAACTCGGCGGCATGGGCCGCAACGTGACGATCGCCGGCGGCATCGGGATTGGCGGCAGCGTGTCCGCCCTCTCGAACGGCGCGTCGGCGACGGCGATCCGCGTCGGCAGCGGTGCGACGACTCCCGAAATCCGCGTCGCGGGCAAGGTCGAGGCGTCGGGCGGCAAGGACGCCTCCGCGATCTCCACCGGCATCCTGGTCGAGGCGGGCGGCGACGTCGGTCTGATCCGCAACAGTGGATCGATCAGCGCCAAGGCGGCGGGAGATGCGGGCACCGCGCGCGCGATCGTCGATCTGTCGGGCAGCGTCGACACGATCGAAAACAGCGGCATCATCAGCGCCACCGGCGCCGCCGCCACGTCGGATCGCAACATCGCGATCGACCTGTCGGCGAACGGTAATGGCGCGGCGGTCAAGCAGACTGCGGTCGCCAGCGGCATCGCGGCGCCGAGCATCGTCGGCGACGTCCGCTTTGGCGGCGGCGATGACCTGTTCGACATCGCCGACGGTTCGGTGAAGGGAAACAGCTATTTCGGCGCGGGCGACAATCGCCTGGCGATGTCGGGCGACGCCACTTACGCGGGCAATGCGCGCTTTGGCGGCGGCAATGACACGATGGCGCTCGGCGGCACCTCGGTATTCAGCGGCAGCGTCGATTTTGGCGGCGGCAGCGATGCGCTGACCATCGGCGGCACGTCGCGCTTCTCGGGCAGCCTCGCCAATTCGCAGGGGCTGGCGGTGTCGGTCGATGGCGGCACCTTCGACGTGAGCGGCGCGGCGTCGATCGCTTCGCTGGCGGTCACGGGCAAGGGCGTGCTGGCGGTGACGCTCGACGACGGCAGCACCGGGACGGCGCTGACCGTTGGCGGCAATGCCAGCTTTGCGGCGGATTCGAAGCTGGCGCTCAAACTGTCGAGCCTGGAGAATGCCGAGGGCAATCATGTCGTGCTGACCGCCGGGACGCTGGCGGGCGCCGACAATCTGACGACCGAATCGACGCTGCTTCCCTTCCTCTACAAGGGCACGCTCAGCTCGAACGCCACCCAGCTCATCGTCAATGTGTCGCGCAAGAGCGCCACGGACCTGGGCCTCAACCGCTCCGAAACGAGCGCGTTCGACGCGGTGATCGACGCGGTGACCGCCGACCAGAAGGTCGAGGACGTGTTCCTTGGCATCACCGACGGCGACCAGTTCCACAACCAGTTGCGGCAGATGCTGCCCGAGCATGAAGGCGGGGTCTTCGAGACCGTCACCTCGGGTTCGCGCGCGCTGGCGCGCTATCTGCAGGATCCGAACGCGCCGTTCCAGGACGAGGGCAAGTGGCGTTATTGGGTCAACCAGGCGATGTGGGGCACCGCAAAGGGGGTTGGGCAGACCGCGGGTTATAATATCAGCGGTTGGGGCCTGTCGCTCGGCGCCGAGATCAAGAGCGACGTCGGCAATTTCGGCGGCTCGATCGCCTTCCTGAGCGGCAAGGACGGCAACAGCAGCAACGACAGCGAAGTGTCGTCGAGCCAGTTCGAGGGCGCGCTGCACTGGCGGCTCCAGTCCGACGGCTGGATGGCGAACGCCCGCGTGTCGGGCGCGCCGATCAGCCTGAAAGGCACGCGCGTCTTTCGCGCCGAGGATATCGACAAGACGATGCGCGGCAAATGGGACGCGACGCTCTATTCGGCGTCGGGCTCGATCGCCAAGGACGGGCGCCTCGGCGGGCTGACGATCCGCCCGACCGTCGCGGTCGATTATTACCGGCTGAAGGAAGACGGCTATGCCGAATCGGGCGGCGGCGATGCGCTCGACCTGACGGTGGGTGGCCGCAGCAGCGACGAGTTGGCGGTGTCGGGCACCGTGGCGCTCGGCCTCCAGTTCGGCGGCACCGACGAATATGACGGCTGGACGCGCTTCGAGCTCGAAGGCGGGCGCCGCGAGATCGTCGGCGGTTCGCTGGGCGCCACCGTGGCGTCGTTCAAGGACGGCACCCCCTTCACCCTCGTCCCAGAGGATCGCACGAGCGGCTGGGTCGGCCGGTTCCGCGGCGTCGCCGGCAATTCGGCCTTTCAGGTCGCCGGCGAAGTGTCAGCGGAAGAACAGCAAAGCCACATCGGCTGGGCGTTCCGTGCGAGCCTGCGGGTCGGCCTGTAGCCCCCTCCGCGGCTGGCCCGCAGCAAGGGGGAAGCCCCTCCCTACCCCCGGCTTCCCCCTTGCCAAGGCTCGAAGGATGAAAAGGAGATGATGATATTCCAGCCCGCTCTTGCCCGCGATCCCGGCCCCGCCATGCCGACGCGGTTGCATGGCGGGCGTCTGGCGCTATATGGCGGCATCATCAGGGGGCCGAACGGGGCGCGCCGGTTTGGCGCGTGCCGACAGACAATGGCATTCCGCGGTAAGCAATCCATGACCGATGCGAGTGATCGAACCGACGCCGTCCAGGGCATCGAAGGCGTGTTGCTCGCCAACCGCGACCGCATCGTGCGTTTTCTGAAGGTGCGCGGCGCGGACGATATGGCCGAGGATCTGTTTCAGGATTTGTGGATGCGGCTGACCGAACGCGGCGTGGGGCCGATCGCCGAACCGCTCGCCTATGTGATGCGCGCGGCGAACAATCTGATGCTCGACCGCTATCGTTCGGCGCGGCAAAGCGCCCTGCGCGACGCGGCGTGGAGCGATGTGACGATCGCCGAAGGCCCCTCCGCCGAGGCGACGCTGATCTCTCGCGAGCAATTGGCGCTGGTCGAACAGGCGATCGCGGCGACCGGCGAGCGTCCGGCGCGCATCTTTCGCCGCTTTCGCGTCGACGGCATCCAGCAGCGCGATATCGCGGCCGAAATCGGCGTCAGCCTGAGCACCGTCGAAGCCGATCTGCGCAAAGTCTATGCCGTGATCGCCAGGACGAGGAGGTCGTTCGATGGCTGACGATGCAAGAACCGCCGCCGAGGCGCGGGCGACCGACTGGATCATCCGGCAGCGCGACCCCGCCTTCGCCGATTGGGACGGCTTCACCGACTGGCTGGCCGAAGACCCCGACCATGCGGACCTGTACGACGCGCTCGCGAGCCTCGACCGCGATCTTGACGCGCTGCCGCCCGAGCATGCGCCATCGGTCGTGATCAGGCCCGAAACCCCGCGCCGTCCGTCGCGGCGGGCTTGGTTCGGCGGCGCCGTCGCGGCGGCGCTTGTCGCGGTGGTCGCCCTGCCGCAGCTCGGCTTGTTCGGCGACCCGAACCGGATCGAGACGGCGGCGGGCGAGCATCGCTCGATCACGCTCGCTGACGGGTCGAAGATCGAGATCAATGGCGCATCGGTCCTTGAGCTCGACAAGGACCGCCCGCGCTTCGCCCGGCTGGAATCGGGCGAGGCGATGTTCCATGTCATTCACCGCGAGGATGATCCGTTCGTCGTCGAGGCTGGAGCTTCGCGCATCGTCGACCTCGGCACCGCGTTCAACGTCGTTCGCCGCGACCGCCGGACCTCGGTCGCGGTGTCGGAGGGCGTGGTTCTCTATAACCCGCAGCGCGACAAGGTTCGCGTCACCGCCGGGCAGGCGATCGAGGCCGGCGACGCCGACGCCAAGCCGCCGCGGGTGCATCCGATCGATATCGCCAACGTCGGCGGCTGGCGCACCGGGCTTCTCGTCTATAATGACGCGCCGCTCTCCATCGTTGCCGAGGATCTGAGGCGCACGGCGGGGATCGAGGTCGCGGTCGCCCCCGATGCCGCGGGGCAATCGTTCCGCGGCGCGCTGATCATCGACAAGGACCGTGCGCGGACGGTCGCCGATCTCGCGGCGCTGTCGGGCACCATCGCCGAGCGTCGCGGCGACGGCTGGGTGCTGACACGTTAACATGGCGCGCTGGCAAATGCCCCTGCTGGCCCTCGCGCTTGTCGGCCTGCCGGCGCAGGTCGCGGCGGCCGAGGAGCGGGCGTTCAACGTGCCCGGCGGGGCGCTGTCGACGGCGCTGCCGCAACTCAGTCGCCAGGCGGGCGTCAGCATCAGCGTCGCCGACGCGCGGCTGTGGCAAGCCGACGTCCGGCCGGTGCGCGGGCGCATGGACGTGCAGCGCGCACTGAAACAGATGCTTGCCGGCACCGATGCGCGGGCGGTGCGGGTCAATGCGACGAGTTGGCGGATCGAGCGCCGCGCGCCGTCGCCGAACATCGCGAGACGCGCGCCACCGCGCGCGGCGCCGCAGCCGCGTGCGCGCGAACCGGCGCCCGTGGTCGCGTCGGCGGACGAGGCGATCATCGTCACCGCGAGCAAGACCGACCTTCCCTATTCGCATTTCGCAGGCGTCGCGACCCGGCTGGATGGCGACGATCTGGCGTTTGGCGGTGAGCGCGGAACCGATTCGATCCTGTCGCGCGTGGCGACGATTTCCTCGACCTATCTCGGGGCCGGGCGCAACAAGCTGTTCATTCGCGGCATCGCCGATTCGAGCTTCACCGGCCCGACGCAGGCAACGGTCGGGCAATATCTGGGCGACGTCCGGCTCAGCTACAACGCGCCCGACCCCGATCTGCGCCTTTACGACATCGACAGCGTCGAGGTGCTCGAGGGGCCGCAGGGCACGCTTTATGGCGCGGGATCGCTTGGCGGGATCATCCGCTCGGTGCCGAAAGCGCCCGATCCGCGCGAGACGCGGCTGCAGGCGATCGCGGGCGTCTCCGCCACGCAGCATGGTGAACCCGGCGGCGATATCGCGGGCATCGTCAACGTGCCGGTCGGCGACGGCGGCAGCGCGGTGCGCCTGGTCGGCTATATGCTGACCGACGGCGGCTATATCGACAATCCGTTGCTGGGGAAGAATGACGTCAATCGCACCCGGATCTGGGGCGGACGCGCCGCCGCGCGGGTCGAGCTTGGTGACAATTGGACCGTAGATATCGGGGGCGTCTATCAGGCGATCACCTCCGACGACGCGCAATATGCCGACAAAAATGCCCCGCCGCTGACGCGCAGTTCGCTGGTCGAACAGGGCGCGAAGGCGCGATACGGGCTTGGCACCATCGTGATCCAGAAAGACTGGGACGATCTGCATTTCCAGACGTCGAACGCGTTTGTCAGTCACCGCCTGTTCGAGCGGTTCGACGCGGGCAAGCCCGGCGAAGACCCCCGGATCCTCGATCAGAACAACCGCACACGCATGTTCGTCAGCGAAACCCGGTTGTCGCGGCCGTTCCTCGACGGGTTCGGCTGGGTCATCGGCACCAGCTTCATCGATAATCGCACGCGGCAGCGGCGCGAATATGGAAGCACGCTGCTGCGCGCCACCGTGCCGGGGGTGACGAATGAGATCACCGAATTCACCGGCTATGCCGAGGGCACGGTGGAATTGCTGCCGCATGTGATCGTTTCGGCGGGCGGGCGCATCTCGCACGCGCGGCTTGGCGGCGAGGCCGATGGCGTGCCCTTCGCCATCGCCTTTGCCGGGCGCGCGACGACGGCGCATCGCACCGAAACCGACCTTCTCCCCTCTTTCTCGTTGCTTGCCACGCCGTTCGACAATTTCCGCCTCTATGCCCGCTATCAGGAGGGATTTCGTCCGGGCGGCCTTGCCATCGACGGCGATTTCGTGCGCCGTTTCCGCAACGACCAGGTGCGAACCTGGGAAGGCGGGGTCCGTTTTGGCGAGAAAGGGCGCACGCCGTTCGACGCCAACGTGTCGGTGTCGTATACGCGCTGGCGCGACATCCAGGCGGACTTCATCGACGGCAACGGCTTTCCGACGACCGCCAATATCGGCGACGGCCGGATCACGAGCCTTTCGGGAGCGGTCGCGTTCCGGCCGGTCGCCGCGCTATCCTTTGATCTCGGCGCGGTCTATAACCACAGCCGCGTCGACGAATTGTCGGCGCTGGCGCTCGCGGCCTTTGCCGATGCGCCCGCCAAGCTGGGCCGCATCCCCAATGTCGCGAGCCACGCGGTTCGCGGCGCGGTGACCTATGTCGCGCCTGTCGACGCCGATACGGAACTGCGCGTCAACGGCTGGGCGAACTATATCGGGCCGTCGCGGCTGGGCATCGGCCCGGTGCTTGGCGAAGGCCAGGGCGATTATATCGATACCGGCCTCGCGCTACGCCTCGGCAGCGAACATCGCGGCCTGTCGCTGACGCTGACCAATATATTCGACGCGCGCGGCAACCGCTTCGCGCTCGGCACGCCGTTCGTCGAGGGCGGTGCGGGCTATGTCACCCCGCTCCGCCCCCGCACGATCCGGATTGCGGTGGATGTGGCGTATTAGAATTCGTCATTGCGAGCGGAGCGAAGCAATCTCCAGCCCACACCCTTTCAGGACGATAGCTGGAGATTGCTTCGTCCCCCGGATCAAGTCCGGGGTCCTCGCAATGACGAATGGTAATCAATCCGCCAGCGCGATGCGCTCGTAGCGATCCAGGTGATAGTCGGCGCTGCCGAACTGGCCCTCGATCATCGTCGCGCGTTTGAAATAATGGCCGATCGCCAGCTCCTGGGTGATGCCGATGCCGCCGTGGGTCTGGATCGCATTCTGGCCGACAAACTTCGCGCCGCGCGCGACCTTGCTCTTGCAGGCCGAGACAGCGGCCATGCGCTCGTTCGCGGGCAGATCCAGCTTCAGCGTGCCCATGACCGTCATCGAACGCGCCTGCTCGACCTCCATGAACATGTCGACCATGCGGTGCTGGAGGACCTGGAACTTGGCGATCGGCAGCCCGAACTGCTTGCGTTGCTGGGTATATTCGAGCGTGCCTTCGTGGAGTTTTTGCATCACGCCGGTCGCCTCGGCGCAGACCGCAACGGTCGCTTCGTCGACGATCTGTTCGATCAGCGGCAAGCCCGTCCCTTCGCCGCCGAGCAAGGCGTCGCCGGGGATCGCGACATTCTCGAAATAGATTTCGGACGCGCGGCTGCCGTCGACAGTCGGATAGTCGCGGCGGACGATGCCCGCCAGATTGGCGTCGATCAGGAACAGCGACACGCCATCCTTGTCGCGCTGATTGCGGCCGGTGCGCGCGGTGACGAGCAGGTGGCTCGCCCAGGGTGCGGCATAGACGGTGCTCTTGTGGCCGTTCAGCACATAGCCCGCGCCATCCTTCTTCGCGGTGGTGCGCAGGTTCGCGAGGTCGTAGCGGCCCTGCGGTTCGGCATAGGCGAACGCGACGATCGCGTTGCCCGCGATGATTTCGGGGATCATCGCGTCGGCCTGCGCGCCGCCGACGGCCTTGAGCGCGCCGCCCGCGATGACGACGGTCGGCAGATAGGGCTCGATCGCGATGACCTTGCCCAGTTCTTCCATGATGATCGCATTTTCGAGCGCGCCGCCGCCGAGGCCGCCCTGCTCTTCGCTGAACGCCGCACCGAGCATCCCCAGGTCCTGCGCGAGCGCGGTCCAGATCGCGGGATCGCGGCCGGTATCGCCATTGATGAACTTCTGGCGCGTCTCGAAATCATAAGTGTCGGCAAGGAAGCGCGACAGCGTGTCGCGGATCATGTCCTGCGTTTCGGTATAGGTGAAATCCATTTTATCGTCCCCGTCGCCCCCGCGAAAGCGGGGGCCGCTGTAGGTTGTCATTGCGGCGCTGAGTCAGGCCGATTGCGGCCCCCGCTTTCGCGGGGACGACGCTGTCACAATCCGAGCACCATCTTCGCGATGATGTTGCGCTGAATCTCGTTCGACCCGCCATAGATCGTCGTCTTGCGCATGTTGAAATAGGTCGGCGCGGCGCGATGGGCATAGTCGGGGCCGATCGGATGCTCGTTGTCGCCCCCAAGGTCGTTGGCGCCGAAGCCGCGGAAATAAGGCGCGCCATAATGGCCGACCGCCTCCAGCGTCAATTCGGTCAGGCGCTGCTGGATTTCGCTGCCTTTGATCTTGAGCAGGCTCGATTCGGGCCCCGGTCCCTTGCCGGCATTGGCGCCCGCAAGGCTGCGCAGTTCGGTGAATTCGAGCGCGGTCAGGTCGATTTCAAGCTCGGCGAGCTTGCGCTTGAAGAAGGGGTTCGCGAACAGCGGCTTGTCGCCATCGAGTTCGGTGCGCGCGATCTCCTTCACCTTCTCGATCCCGCGTTTCGACGATGCGACCCCGGCGATGCCGGTGCGTTCGTGCGCGAGAAGGAATTTGGCGCAGGTCCAGCCCTTATTCTCTTCATAGACGCGCTGCGACTGCGGCACGCGGACGTCCTCGAGCCACACCTCGTTGACCTCATGCTCGCCGCCCAGCGTGATGATCGGGCGCACGGTGATGCCGGGCGATTTCATGTCGACGAGAAGGAAGCTGATACCTTCCTGCTGCTTGGCGTCCTTGTCGGTGCGGACCAGGAAAAAGCCCCAGTCGGCGTGCTGCGCCATCGTCGTCCAGGTCTTTTGCCCGTTGACGATATAATCGTCGCCGTCACGCACCGCCGCGGTGCGCAGGCTTGCCAGGTCGGAGCCCGCGCCGGGTTCCGAATAGCCCTGGCACCACCAATCCTCACCCGACAGGATGCGCGGCAGGAAATGGGCTTTCTGCTCGGGGGTGCCGAAGGTGTAGATCACCGGGCCGACCATCGCGAGGCCGAAGGGCATCAGACGGATGCAGTCGGCGCGCGCGGTTTCCTCGGAGAAGATGAAGCGCTGCGTCGGGGTCCAGCCGGTGCCGCCATATTCGACCGGCCACGCGGGGGCGACCCAGCCCTTTTTGTAAAGGATGCGGTGCCAGGCGAGGAAATCCTCCTTGCCCAGCTCGTCGCCTTCATCCTGCTTGCCGCGCAATTCGGCGGGGTAATTTTCGGCGATGAACTCGCGCACTTCCTTCTGGAAGGCGAGGTCTTCGGGGCTGAACTCCATGTCCATTATCGATTCTCCCATTGGGTCATGGCGCCCTTATAATAAGCGCTCACGTTTACGTAAAGGTAAGTTGCAGGTCGCAACGCTTTGTGAAAGACTGCGCCCTGCGTCGCGGCTTGTCCAGCGGTGCAGAACGATGGTGGCGAGGTAGTTTGAAAAGCAACGCATGATTTTGTTTCCTCGTCGCCTCGGATCAAGTCCGGGGCGACGAAGGGGGTAATCGAACCTTTCAAAGTCAAACCACGCCACCACCGGAGCGGGAAAATGGGGTGGGAGGGGACCATGAAAAAAAGCTTGCGGGCGCTAACGGCGCTCCTGTTGTTGCTGGTCGTCGCGGGGGGCGCGGCGATGCTGTTCCAGCGGCCGATCGGCCTGTGGCTCTATCAGCGCGGTCTCGACAGCCAGGCCGGGCGCGACAGTCTCGCCAAGCTGCCCGACGGATTGCATGTCGGCCTGTGCGGCACCGGATCGCCGCTGCCCAACCGCGACCGCGCGGGCGCCTGCACGGTGGTGATCGCGGGCAAGGCGATGTTCGTCGTCGATGCCGGCGAAGGTGGCGCGCGCAACATCGCGTTGATGGGCCTGCCCAATGGCGAGATTCGCGCGCTGTTCCTGACTCATTATCATTCGGACCATATCGACGGCCTCGGCCCGATGATGCTGCTGCGCTGGACGGGAAGCGGCAACAAGAGCCCCCTCCCCGTCTATGGCCCGACCGGGATCGAGGCGGTGGTCGGCGGCTTCAACGCCGCTTATGCCGCCGACAATGGCTATCGCACCGCGCACCATGGCCCGGTGATCACGCCGCCCGCCGCCGCGGGCGCGACCGCGATGCCCTTTGCGGTGCCCACGGGGCCGGTCGTGGTGTACGCGGCCGGCGGGCTCAAGGTCACCGCCTTTCCGGTCGATCATCACCCGGTCCAGCCCGCGGTCGGCTATCGCTTCGATTACAAGGGCCGCAGCGTCGTGATCAGCGGCGACACCGCCAAGTCGCCGATGGTCGAAGCCATGGCCAAGGGCACCGACCTGTTGATCCACGAAGCCTTGCAGCCCGAGATGCTGTTGATGCTCGCCGCCCGGTTGAAGGTGACGGGACGCCCGCAGACGGCGCAGATCATGCACGACATTCTCGATTATCACGCCAGCCCCGCGCAGGCGGCCGAAAGCGCCGAGACCGCGCATGTGAAGATGCTGGTGCTCACCCACATCGTCCCGCCCTACCCGATGCGCTATCTCGACGCGGCGTTCCTGGGTGATGCGAAGAGCAAGTTCGCTGGGCCGCTGATCGTCGGCGAGGATGGCGACAGCTATTCGCTTCCCGCCGGCAGCGACGCGATCACGCGCGGCAATTGGTTTTAGTCACGACCACCACCGCGCCTTCGCTGGCATAGGCGCCGCGCCGCTCGGCCATCGCCAGCGCGACCGGTAGCACGGTGCCTTCGCGCGTCACCAGCGCGGAAGGCAGGCGCGACGGCGTGCCGGTGCGGAACAGGGTTTCCAGCGCGTCGAGAAAAGCCGCGCGCTCGCCCATCGCGATCAGCGCCGAAAAGCGCACCCGGCGGATCGCGGCGGGATCGACGCCGACCATCGCGGTCAGGGCTTCGTTCGCATCCTCGATCGCCTCGCGGACCGACAGGACCGCGCGGCCGATCGCGCCATGCGCCTCGATGGCATCGGCGAGTGCGCGGCGCGCATCGCCCGCCCCCTGTTCGTCCATCGCGGCGCTGATGTCGCGAAGGATGATCGCGCCGCCGACGGCGAGCGGCACCAGGTCGACGCGCAGCCATTGGCGCGGCCGCAGCAGCCCCGGCACCTCGCCCGCGAAACGCTCGCGATGATCGAGCAGCCGGTTGACATGGGCGAGGAGAAGGTGATGACCGAGCGCGGGCACGGCGTCGGCGAGCGGGTGGCCGATCAGGTCCGCCGCCGCGATTTCGAGCATGTCCGACGCCGACGGATTGACCGCGGCGATCCGGCGTTCGCGATCGATGACGATCACCGCGTCGCGGATCGATTCGACCAGGTCGGCGAGCGAGTCCCGTAACGCCGATGCGGGTACGCCCGCGTCGCCGAGCCGACGATAATCGTCGAGCGAGATCAGCACATGCGCATCCTTGCCATGATGCGTCACCACGACCGGCCTCTGCGCCGCCTGCAATCGCCAATTCCCGAAACCCCGGATAAAGTCCGCCGCCGATACGCGCTGCGTTTCCCCGACCCTCGCCACTTGTGCCTCCCCTTGATGCCCCTTGCCTCCTTATGGGTGGCGCGCGCCGCCGATGGCCGGCAAGCCGGTCCGGATCGGCGCCGATGTGGGGTCAAACGAGCTTGGCCCGGCCGCAGCGCAGCGCGTTCACCCGGGCGTCGGCCTCGCCGATATGGACGCCGAGCACTCCGGTCAGCCCCTCCAGCACCCCGTCGAGCACCGGCGCGGCGAGGCCCAGCGCCTCGCCGACCACCCCCGACAGGGCGTTGAGGCCGAGGCCCAGGACATTGACCTTGAGGTCGATCCGGTCGGCGAGCGACTTCGCCGCCCCGGCGACCAGGCCGCTGCTTTCGACCGTCTTGACCATGCCGTCGTCGATCTCGTCGCGGGTGAAGCGCGCAGGCTTTTCGTTGAGATCGGACAGGACGAGTTCGGCCTTCCCCTCGACGCTGGCGAGCGGCAGCTTGACGAGCTTGACCGGCTCGGGATCGAGCGGGCGCTGCATGTCCTGAAAATCGCTGTCGGCGACCTTGCCGATCGCCAGCTTCGCGGGTGAAGTCGTGATACCGAGCGTCACCGCGTCGCTGTTCCCCGCGAAGCAATCGATATCGGTGATCCGCGCCGACGCCGATCCCAATTCGGCATAGACCGGGATCTCGACGCTCGCGAGCGGCAGCGCGACCTTGGTCACCAGTTTCAGCCGCACCTGCGCGGTTCGCACGACGACCTGCTGCGTGTCGGTGATCGCGATCAGCGGCGAGTCCGCGGGCGGTTCGCCGATCAGGAGCGCGATATCGACCCCCGACCCGCCGGGCAGGTTGCTGGCGACCGACAGGTCGACCTGGCGGTTCGCGTTGGCGAGCAGCAGCATCGAGCGCAGCAGGCTCATGGCGTTGACCTTCACCGGATTCGCTTCATCGACGCGGATGCTCGACGACCGCGGGCCAAGGTCGATCGCGCGCGAGGGGAAAAGGCTTGTCGGCACCGCGTTCGTGGCCAGCGTGCTGAGCGCCGTCGCGGCCTGGCCGTCGCTTGCCGCCGCCAGCGCCGACAGTATTTGCGGCAGCGTCGCCTGCGTGTCGAGGGTCTGGCCGAACGTCAGCACATTGGCGCCGAGTTCGGTGCGCAGCGCGTCCGAAAAAGCGAGCAGGTCGATGTCGGCATTCGCCAGCGCGTTATAGTCCATCACCGACAGCTTGACCTGGCTTCCGGTCAGCGCGGAGAGCAGCGCGTTCGGCACCCCGCCGTGAAGCGCCGCGACGCGCGAGCCGAGCGAAAAGGCGGCATAGCCCCGCCGCGCCGCGGTCGCCGATGCGCCGATGACCGTCTCGTCGCGGCCGGTCAAAAAGCGGCCGAAGACCATCGGCCGGTCGCGCGTCAGCACGATGCGCACCGCGTTCGGCGCGCTTCCGCCGGCGGTGAAACGCCGTTCGGCCTGCACGGCCGGGTCGGGTCGATAGGTGCCCGGCGTCAGCGACGCGATGACGATGTTGCAATTGCAATTGGCGGCGATGATCCGCTCGGCGGCCGCGCGCTCCGCCCCCGGTCGTCCGGCCGCGGCGAGCGCGGCGGCGTCGGCGATCCCCTGGAGCTTGCGGCGGTCGAGCGAGAAGGAACCGATATCGACCGCGAGCGCCGCCGATCCGATCAGCATCGCGAGCGCGAAAGCGGTGGCGATGCTGATGCCGCCGCGCCGATCCGCCGAAAAATTGCGCAGAGCCGCCATCGTCAATCCACCGGAAGCTCAAAGGTCGCACGGGCGCGGATGACATTGCCCGGCGACGGGACGAAGGAGGATCGGATGAGGCTGGTGGGCGGGACGCTATAGGCGACGGCGACCGTCACCGCGTCGCCGGTCTCGCTGACCGCGACGCTGCGTGTTGAGGGGACGAAGCCCGCGATCGCGTGCATGCTGCGATCGACGGCGCGGACCGCGATGGCGCTACGGTCGGCGGCGTCGAGGCCGACGATCGCGGCGCGGGCGCCGTCGTTCGCCGCCTGCTGGACGCTGTGCGCGAGCAGGAAATATTGGCCGTAGACCAATATGCCCATCAGGAGCGCGAGGAAGAGCGGCAGCACGAGCGCCATCTCAACCATCGCGGCCGCCCGCTCGCTTCGCGCCAGACGGGCGGGAAACGAGCGAGCGGACCGCAGCGAAGGATCGGAAGCCATCATCCCCCCAGCATGGCGCCGGTCGATGAAGGCGGGGTCGAGGCGGCGCTGCCCCGATCTTACGAATTTTACGCAAAAGCGCCGGGCGCGCGCCGCCCGCAAATCCGCGCTTCCTGCCGGGACGTTAACCGCGGCGGCAAGAAGCGCGCAGAGAATCCGTCATTCGGCGGGCTGTTCGACCTCGAGCTTGTCCTGGGTGCGCAGGTCGAAATCCGAGGCGTCGTGGCGTTCGCGAAGCTGGCTGGCGGGGTCGCCGACCACGCGGTTGACCATCCGCCCGCGCTTTACCGCCGGGCGCGCCGCGACCTGGTCGGTCCAGCGCTGGACATGGCTATAATCCTGCACTTGCAGGAATTCGCCCGCGTCATAGACGAGGCCTTTCGCGAGCGCGCCATACCAGGGCCAGATCGCCATGTCGGCGATCGTATAGTCCGACCCCGCGATATATTCGCTGGTCGCGAGTTGCCGGTCGAGCACGTCGAGCTGGCGCTTCACTTCCATCGCATAGCGGTTGATCGGATATTCCTGCTTAAACGGCGCATAGGCATAGAAATGACCGAAACCGCCGCCGAGGAAGGGTGCGCTGCCCATCTGCCACATCAGCCACGACAGCGTCTCGGCGCGCTGCGCCGGATCGGTGGGCAGGAAGGCGCCGAATTTCTCGGCCAGATGGATCAGGATCGCCCCCGATTCGAAGACGCGGATCGGCGCGGCGCCGCTGCGATCGACGAGCGCGGGAATCTTGCTGTTCGGATTGGCGCCGACGAAGCCGCTAGAAAACTGGTCGCCTTCGCCGATATTGATGAGCCATGCGTCATATTCGGCCCCGCCATGGCCTGCCGCGAGCAATTCCTCGAGCATCACGGTGACCTTCACCCCATTGGGCGTGCCGAGCGAATAGAGCTGGAGCGGATGCTTGCCGATCGGCAGGTCCTTGTCGTGCGTCGGGCCGGCGACGGGGCGGTTGATGTTGGCGAAACGCCCGCCGCTTTCCTTGTCCCATGTCCAGATGCTGGGCGGAACATAGTCGGCTTGATCGGTCATCAGGAACTCCTGCGCTAAATTTTATACTGACCGGTATCTAATGCACCGGAATGGCGCCGTCCAGCACCGGCGGGTCAAATAATATTTTGCGCCCGCAAAGCCGAAATCGCGTCGATGTCGTAACCGAGCTCGGCGAGGATCGCGTCGCTATGCTCGCCGAGCCGCGGTGCGCGCGTGGGTGCGGGCTTGGCGTTTGCCGACAGATGGATCGGGGCACGGATCAACGGCACCTTTGCCGATGCGCCCGGATAGGGCACCGGCTCGACCAGTCCCATCGCCGCGACCTGCGGCTGGGCCAGCGCCTGGTCGGGCCGCAAGACCGGCGCGGCGGGGACACGCGCCTCGCCCAGCGCCGCGATCGCTTCGTCGCGCGTGCGGCCGATGCACCATTGCTGCATGATGACGCTCAGTTCCTCGCCATTGTCGCCGCGCAATATATCGCTGCCATAGCGCGGATCATCGACAAGTTCGGGTCGGCCGACCAGCGCCGCCCAGCGCGCGAAGATGCCGCCGCCGACGATCTGCGTCACGATCCAGCCGTCGCGCGTGCGAAAGAGGTCGGTCGGCGCCGAGCTATAGCTGCGATTGCCAATCGGCTGGCGTTCGATGCCGTTGAGCGCATGGTCGATCGAGAGCGCATTGGTCATCGCGAGCGCGGTGCCGAGCAAGGAGCCCGACACGCATTGCCCCTTTCCCGTTGCCTCGCGCTCGCGCAGCGCGACGAGGACGCCGAACGCGGTGTGCAGCGCGGTCCCGAAATCGACATAATTGACCTGCGCGCGATAGGGTTGGTCGGCCGTGCCGGTCAGATGCACCGCCCCCGACATCGCCTGCCCCACCGCATCGAAGCCGACATTCTTCGCGAGCGGCCCTTCGCTGCCAAAGGCCGAGGCAGTCGCCAGGATGATGCGCGGATTGATCGCCGACAGGCTGTCGTGATCGAGCCCCAGCCTGACGAGCGCATCGTGCGGCAGGTTGGCGACGACGACATCGGCGGTCTTGACGAGGCGGCGGACGATCTCGCGTCCCTCCGGGCTGCCGGGTTTCAGCGTCAGGCAGCGCTTGGCGCGGTTCATCTGCAGGAACATCGCGCCCGACCCGTCCCCCGCCACCGGCACGGTGAAGCGGTCGTCGTTGCCGCCCGGCGCCTCGATCCGGATGACATCGGCGCCATAATCGGCGAGCAGCGCCGCGCAATAGGGGCCGGCGATATAGCGGCCGAAATCGAGCACCCTTATTCCGGTCAATGGCACGCGGTATCTCTCCCCGATGATCCCATCATCGGCTAGCAGCCGCCCGCCCCGCCTGCCAGCGTCTTTGGGGCGACGACCGGCAGCGACAAAATCGTAACGAGAGGGTTGCAAGACGCGCGGGCCGCCGCTAGGGGGCACTCCTCTCAGCGAGGAGAGTTGGCTGAGTGGTCGAAAGCGTCGCACTCGAAATGCGAAGTGCCGGCAACGGTACCGAGGGTTCGAATCCCTCACTCTCCTCCATTTTCTTCCCTTAGCGGATTGAAATAACGGGCCTTTTCGACCGAGGCCCCAAAACTTTCCCACATTTTCACCCACAAAAGCTTTTCTTTATGCGCGGCTCGCAGTCTGATTCTCCACGGGGGAAGTGAGCTGCAACCGAAGAGGGCCCCCGCTGGATCGTCGGCTGAGCCAAACCGTCTCGGATCGTCGGGCCGTCGCCATCTCAATACCGTGCAGGCGGCCCATTTTCTCGGCATCGGCACGCGCAAGCTGTATCAGCGCGCTATGGCATCCCGGTCGAATGGATCGAAAGGGTCATCCGCGCCGAGAGCGTATACGAGCGCGGCTCGGGCCGGGGCCTGATCCCCATGCCCGGCGCGACAATATCCTAACCGGGACCTATTATCTGTGGTTCATGTATGAGCGCTTCGGTTGTCCGGGGGTTTTCGGCGCCTATAATGCCGAACCCGAAGGGCAATGCCGCGCAGCAATATCTTCTTCTTCGCCACTGGCGCGCACTATCTCAAGGAAGCTGCCGGACGACGGCAGCACATATGCTGCCGTCGTCCCTTCCCGTCGTCGCCATCCCTGCTGATGGACTAATATCGATAGGAAATATTGACACCGACGGTACGGGGATCCCCATATTGGCGGGTCCAGCCGACACTCGTATTCAAGGCCTGGGTGCGATAGAGTCGATCGAAGATATTTTTGCACCACAGCGATGCTCGCCAGTGGTCGTCCACGGAAACGCCGACTTCGGCATTGCCGACGAAATAGCCTCCCTCGACTGCCTCAGACGGGCTGCGAACGATGTCGAAGCGGACCCGACTTTGATATTTGCCCGACAGGACAATGTCGGCATCGACCCGATCCGAAACCGCCCATTGATATTTTGCCAGGCCGTTGAGGGTCAGCCGCGGTGAATTCGGTAGCACGCTGCCCTTCATCACGCCGGCCACCACCGATTTGGTCACTTCCGTATCGATGAAGCCGATGCCGGCGCGTATGTCGAGCCCGGCCGCCGGGCGCCACCAGGCGTCAGCCTCCGCGCCCTTGACGCGCGCGTTGCCGACATTGGCGATACCGAACAAGACCCCGATCGGCGAATCGAAGAGCGGGCCATAGATTTGCGCGTCGCTATATTCATAATCGAAGACCGCCGCATTCACCTGAAGATTGGGCGCTACGCGGGTCTTGATCCCCACTTCATAGGCGGTGAGTTTTTCATCGTCGAAGGGTTGCAGAACGCTGGGGTCAAAGCTCAACTGCCCCTGGAACCCACCCGATTTGAAGCCCCTGCTGACGCTGGCGTAGATCAAAGTGCGGTCGCCCGCCTTGTAGTTGAGGCCGATTTTTCCGGATATGTTGGACGTCGAATATCTGTTGGATACCGGCGCGAACAGGTCGTTGCAGGTGCCCGCCGCGCACAGAAAGGTTGTGGCCTGATCGAAGGTCTTGCGCTCTTCGGTATAGCGCAGCCCGCCGACCAGCGTCAGCCTTGGCGCGACCGTCCATTCGCCGTGCATGAAGGCCGCATAAGCGTCGGTGCGTTGACGATAATTGTTTCCGATGGTGTCGAGTCCGGCCAAGCCAAGAAGCGGCAGCAGGTCGAGCGCGTAAAATTCATCATGGGCCTGCACCTTGTCCCTGGAATAAAAGGCGCCGCCGATCAGCTTGAGGTCGTCGGCATCATAGGCCAGCCGCAGTTCCTGCGAATATTGGTCGATCCGGTCGTCGTAGGTGCCATCGAGGAAGACCAGCGATGTGCCATCGGTGTCCTCGGCGTGCAGCCGGGTGAAATGTTCATAGGCGCTGATTGAGGTCAGCGACAACCGCGGGGCCAGAGTCCAGTTGACGGTCAACGAGGCCCCCGCCGATTCCAGTTCCATTCGGGGATCGGTGCCGGCCCCGGCCACGCGCGGCTGGTCGGCATAGGCATCCTCTTCGGTGGTCAGAACATTGTCCGCCTTGTACAAGGCGGTGTCCGATCGGTCATAACCCTTGTGAAGATTGAGGAGCATGGTGATCGCGTCGCTGGCTTCCCACTGCAATTGCAGCCGGCCGTTGGTGCGATCGACTTTGCCGATCCGGTTGCCGGTGACATAATTGGTCTGCGGCCCCGAACCCTGTTGTATGGTCTGGAGCGCGAACCGTGCGTTCAGGGTCGATGTGAGCGCGCCTCCGATCGCGCCGTCGAGGTGCCAGCTTTCGTAGCTGCCCAATCCGGCTTCCAGTCGGATGTCGATGACCGATGACGGTTTGCGGCTGATGATGTTGACCGCGCCGGCGGTCGTGTTCCGACCATAAAGATCGCCTTGCGGTCCCTTCAAAATCTCGATGCGATCGACGTCGTAGAAGCCGAACGTCAGCATCGCGGGAGAGACGAGGTAGACATTGTCGACATAGATGCCGGCCGCCGGATTGTTGTTTACCGCATAATCGTTGAGGCCGATGCCGCGAATGCTGACATTCGTGATGCTGTTGGCCATGACATTCTTGATCTGCACATTCGGCGTGACGGCGGCCAGGTCGACGATCGATTGGGTTCCGGCGGCTTTGAGATCATCGCCGCTCAGCACGTTGATCGTAACGCCGACATCATCGGCGCGCTGTTCGCGGCGCTGAGCGGTGACGACGATGTCGCCGAGGGTGGTGCCCGACGCCTTCGCTTGCGGCACGTCTGGCTCGGTTTGCTGCGCGGAAGCCGTGGTGGCGAAGACCGAACTGGTGATCGCCAAGGTGAGCCACCCGGCTCCGCGAAATTGGTCCCTGAACATGAATTTTCTCCCCCTAGAAGTCGATATATGGATAGCCTTTGAGTGTCTTGGGCTGCGGCCTGGCATAGGTGCGCTTGCTGTGCCGCAGGCCCGCCCGCACGATCGCCTGCGCGATGCAGACCGTGGCCGGGATCGGATCGACGACCGGCAGGTCGTATCCCTTTGCCGCCAGCGCGGAACCGATGGCATCGGCGCAGCCCAGGAATCCCGTGCAACCCAGCACGATGGAATGGGCGCCGTCGCTTTCGACCGCAGCCAGCGACGCCCGGGCCAGTTCCTCGGTCAGCCGTGCCGGGTCCGATTCCAGGTCGAGCACGGGGATATCGATGACCCGGATCGACGCGAGCTTTTCGGCCATGCCGTAAAGTTTCGCGAGATTGTCGATCATCGGCACCACCGAATCGAGCACGGTGACAATGCTGAAGCGATGGCCCAGCATGGCCGCGAGGTGCATTGCGGTTTCCGAAGGACCAAGGACCGGGATCGACACGACCTCGCGCGCGGCCTTGAGTCCGGGGTCGCCCATGCAGTCGATGATAACGGCATCGGCACCCGATCGCTCCGCGGCGATCGCTTCGGCGACGATCCCCGGCACCGCCATCGCCTCGTCGAATTCGCACTCGATCGAAGCGGGGCCTGCGGTGATCAAGGACTGGGTGATCGACAGCCCATTTCGGTTCAGTTCGGCGACATCGTCGAGCGTGCGGATTCCTTCGGTGACGATCGGCGTGACGAGATGAATACGCATCAGATCATGTCCTTGCTGAGGCTGGCGATGGGTCGATAGGATTCGGTGAGGCCGAAACAGGCCGGCCCAACCACATCGAGCGCGCGCGGCGTGGTGAGCATCGGCGGCGCGCTACAGCCAACGACCGCAACGCGCTGTCCATAGGCGAGTCGTTCGGTGGGAATGGCATGGGCCGTTTCGGCATCGACGATCGTCACCAGGTCCGGCACGATGCAGCGCAGCCGGCCGTCGACCGTGACAATCAGATTTTCATTCTGGAATTTCAGCTCCGCCTGTTCCGGACCGTTCATGGCCGAAACCGTGCAACTGCCGAAAACCCAACCCTTGGAGGTGTCGCGTTCGAGTCCGGTGATCTTCCCGCGAAAGATCACCTCGGCATCCTTGTAATAGTCATGGGCGCGCAGGACCGCGATCAGACGATCGATCGGCGCGCGCGGGTCGTTGCTGCGTGAAATCGCCTCGCCGATCCCGATCGCACCCGACAGCGTCTTGGGAATGGCGGCGCGGCGCGCCTCCGCCCCGGTCATGGGATAGCAGGACATGCAGACGCTGGCGCCCATTGCGGCCGCGACGGGGCGGGCCAGTTCCTCGGCCTTCAGGCCGGTCGTCGTCTGATAGAGGACGCTATTGCCATGTTCATCGGCGATCGTCAGCGGCGCGCAGGCCACGCCTTCGATATTGAAACTCGTCATCTGCAAGGCGGGGAAGGCTCGCCCCATGCCGTCGCCATCGACGATCGGCAGTCCGCGCATCGCGGCATAGGCCACCGGCATCATCGAATTGCACCCGCCTATTTCCGCCGAAATGATCGCGGTCGCCTGGCGCCCGAGGAAGCGTTCGAGCGTTTCGACGGCGCGATGCTGATCCTCGATCGAAAAGAGCTTCTCGATCATCACGGTCGGCGCGCCCATGGCCGCGGCGATGAAGACATTGTCGTCGTCGGACAGTTCATCGACCGATATCACCCGAACCGGACCGAGTTTGGCGATCGCCTCGCGGCACAGCAGTGAACCGAGATAAGGATCGCCGCCGCCGCCGGTGCCGAGAAAAGAAGATCCAATCGCGAGATGTTCGATATTGTCGAGCGTGATTGCGGTAACCATCTTCGTCACTCCGCCAAAGCCAGGTCGCCGATGGCGCGGCAGACAATGCGCGTCGCTCCCCCGGGAAGATATTGCAGCGGAACCGCCTCGATATTGACGACCCCGACGCTGTCGGGTTCAGCGCCGGCGCTGACGGCCTGCGCGCGAGCCTGCGCCTCCGCATCGGCAATCGCGGCGGTCCGCGCGTCGCCATCGGGGATGTTATAGATCCGGTCGACCTCGCCGCTGACCTGGCCGATGGCGGCGCCGATGGCATTGGCAACGCCCGCATGGTCTGGTCGTAGCATCTTGGACACACCGCGGGGCATATCGGACACGAGCACCGCGCCACCGCCGACGAGGATCATCGGAATGTCCTGCGGCGAGGTTTTCATGCGGTCGATGGCATCGTCGACCAGCGTGGCGATGGCCTGCCCTGCCTTGGCGACGACATCTTCGGGTAATCCGATCACGCGCGCGGGGTCGCCGAACGATGCCTGTCCGCGGGCGACCGCGATGTCGCTGGCGGTCAGCGTGTCGCCACCAAAGATCAGACCTTCGCTGTGCAAGCGGAAGCCGACCGAATCGGGACCGACCGAAACGCTCTGCGCGTCTTCGTGGATACGGCTGCCGCCACCCAGGCCGATCGACAGGATATCGGGCATCCGGAAATTGGTGCGGACCCCGCCGACATCGACATGAACTGTCGACTGCCGGGGAAAGCCATCGATCAAGACTCCTAGGTCGGACGTGGTGCCCCCGATGTCGATCACGATTGCTTCGCTTGCCCCGGTAAGCCACGCCGCGCCGCGAAGGCTGTTGGTGGGGCCGGCGGCAAAGGTCAGCACCGGATAACGCTGCATATGGGCCGCGCTCATCAGCGTGCCGTCGTTCTGGCTGACATAGAAGGGCGCGGAAATGCCCAGATCCTGCAACGCGCGTTCAAAGGCCGTCGTGATCGTCCACGCCAGCGGCCGCAGGCTCGCGTTCATGATCGCGGCATTTTCGCGCTCGAGCAATCCGACGCGGCCCAATTTCGAGGACAGCGAAACCTCGATTTCCGGCGCGTGCTGTGCGATCAGGGCGGCGATACGCTCTTCATGAGCGGGATTGAGCTGGCTGAAAATGCACGAAACCGCGATCTGGCGGATGCCTGCGGCGCGGGCTTCGTCGATGGCATCGACGATCGCCGCTTCGTCCAGCGGAGAAATTTCCCTTCCGTCGAACTCATAACCGCCGGCCACCATTTTCGAGCCGCCGCAAAGGATCGGCTTCAGATCGTCGGGCCAGGAACTGAACGGCGGTATCCCGCGACCGGCGGGAAACCCCGCGCGGATGGCGAAAACGGGGACAAGGTCGCGGCGCTGAATGAAGGCGTTTGTAAAATGCGTGGTGCCGATCATCACCGCGTCGATCGCTTCCGGTCCGACACCGCAGACCTCGATCAACGCGCCAATAGCGTCGGAAATGCCCGAACTGACGTCGGCGCATGTGGGCCGCTTCACGGCGCCCAAAACCGTCTTCCCGGTCAGCAGGACGGCATCCGTATTCGTCCCGCCGACATCCACCCCTATGCGCATCCAAAACCTCCGCTCGATTTCGGACAGCTTTCTGCGCCAGGGAAGAATGGCTCAATAGCGTCGTTGAGTAGGTTTCGTGTCCTACCTAGTAGCTAGCGATGTTGGCGAGCTGAGCGGACCTACCGCAATGAGGAGGTGTCGGCGTCCAGATCGAGCTTTCGCGCGGCGGCAACAGCCGAGGCACGGTCGTGGACGCCCATCTTCTTGAAGATATTCTTGAGATGAAAGCGAATGCCATGTTCCGACAAGCCGAGGTGGCGCGCCAGTTGCTTGTCCGACCCGCCGGCCTCCAGCGTTCGCAGAACCTCTATTTCCCGCCGTGACAGCTTTCCGCTGGCAATGCTTTCCCGCTCTTGCAGGCGATTGACCAACATCGCGACAAAACCGCTTTCGGCCTCGGTCAGGCTATCATCGTCTTTCAAGGCGCGGATCATCGGCGCGAATCTGCGGCCTGCGATCTCCCTGAAAATCTGCCGCATCCCGCTCGCGGCGCCGATGACGACCGCGGCGCGCAACGCGACTTTGGCGCGTCCGGCTTCGCCTTCGGCGCTGGCCAATGCAAACATGACCAGAAGATAGCGGAGCCGCGACCTTTGCAGCCCCTGGGCCTCAGCCCCTAGGATCGCGGCATCGAGCAAGGACCAGGCTTCCGCGATGTTCCGATCGAAATAACAGGCATAGGCACGCGCGATCGTGAAGACTTCATGCTCCTGCCAACTCGCCGTCGGCCCGGCCTGGGGGATGGTCCAATGGGCGGGCGTCGGTACATCGGTTCCGTGCAGACGCGCTTCACCGGCGGCGCACAGTCCGAGCGCGACGATCAGATCGCTGACGCGGGGTAAGCCCTGCGCTCGCAGTTTTCGCGTCTCATCCTCCACCGCCGCCATCGCCGGACCGATGCCGTGGTCGACGATATTGATGCGGATCATCACTTCATAGGCGGCGAAATAAATATCAAACCAGGCTTCGGCCTCCGGCATGCGGTTCGCCGATTTGCGTAACGAATTTCGGGCGCTGGATAATTGTCCCGATTCGAATTCGATCGACGCATTCAGCGCCGCGATCACCGTTTCGACGCCGACATCGTGCGCGAATTCCTGCTGCCACCGTCGCCGCGCATCGGTCACGCAGGTCCGCGCCTGCTTCAGCTTTCCCTGCGCGAGGTTGATCGACGCTTCGTGCATCTGCAGAAACATCAGATTATAGCGCGACGCGGCCTTTTCCGCCTGCGCTCGCGCATCGATCAAATTTGCTATCGCGGTGTCGAACCGCGCACGCTGGCAGTTCAATATGGCCGAAAGCGTAGCAAGAAAGGTGCGCATCGCTGCGTCGTCGGCCTGTTCATCGGTGATCCGTTTCAACAGTTCGAGGTCATCCGTCCGTTCCAGCGAACAACCATAAACCAGCAAGGTCACGCGTACGATTTCAAGGTCTGTGCTCAATGGATGCGTCGTGCCGACGTCCCGGGCCAGTGTTTCGAAAAGCTCTTGGGCGACATGGATGTGGCCGGATTTCAGGTGAACGATGCACTCGATCATCTTCAGCACTGCCGAGTCCGCAATGTCGTCGGCGCTCGAATTGTCGAGCAGGCGCTTCAGCACCGAAAACCCGTGGACGATCCATATCCGCAGCGCGCCATGCGCGCGGGCATAGGTGCGGATCCGGCCGGAATCGCCGGCCATTCTTGCCAGAACCGCAGCCTCGCCGAGCCGGCCCTTCTCGGAACAGCGATCCGCCATGGCAACGAGAATATCGGCCCGGCTGCGGCCGTCGAACGCTTCCACCGCGTCGCGCAACCAGATTCGCAGCGCCCGTTGCAACAGAAATTGCCCATCGTGCCGATCGACGAGTCCTCTCAACCGGAAAGCGAGTTCGGCGATGATCCGACCGTCGTCCCGCTGACCGGCAATGCCGGAGAGGATATCGGTGTCGGCGGTGTCGAGCATACTCGCATGGACGAGCGCCGTCCGCTCCTCGGGCGCGAGCATCGGCAGGACGTCCTGGGCGATGAAGTCGCCCAGGCGGCTCTCCCTGACGATATCCAGGTCGCTAAGCCCCTCGCAATGCCCCTGGGTCGTCGCCGACCACGCGCACAGCAAGTCCAGCGCAACCGGCCAGCCGCCGGCGAGGTCACGGATACGGCCGCGATTTTTTGTCGGGACCATCGCCCGCGTGGCTTCGGCGATTTCCTGCGGTCGCAGGCGCAAGGCGTTGGCGTCGAGAATGTCGATGACGTGCCGTGCGTCCATTCGGGACAGCGGAAAATCGCTTGCCTGGTTCAGCGAGACGATCACCCGCTGACCGGATTTAGACGGGTTCGCCCGTTCGAGTGCGAGGGCAAGCCATCGACCATCCGCGGCGTCGGCGTCGTCGATCACGATAACCTGGCGTGTGTCGGCCAGCACCGCATTCGCGGCGGCTCGCGGATCGGCGCTATGTTCCAGCAGCCCATATAGTCGGATGCTATGCCCGCCGTTTGCCGCTATTTTCTGTGCGGCGGCCTGCGCCAGTCGCGATTTGTGGAATCCGGGCGGCGCGCAAAGCACGACAATGCCCCGCCCCGCCACAATTCGATCGACCAACCGGTCGTGATGCCCCTCCGCCATTTGAACCCGATCATTGTCAGTCTCAATAGTGTCGATCACACTGTTACTACCAAGTAGGCCGGATACAAGCGGGTACCCAAATCTTGACGATCACGGTCATGTCGCAGATCCCCTAGTTTTCCGGTCGAGGATGGATCGAGCATGGCATTTGAACGCCCATCCCGGGTGCGAAGAATGGAGGTGCGGAGCCATATGTCAGTCCCGACCAATTGGCCTGGCTCGTCCCGCTCGCGCGGGGGCGCGGCGCCTACCGCGGCTGTCGGTCGCGGCATCGGGGCTTTGCTGCGCTAGACGGCGCGCGCCCGGTGGGGACAGCTACGTCCACCGCCGCGAAATCCCCGACAGCGGGGGCAATCCCTCCGCCGAAGTTGATGTGCTGTCTCGCGCGCGGCCTGTATCAGTTCGCCGACGCCGAAGAGATCGACGCGGCGCAAACCCTCGCCGAAGCCGCGCGCCTCGCGCCGTATGGCGTCATCGTGCTCCGCCGTTTGGCTTGACGAGAAGATAGAGGCGAGGACGTCCGTCGGCTTGTGGGCCTTGTCGCGCGGTTTTGCGCTGCGTAGTTTTGCGTCGTTCAGCATTGGCTTTCTCCGAAGCCATGTGTTCGCGCACCGGAGCTACGATCAGACGCCGTGCCATTAGGTGGAGGCATGTGAACGCGGCTGAACCCGATGAGGGTAAGAAATGACAGTTTTACGGGAGAAAACGCAATCCTAGCGGATGGACGCGAACCCCTGCGGAGGGGAAGGTGGCGGAGACGGAGGGATTCGAACCCTCGGTGCCGGATTTACCAGCACGACGGTTTAGCAAACCGTTGGTTTCAGCCACTCACCCACGTCTCCGCATGGCCTGCCGCGCTAACGACAGTCTGGCTTAGGCGGGTCGCTATAGCCATGCGCTTCGCACCCCGCAACGCCTAACATTGCTCTCTTTCGACCTTATTTTGCGCGGCTCATGGCGAAAAGGATTCGGTCTGACGCAAAATCGACTCAAGTCATCGCCCATTCATTGCCCGCGATTCACAGTCGGAGTCATGGTAAACCCGTCCGGCGCATCAGGCGCCGACCGATTTGGGGGAAATATGCGTAAAACGCTTGCCGCTTTTGCCGTCACCGCTCTGGCATCGATCGGGCTGCTGTTCGCACCGGTCGCGGCCCAGGCTCAGATGACCTCGGTCGATCCCAACAGCGCGATCGACGCCGATCTCGATAACCCCCAGCCGGTGACCCCGGCGCCACCGGTGAGCGATCCGGTGCCCGCCGATCCGACCCTCAACAGCGATCTCGCCACCAGCGACCAGCAATATTCGAACACGGCCGACACCGAGGCCACGACGCCTCCCGATACCGTGACGACCGCCGCCGCCGACGGTTCGACCTACAAGGAAGATGATCTGATCGGCGCCGCCGAGGGCGTGTTCGGCAAGGGCGCGCAGGGTCTTGCCGGGCTGATCGAGGATATCCTCAAGAAGCAGGGCGAGCCCAACGCCTATATCGTCGGCCGCGAAGCCGGCGGCGCGCTCGGCATTGGGGTGCGCTATGGTTCGGGCACGCTGCACCACAAGATCGAGGGCGAGCGGCCGGTTTACTGGACCGGCCCGTCGATCGGCTTCGACGCGGGCGCCAACGCGGGCAGCACCTTCGTTCTCGTCTACAACCTCTTCGACACCGAGGATATCTACAAGCGCTTTCCGGCTGGCGAAGGCGCCGCCTATCTGGTCGGCGGCTTCAACGCGAGCTATCTGCGCCGCGGCGACGTCGTGCTCATCCCGATCCGGGTCGGCGTCGGCGCGCGGCTGGGTGTCAATGTCGGCTATATGAAGATCCGCAAGAAGCAGAATTGGGTGCCCTTCTAAGAGACCAGAGAGCTTGCCACGGGGGCGAGCATAGCCCGCGCTCCGGCGCGGGCTTTTTCTTTGCCTGCGGCCCGCTACCGAGCGACAGGCGGCCATCAATTCTCGTCTCCCCGGACTTGATCCGGGGTCCGGCGACCGAAAAGAAAGCTGCCGACACGTCGAAAAAGCGGGGTCCCGGCTCAAGCCCGGGATGACGAAGGGAATGGCGACTCCCCTTTGCCAAAAACCGACGCTTCCTAATCCCCGTCGAAGGCGATCAGCGTCTCGCAAACCAGCCCAGCAGCCTCAAGCCGCTGCGAGCCGCCAAGATCGGGCAGGTCGATCACGAACAGCGCCGCGGCAACCTCGGCGCCGACGCTCTGCATCAGCTTCGCGGCCGCGAGGATCGTCCCGCCGGTCGCGAGCAGGTCATCGACGAGCACGATGCGGTGCCCCGCGGTCACCGCACCTTCGTGCAGTTCGAGCCGGTCGGCGCCATATTCGAGTTCGTAATCGACGCCGACGGTGACGCCCGGCAGCTTGCCCGCCTTGCGGACCGGGACAAGGCCGATCCCCATCGCGGTCGCCATCGCCGCACCGAACAGAAAGCCGCGCGCCTCGACCGCGACGATATAGTCGGGGCGATAGATGGCCGCGCGGGCGCTGAGGCGGCGCACGCTTTCGGAAAAGCCGGCGGCGTCGCCGATCAGGGTCGTGATGTCGCGAAACTGGATGCCCGGCTTCGGAAAGTCCGGAATGGTGCGGACCAGCGACGCGAGGTCAAGCTCGGGCCGCGGCGGGAGGGCGATCACGCGGGACGGCCCTCCCCTAAATCCTCAATGCTTCTTGTCGGCCCAGATGTTCCGGTACGACATATAGGTCAGGCCGGTGAAGATGAGCAGGAAGATGAAGGCTGCCCAGCCCACCCGGACGCGCGACACCAGCTTGGGTTCGGCGGTCCACACCAGGAAGGCGGCGACGTCGCTGGCCATCGCCTTGACAGTGTTCGGCGAACCGTCGGCGAAGGTCACCTGGCCGTCGTGCAGCGGCGGCGCCATCGCGAGGTTGAGGTTCGCGAAATAGGGGTTGTAGTGCAGCCCCGTCGGCGGTTGCAGTTCCTTCGGCAGGTTCGCCGGCGGGTTCTGGAAGCCGGTCAGCAGCGAATAGACATAATCCTTGCCGCCTTCGCGCGCCTTGGTGATCAGCGACAAGTCGGGCGGCAGCGCATTATTGTTCGCCGCGCGCGCCGCGACGTCGTTCGCATAGGGCGCCGGGAAATGATCCGACGGCAGCCCGGTCCGCGTCGACGGCTCGCCGGTGTCGGGATTGAGCGACGGGATCGTGTCATAGCTTTTGGCAAAGCTCTTGACCTGCCCTTCGCTGTAACCAAGATCGGCGATGTCGCGGAAGGCGACGAGGTTCAGGCTGTGGCAGGCCGAACAGACCTCCTTATACACCTGCATCCCGCGCTGCAGCTTGGCCTTGTCCCAATGCGGCAGCAGGCCGTCGCTCGACAGCGCGAGGCGCTGCGGCTCCTTGTGGAACGCGTGCGAAGCGACCGGCTCATTGCGGTACGACCCCGTGATGATCGCACACAGCAGCGCCGTGATGAAACCCAGGCCGACGAGAAATCCGAGCGGACGAACCATGGCTGTATCAGCTCCTATTAAAGTCCGGCGCTCAGGCCGTGGCCGCCGACGGTGCGTCGGCATGCTTTGCGAGGACCGCTTCGGTGATCGAGTTCGGCATCGGCAACGGCCGTTCGATCCGCGAAATGATCGGCAGAATGATCAGGAAATGGGCGAAATAATAGATCGCACCAAGCTGGCTGAGGATCACCCACGGCTGTTCCGCCGGGCTCATGCCACACCAACCAAGCAGGAGCACGTCGAGGACGAGAATCCAGAAGAAGATGCGGTTGAGCGGACGATAGCTCGACGACTTCACCGGCGAACTGTCGAGCCAGGGCAGGAAGAACAGCACGGCGATCGACGAGAACATCGCGATGACGCCCCACAGCTTCGCATCGATCCACAGGAAGTTGAAGGTGAAGGCCTTCAAGATCGCGTAGAAGGGCAGGAAATACCATTCGGGAACGATATGCGCCGGCGTCGAGAGCGAATTCGCCGGGATATAATTGTCGGCATGGCCCAGCATGTTCGGGCTGAAGAAGGTCAGCGCGACGAAGACCAGCAGGAAGACGCCGACCCCGAAGCCATCCTTCGCGGTGTAATAGGGGTGGAACGGGACGGTATCCTGTTCATCCTTCACCTCGATGCCCGTCGGGTTCGACGAACCCGGAATATGCAGCGCCCAGATATGCAGGATGATGACCCCCGCAATCACGAACGGCAGCAGATAGTGCAGCGAGAAGAAGCGGTTGAGCGTGGCGTCATCGGGCGCAAAACCGCCGAGCAGCCAGATGCGGATCGGATCGCCCACGACCGGGATCGCCGAGAAGAAGCCGGTGATCACCTGCGCGCCCCAGAAGCTCATCTGGCCCCACGGCAGCACATAACCCATGAAGCCGGTCGCCATCATCAGCAGGAAAATCACGACCCCGAGCAGCCACACCATTTCGCGCGGCGCCTTGTACGACCCGTAATAAAGCCCGCGGAAAATATGGAGATAGACGACGATGAAGAACATGCTCGCGCCGTTCATATGCGCGTAGCGAATGAACCAGCCGGCGTTCACGTCGCGCATGATATGCTCGACCGAGTTGAACGCGATGTCCGCATTGGCGGCATAATGCATCGCCAGCACGATGCCGGTGATGATCTGGATGACCAGCGCGACGCCCGCGAGGACGCCGAAGTTCCAGAAATAATTGAGGTTGCGCGGCACCGGATAACCGGCGCCAATGGCGTTATAGACGAGGCGCGGCAGCGGCAGCTTCTCGTCCAGCCACTTCATCAGCGGCACCTGCGGTTCGTAGTTCTTGGCCCAGGGAAAGCTCATCTTATCTCGCTCCTCAGCCGATCGTCACGACGGTGTCGCTGGTAAATTCATAGGGTGGCACTTCCAGATTCCTGGGCGCCGGCCCCTGGCGGATTCGCGCCGCCGTGTCATAGGCCGACCCGTGGCACGGGCAGAAATAGCCGCCGAAGGGGCCGCGATTTTCGCCTTCGCCGGCGCCCAGCGGCACGCAGCCGAGATGGGTGCACACGCCCAGGGTGATCAGCCAATTTTCCTTGCCGGGCTTGGTGCGCTCGTCGAGCGTCTGCGGATCGCGCAGGTCGCTGAGCGGCACCGCCTTGGCTTCGGCGATTTCCTTCGCGACGAGGTTGCGCACGAAAATAGGCTGCTTGCGCCAGCTCGTCTTGATCGCCTGCCCCGGCTGAATCGACGAAATATCGATTTCGGTCGACGACAGCGCGAGCACGTCGGCGGAGGGATTCATCTGGTTGACCAGCGGAAGAACGACCGCGGCCGCACCAACACCGGCGAAGCTGACCGCTGCGATGTTGATGAAGTCCCGGCGCCGCACGCCATCTTCGATGCCGGCGGTAATTTCGGTTTCACTGGCCATTCGACTGCCCTTGCATGGGTGAACTGACAAAGTCCCCGAAGAAGGATGGCCCGCCCCGTTGCGCGCGCTAAACGGCGCAGCCCGGCGGCCCCTCCGGGAATTGCGGGCCTGATAGCCGCACAGTCCGGGCTTGCCAACAGGCAATTTCCGCTTCGGCGCCCGGAGCGGCCCCGCTGGGCCAAAGCACTCGATTCCTTCGCCCGTCGCGGCTATGGCGGCGACATGGAAATCGCCCTGTTTCAGCCCGATATCGCGGGCAATGTCGGCACGATCCTGCGCACCGCCGCCTGTTTCGCGGCGCCCGTGCATATCATCGAGCCGTGCGGCTTTCCGTTCGGCAACGCCGCGCTGAAGCGCGCCGGAATGGATTATGCGGTGCGCGCCAATGTCCGGCGCCACCCAGGCTGGGATGCGTTCCGGACATGGTCGCAGATCGGCGGCCAGCGCCTCGTCCTGCTTTCGACCGCCGGGGCGACTCCCCTCCCCGACTTTGATTTCGATCAAGGCGATGTCCTGCTCCTCGGGTCAGAGAGCGCGGGCGTTCCGCACCATGTCCACGAGGCCGTCGCCGCGCGGGTCGTGATTCCGATGCAGCCCGGCTTTCGATCCTTGAATGTCGCGGTCGCGGCTGGCATCGCGCTCGCCGAGGCGCTCCGCCAAACGAAAGGCTTTCCCGCATGATCTCGCTCGACCCCCAGCAACAGGCGGCGCGCGGCTGGTTCGAGTCGCTGCGCGACCGCATCTGCGCCGAATTCGAGGCGATCGAGCGCGAGGCCGGCAGCGACGCGCGCTTTGCCTACACCCCGTGGGACCGCGAAGCCGAAGGCCTCGCCGCCGGTGACGGCGGCGGCGGGGTGCGCGGCGTGATGACGGGCCAGGTCTTTGAAAAGGTCGGCGTCAACGTTTCGACCGTCGGCGGCGAATTCGCGCCCGATTTCGCGGCGTCGATCCACGGCGCGGGCGAAGACCCCAGCTTCTTCGCCACCGGAATCAGCCTTGTCGCGCATATGGCGAACCCGCATGTTCCCGCGGTGCACATGAACACGCGCTTCCTCGCGACGACGAAACGCTGGTTCGGCGGCGGCGCCGATCTCAATCCGCCGATTCCCTACAGGCAAGACACCGACGCCTTTCACGCGCGCTTTCGCGCCGCCTGCGCACCCTATGGTCCCGATGTCTACGAACGCTACGCCAAATGGGCCGAGGATTATTTCTATATCCCGCATCGCGGCGTCCACCGCGGAGTCGGCGGCATTTTCTACGACCATCTCGAATGCGGCGACGATGCCGGGTTCGACCGTAACCTGGCGCTGACCAAGGACGTCGGCGAAGCCTTCCTCGACATCTTCCCCCAGATCGTGCGGCGACGCATGGCGCAGCCCTTCACCGATGCCGAGCGCGAGGAACAGCTTGTCTGGCGCGGGCGCTATGCCGAATTCAACCTCGTCTATGACCGTGGCACCCTGTTCGGGCTCAAGACCGGCGGCAATATCGACGCGATCCTGATGAGCCTGCCGCCGCTCGCCAAATGGAGCTGACACGAAAAAGGGCGCCCCGCTTGCGGAGCGCCCTTGTATCGGATCAGCGCCCGATCAGGTGAAAACCTCGGCGTTGCTGTCGGTGTTGATGCAGCGATAGATCGCCGCGGGTGTCGAGACCGACAGCAGGACCAGCGGGACATAGATCAGCAGGCCGAAGACGACGGCGAACAGGATCGTCCCCGCGCCCGCGCCGGGGCTGCCCATTGCGCCGACGACCCCTCCGGCCGCCCCCGCGATACCGCCGAAGATCATATTGGCGACCATCAGGAACACGAACGACAGGATCATAATGATCAGGTTGAAGCCGACGATCGTCCACTGCGACGCGCTGGTCAATTTCCAGGACGCGCCCAGCGCGGCGAACGGGTTCGATCGGCGCTGCGCCGCCATCCACGGCCCTGCGACTCCCAGCCGGCCGAACAGCCACAGGAAAAAGACGATGATCGCGATGTAGACGATGATCCCGAAAGCGATCAGCCCGCCCGACACGCCGCCGCTCATGAAGATTTCGGGCGACAGTCCGCTCACCCCGAACAGCGCGACCGCGAACAGCCCGACGATCAGGATGACGATATACATGGCGATGACCGCCCCGATGTAGAGGACGAACATCGCCCCGACATAGGCCGCCCCGGCACCGAGCGACCAGCCGATGTCCGCGGCCGGATCGCCTCCGACCAGACCGCTGCGCCAGACGAGCAGGCTCGCCGCGAACATCACCGCCCCGGCGATGATCGCGAAGAAGAAGATCTTGCCGAAAGCGCCGAGGACGGCGGACGGGTCGTTGGGCGACGCCATCATCGACGTGAAGGTGCTGCCGATCAACAACCAGCCCAGCAACGCGATCGCCACCAGCGCTCCGCCCAGATACAGCAGCATTCGCGCCCAATTGGCGCCAAGAAACGCGAACGTCTCCGAAAAAGCCGCGCCTATGCTCATTTTGGCCATGTCTTTTCCCCTGTTGTTAACCCCGACTGTTCCTCACGCGTCCGGCGCCCCGCCTCGCGCGTCTCCCCGATTGGACGGGCCTATTGAAAAACATCCCCCGCGCCCCTTGCCGCAAGCTGTCGATAGACAGAGGCCAGCACCGCCGTGTTGAGCAAGCCGAAACCCGCCGATACGGCCGAATTGATCACGCTGCCGATCAGATAGCCGAACGAGCCGCGAAGGCCGAAAATGCCGGTCACTTGCGTCACGATCAGCGAAATGACGATCAGCACGATCAGGAACAGGAACACGAAGAAGGCGACGCGCCAGCCGTTGCCGCTCGTCAATTTCCAGCTCTCCGCCAGCGCCGCAAAGGGATTCTTGATATTGCGGTCCGCCAGCAACGGATAAGCGACGGCGAGCCGACCGAAGAGATAGATCGCCGGGACGATCAGCAACAGCACCGCAATCCCGAACAGGAATGACTGTAGCAGGAACATCACGATCATCGTCGGGATCATCGCCAGGGTAAAGACCAGCGCCTCGCCGACGCTGGTGCCCGATCGGGCCAGCCACAGCCGCAGGATCGCGAGCGATCCCAGCGTCGACGCCATGGTGACCGCCAGAAGCCACGGGAATTGTTGCCGCAAATCGGCCATGACCATCGCGTTGAGTTGCTCGGCCGAGACGTTGGCGGGCGGCGCGAGCGGCGCGGGGCCGAACAGCGCCATCACCATGCCGGGCAGAAAAAAGAACAGTCCGGCGAGCACGCCGGTCAGCGGCAGGTGGGCGCGAACCAGCATCGTCGCGTCATCCCATGCCGCACCCATGTCGAATTTTATCATTGATACCCCATGATTTCTGTTCCCGGTTGCGGGCGAAACTGACGGTCTTCGGTCTCAATGTCCAGCCTCTTGCATCCGCGCGCGCGAAGCGGCACTTACCCCCGCGATGCCCCATCTTCCCGCCCCCGAATGGATCGTTTCGCCCGGCCGGACCGATTATGCCGCCGCGCTCGCCGACATGGACGCTCGCGCCGCCGCGATCCAGGCGGGCACGGGCCGCGAGCGCGTCTGGCTGATCGAGCATCCGCCGCTCTATACCGCCGGGACCAGCGCCGACCCCGCCGAACTGCTCGACCCGCGCTTTCCGGTCTTCGATGCCGGACGCGGCGGGCGCTATACCTATCATGGCCCCGGTCAGCGCGTTGGCTATGTCCAGCTCGACCTGACCAGGCGCGGGCGCGACGTGCGCGCCTATGTCTCGGCGCTCGAAGGCTGGGTGATCGACGCGCTCGCCATCCTCGGCGTCACGGCGCGCCGTGCCGAAGGACGCATCGGCATCTGGACCGACGATGCCGACGGCCGCGAAGCCAAGATCGGGGCGATCGGCGTCCGCGTCAAACGCTGGGTGACGCTCCACGGATTTTCGCTCAACGTCGACCCCGACCTGACGCATTTCTCCGGCATCATTCCGTGCGGCATCGCCGAATTTCCGGTCACCAGCCTCGCCGCGCTCGGCAAACCGGCTTCGTTCGCCGCGGTCGATCAAGCGCTTGCCGATACCCTCCCCGCCTTTCTCGACAAGCTGCGGACGAGCGATTAGGAACGGCGCCATGACGCGGATCATCCTCAGCTCGCTCCTCCTGCTCACCCTCGCCGCCTGCGGCAACGAGCCATCGGGCAAATCGACCGCCAAGCTCGATGCGGTCGAGGTTCAGCCCGGCTCGATCAGCGATTCGATGATCATCCTCGACAATGCAGCGGGCGACGGGACGGCGATCGACAACAGCGTCCCCGACGACGGCACCAAGAAGGACAGCGCCAAGCCCGCGACCGATACGGCGGCGCAAGGCGACGAGGTCGCGCCGGGCAATCCCGATGCCGTCGAGGCGCCGGTGGCGAAAAAGGCCGTGACCGCCGACAGCGCGGCGAAAAAGACCGAATAACCGCTCACAACTCGTCCTTGCGAGCGAAGCGAAGCAATGACGACGTTAGCGCAACCCCAGCGATTTATGCGTCTGCAAGGACAGGCGCCAGCGCGGGTCGGCCATCACCAGGTCGATGCACGCCTGGACATTCGCCGCCGCGTTGGGATCGTCGAGCGGCTGGATCAGCCGGTGCGCGAAATCAAGGTCGGCGAGCGCCGCGACGTCGCTGCCCGGCTGCGGCCAGACGAGCTTCAATTCGTCGCCGCTCTGCTGAACGAGCTGGCTACCGGCCTTGGGGCTGACGCAGATCCAGTCGATGCTGCGCGGCACGTTATGGGTGCCGTTGGTTTCGATTGCGATCGTGAAGCCTTCCGCATGCAAGGCGTCGATCAACGGGGCATCGACCTGCAACATCGGCTCGCCGCCGGTCAGCACGACATAGCGGTCGGCGCGCCCTTCGCCCCAGCATGCGCCGATCACCCGCGCGAGCGCCGCGGCATCGGCATATTTACCGCCGAGCGTACCATCGGTGCCGACGAAATCGGTATCGCAAAATTGACAGATCGCCTTGCCGCGATCCTGCTCGCGCCCCGTCCACAAATTGCAGCCCGCAAAGCGGCAGAAAACCGCGCGGCGGCCCGCCTGCGCCCCTTCGCCTTGCAGGGTCAGGAAAATCTCTTTGACGGCGTAGGTCATGGCATCAGGCGTAGCGCGTCGGGTCGGCAAGTCCCGCTTCGGCGAAACCCTTGCTGCGCAGCCGACAACTGTCGCAGGCGCCGCAATGCAGACCCTCGGGGGTCGGGTCATAGCACGACCAGCTCATCCCCGCGTCCATGCCGAGTCGCGCCGCTTCGGCCGCGATATCGGCTTTGGTCATGTGCTGGAGCGGGGCGTGGATGCGAAAGGCGACGCCCCGATCGCCGTCGCGCGTCGCCAGCGTCGCCAGCGCTTCGAAGCCCGCGATAAAATCGGGGCGGCAGTCGGGATAGCCCGAATAGTCGAGCGCGTTGACGCCGATCATGATGTCCTGCGCCTGCCGCGCCTCGGCCAGCCCGAGCGTCAGCGACAGGAAGATCAGGTTGCGCGCGGGGACATAGGTGATCGGCACATCGCTGCCCACCCCGTCCTTGGGCACGTCGATATCGGCGGTCAGCGCCGATCCGCCGAAGCGGCGGAGGTCGAGCGGCAGGACGATATGTTCGGCCGCGCCTATATGGTCGGCGATCCGCGCCGCCGATTCCAGTTCGACGCGGTGGCGCTGGTTATAATCGACCGTGAGCGCGACGATGCGCGCGCCGGCCTCGCGGGCCAGCCCCGCACAGACCATCGAGTCGAGTCCGCCCGACAGGAGGACGATCACCGTTTTTCCGGATAATTGCTGCATCGGCGCCAGATAGGGGCGTCGGGACGGGCGCGCAACTCCCCTCCCGCTTGCGGGAGGGGCAGCGAGACTTGCGAGCTTGCTCGCTATGTCGCAGCGGGGTGGGCACGCGCCAAGGCTGCTGGCCCACCCCCGACCCCTCCCGCTTGCGGGAGGGGAGCAAAAAAGAAATGGGCCGCGCGGCGGTTGCAGCACGGCCCAGTTCGGCATGAAGCCGTTAGGGAGAAGGACACACATCGGTGTGTCGCCCCTCCCGATTAGCAGCGCGTGGTTAACAGGCCGTTACCGGCGCGCGGCCGTTCAGCAGCCGCCGGTGCGGCGCGCCTCGATCGCCTGCGAGAAGGGGCGGCCTTCGGCGATCCCCTGCGTGTCGATCTGAACGAGCCGGTTGGTTTCGCTGCGAATCGTCGTGCGGCCATGTCCCGCGCCCGGACAGGTATAGTGGACCGTCACCGAGTTCGGCTTGTCCTCGATGATATAGCGCGAGCAGTTCGAGCGCGGATGTTCGATCTGGATCATGCGCCGGGCATCGCCCAGACACATGGTCTGCAGCACCACATCCTTGCCGCGCTCGCGCAATTGCCAGCTACCCTTTTCGAGCCGGTCGAGCATCGCGAGCGACGGCGCCTGCGCCGGGACCGCGGTCGCCGCGGCAAGGCCGAGCGCCGCGAGTGACGTCCTGAAGAGAGGGGAGAAGATCGCCATTTTTCCTTCCATCTGGGCGTCCATATTTGGACGGGAATGCGACCCCATGGAGGGAGAGGTAGCAAGGCGGGCGATGGATTTCAACCGCTTGGCGCTGATTTGCCTCGTTTCACCGTCCGAATGGCGCGGATGGTCGCGCTATGCCGATCCGCCATGGGCGGCGATCTCGTCGAGCGAGATGGGGAAGATGCGCGAGCAAAAGGCGCAGTCGACATTGACCAGTCCGGCCTCGTCGGCCATCTCGCGGCGCTCACCTTCGGGGAATTTCGACAGCACGCCGGCAAAATAATCGATGCTGCACCGGCAACCGCGCGAGACGAAGCGGCCGCGTTCAACCCGCACCTCATCCTCGTGGAACAGCCGCCACGCCAGCGTCTCGAGCGACGTCGCGGGGTCGGTCAGTTCGGCGTCCCGTAACGTCTCGGCGATCGTGCGCGCATGCGCCCATTCGGGATGGTCGTGGCGGACATGCAGGCGGTCGCGCCCGACCTCGCCCTCGGGCAGATGCTGGAGCAGCAGGCCGCCCGCGACGCATCCCGCCTCGGCATCGTGCCGCGCGGCGATCTTGATCAGGCTCGGAATCTGTTCCGACTGCTCGAAATAATGTTCGGCGGCCTCGCCGATCGACGCGCCTTCGAGCGGAACAATACCCTGATAGCGCTCGGCGCTCGCCTGGTCGAAGGTGATGGCGAGAAAACCCTCGCCGAACAGCGCGAACAGCGTGGGGTCGGCCCCCACCTCGGCCAGCCGCTCGGCATCGAACTTCAGATAGCCGCGCAGCTCGCCGTCCTTGTAATCGCAGACGAGCAGTTCGATCGGTCCGCCGCCGGTCTGCGCCTGCAACGTCAACTGGCCGTCCTCGCCCTTCAGCGTCGAGCCGAGCAAGGCGGTCAGCACCAGCGCCTCGGCGAGCAGTTTTTCGGCGACCGGCGGATAGCTGTGCGCCGCCATGACCGTGCCCAGCACCGGCCCCAGGCGGATCAGCCGCCCGCGCACATGGCGGTCGGCGATCGTGAAGACCAACGGCTGGTCGAACCAGGTTTCCTGCGTCGCGCTCACAATTTGCCGAGCGCCCAGAGCAACACCGATTTCTGCGCGTGAACGCGGTTCTCGGCCTCGTCCCAGACGCGCGACCGCGGACCGTCGATCACCGCGTCGACGACTTCCTCGCCGCGATGCGCGGGCAGGCAATGGAGGAACAGCGCATCGCTCTTCGCCCCGTCCATCAGCCGCTCGTCGACCTGATAGGGCGCCATCGCCGCGACCTTGTTGTGCGCATGATCCTGTCCCATCGACACCCAGGTGTCGGTGACCACCAGGTCGGCGCCGGCCACCGCCTCGCGCGCGTCGCGGACGATGTCGATGCGGGCGCCTTTCGCGCGCGCGGCCTCGACGAAGCGCGCGTCGGGTTCATACCCCTGCGGCACGCCCGCGCGGACGTTGAAACCGAACAGCCCCGCGGCCTCGATCAGCGAGGCAAGGACATTATTGCCGTCGCCGAGCCAGGCAAGCTCAAGCCCCGGCAGCGCCTTGCCGCTTTCGACGATCGTCAGCAGGTCGGCGACGATCTGGCACGGATGCGACAGGTCGGTCAGCCCGTTGATGACCGGGATGCTCGCATATTCGGCCAGTTCCTCGATCTTCCCATGATCGTCGGTGCGGATCATGATCGCATCGGCGTAGCGCGAGAGGACGCGCGCGGTGTCGGCGATCGACTCGCCGCGGCCGAGCTGGCTGGTGCCGGCGTCGAGGATCATCGGCACGCCGCCCAATTGGCGGATTGCGATGTCGAACGAGCAGCGCGTGCGCGTCGAATTCTTCTCGAACACCATCGCCAGCACATGGTCGGCGAGCGGCTTGTCGGCGTCGGGCCGGGCCTTTGGCCAGCCAACGCGCGCCGCCTTGCGGTCGATCGCATCGGCGATCATCGCCGCGACCGCATCGCCGCCCGCGTCGGACAGGTTCAGGAAATTCGGCATCAGGCCCCTCCGTCCACCACGGACCGAACCCTCAGGCCTGGGGCGGCGTATAGTTCGCCGCGCCCGCCGACAATTTTTCGATACATTCGTCGATATGGCCCTGCTCGATGTTGAGCGGCGGCAGGATGCGGATGACATTGTCGCCCGCCGCCACCGTCAGCAGCCCGTGATTGTCGCGCAGATGCGCGACAAAGGCACGGCTGTCGGACTTCATCTTGATGCCGAGCATCAGACCCAGGCCGCGGACGCTCTCGAACAGATGATCGTGATTGGGAATGAGTTGCTCTAGCGCCCCGCGCAGCCGCTCGCCGGTCGCCTGGACCTGTTCGAGAAAGCCGTCCTCGAGAATGACGTCGAACACCGCCTGCCCCGCCGCCATCGCCAGCGGATTGCCGCCATAGGTCGAACCATGGGTGCCGATGGTCATGCCGCGCGCCGCTTTTTCGGTCGCAAGGCAGGCGCCCATCGGAAAGCCGCCGCCGATCCCCTTGGCGCTTGCGAGAATGTCGGGTGCGAGGCCGTATTGCTCATAAGCATAGAGCGAGCCGGTGCGCGCGACGCCGCACTGAACCTCGTCGAACACCAGCATCAGGTCCCGCTCGTTGCAGATGTCGCGCAGGCCCTGAAGGAACGGCTGCGACGCGGGACGAATCCCGCCCTCGCCCTGCACCGGCTCGACGAGAAAGCCCGCCGTGCTGTCATCGACAAGATCGAGCGCCGCGTTGAGGTCGTCGAACGGCGCATAGGCGAAGCCGGGAAGCAGCGGGTCGAAACCCTTGCGCAGCTTTTCCTGGTTCGTCGCCGAAATCGTGCCGAGGGTGCGGCCGTGGAAGGCGTTGTTGAACGTGATCAGCGTATGCTTGTGGGCGTTGCCCGCGCTCGAATGATAGGCGCGCGCGGTCTTGATCGCGCATTCGACCGCTTCAGCGCCCGAGTTGGTGAAGAACACCGTGTCGGCGAACGTATTGTCGACGAGCCGCTGCGCGAAAGCCTCACCCTGCGGACTGCCATAGAGGTTCGACACATGGATCAAGGTCGCGGCCTGCTCGGCAATCGCCTTGGTCAGATGCGGATGGCCGTGGCCGAGCAGATTGACCGCGATGCCGCTCGCGAAGTCGAGATAGCGCTCACCGCGCTCGCCGATCAGCCAGGCGCCCTCGCCTCGCACCGGACGCACACCGCACCGGGGGTAAACGGGCATCAGCGGCGTGATCGACATGTCAGGCACCTTTCAGGAAAAGCAATGAAAAAGGCGACCTCCAATGGGCCGCCCCGCTCGGGCCGCCCCTATACCGCCGCGGCCGGAGCCGCGTCAACACGGGGCTTAGAGGGACTTCGCCGCTTCGATCGCGAGTGCGACCGAATGTTTGCGCGCGCCATGATCGTACATCGACGAGGCGACGATGATTTCATCGGCGCCGGTGCGCGCCTGAAATGCCTTGAGGCCCGCCGCGATGTCATCGACCGTGCCGACCGCCGAGCATTGCAGCACATGGTCGAGAATCGCGCGCGCATTGGGCGGCAGGCTGTCCTTGTAGCCCGTGAGCGGCGGCTTCATCTTGCCCGGATTGCCGGTGCGCAGCGCGACGAACGCCTGCTGCTGCGACGAAGCGAGAAACTCGGCCTCGTCGCGCGTATCGGCGGCGAAGACGTTGAACGCGGCGGCGGCATAGGGTTCGGCAAGCTGCTCCGATGGCTTGAACTGGCGGCGATAGAGAGCGAGCGCTTCGTCGAGCGCATCGGGCGCAAAGTGGCTGGCAAAGGCGTAAGGCAGCCCGAGCATCGCGGCGAGTTGCGCGCCGAACAGGCTCGACCCCAAAATCCACAGCGGAACCTTGCTGCCCTCGCCCGGCACCGCGCGGATGCCGAGGCGGTCGTCGCCCGCGAGAAACGCCTGCAACTCGACGACATCCTGCGGAAACTGCCGTTCGTCGCTCGCCAGGTTGCGGCGCAGCGCCCGCGCGACGACGCCGTCCGATCCGGGCGCCCGGCCGAGGCCAAGGTCGACGCGGCCGGGAAACAGCGCCTCCAGCGTGCCGAACTGTTCGGCGATCACCATCGGCGCGTGATTCGGCAGCATGATCCCGCCCGCCCCAATGCGAATGCGCGACGTCGCCTGCCCGACATGCGCGAGCACGACCGAGGTCGCGGCGCTGGCGATGCCGGCCATGCCGTGATGCTCGGCCACCCAATAGCGTTCATAACCGAGCGCTTCGGCATGACGCGCAAGGTCGGCGGCGTTGGCAAGCGACTGCGCGATCGTGCCGGTATCGGTCACGGGCACGAGGTCGAGGAAGGAGAGTTTCAACATGCGGGCCGATATGCGGTGGCGGGGGCCGCGGTTCAAGAAGCCATCGTCGCTCCCGCCGTCGCGGGGGCGATGGATTATCAAGCCCGTTCGTCCTTCGGCGAGTCCATCAGCACATAGGTGGTGATCGAATGCACCTGCGGCAGCACGCCCAGCACTTCGGTGTGGAAATGCTTGTAGGCGGCCAGATCGCGCGTCTCGACCCGCAGCAGATATTCGATCGCGCCGGTCAGATTATGACATTCGCGTACCTCGGGCGCCTCGGCCATCGCGGCCTCGAAACCCGCTTGCGACGCCTTGCTATGCGACGACAGGCCGACAGTCACATAGGCAAGGAAGGTCAGGCCGCGCTTCGCCGGATCGATCACCGCGCGATAGCCCCTGATCACCCTGCTGCGTTCAAGCTCCTGCACCCGGCGCAGGCACGCCGACGGCGACAGGCCGACACGCTCGGCCAATTCGAGATTGGAGATTCGCCCGTCGCGCGACAACTCCTGCAATATATTGCGGTCGATAGCATCCATTTTGCTCATAGATTGTGCAATATACCAAATTTAGACCCAAATTTGCAATCCACGATGCAATAAGGCCACTATATTGCGCCGATGGAACAAACCACCTTCGCCGCGCTCTTCGCCTTCGCGCTCGTCTCGTCGATCACGCCGGGACCGAATAATATGATGCTGATGGCGTCGGGCGCCAATTTCGGCCTCCGCCGCACTGTCCCGCACGCGCTCGGTGTCGGGATCGGCTTCACCTTGATGATCATCCTCGTCGGCGTCGGGCTGATGGGATTGTTCGACCTGTTTCCCCTCCTCAATATGCTGCTCAAGGTCGTGAGCGTCGTCTATCTGCTTTGGCTGGCGTGGAAGATCGCCAATGCCGGCGCGCCGAGCGATGGCGACAGGCCGCGCAGCAAGCCGATGAGCTTTTTCCAGGCGATGCTGTTCCAGTGGGTCAACCCCAAGGCCTGGTCGATGGCGCTGACCGCGATCGCGCTTTATGCGCCCAATCGCAATCTGGCCGCCGTCCTGCTCGTCGCGGTGATCTTCGGGATCATCAACCTCCCCTCGACCAGCCTGTGGGCGGTGATGGGTGTGTCGCTGCGCGGCTGGCTGTCGAGCCCGGCGCGGCTGCGCGCGTTCAACTGGACGATGGCGGCGCTGCTCGTCGGGTCGCTCGCGTTGCTGATCTGATCCGATTGCAAGGTTGCGATCTGCAACCTATGCACGGCGGCGACCACCCTCATCCGACCGGGAGAAGATCAGCCATGCCAAGCCGCCGCCTCGGGAAAAGCGCCATCCACGTCTCCGACATCTGCATGGGGACGATGACCTTCGGCAGCCAGGTTGCCGAGGCCGAGGCTCTTCGCATCCTCGACCGCTGTTTCGACGAGGGAATTGATTTCTACGACACCGCCGAGGGCTATCCGGTACCGCCCGACATCGAGTGGGTCGGCCGCACCGAAGAGATTGTCGGCCGCTGGCTGAAGACCAAGAACCGCGACGCGATCATCCTCGCGACCAAGGTGTCGGGGCCGAGCCATTTGTGGTTCAAGTCGCCGTGCCGCGGCGGCACGACCGCGCTCGACCGCCACCATATCCGCCGCGCGATCGAGGGTAGCCTGACGCGGCTGCAGACCGACTATGTCGACCTCTACCAGACGCACTGGCCCGACCCGGATGCGCCCTATGACGAGGTCATGGACGCGCTCGACGAACTGGTCCGCGAGGGCAAGGTGCGCATCCTCGGCTGCTCGAACGAGACGAGTTGGGGGCTGATGAAATCGCTCGCCGCGTCGGACCGGCTGGGCGGCGCGCGCTACCACACGATCCAAAATAATTTCAGCCTCAACAACCGCCGGTTCGAGGATGAACTGGCGCAGGTGTGCCGCCAGGAAGGCGTCAGCCTGATCCCCTATTCACCCCTCGCCGGCGGCGTGCTGACGGGAAAATATCAGGGTGGAGAGACACCCGAAGGCGCGCGATTCTCACGCTATCTCAAGATGGAGGGACGCCAGGCGGCGATGGGGCGCCGCTTCGTCAACGAGCGCAGCCTCGCCGCGACCGAGCGCTATCTGAAACTCGCCGCCGAGGCCGGGTTGCACCCGGTGACGATGGCGACCGCCTGGTCGAAACAGCATGATTTCGTCGCCTCGACGATCGTCGGGGTCAGCGCCTATGACCAGGTCGAACCGATCCTCGCGGCAAGGGAGCTGGTGCTTGGCGACGACCTGATGAAGGCGCTGCACAAGGTCGGCAAGGACATCCTCTACCCGATGGGGTGAGCGCATTCCGTGTCCCTGCGCAGGCAGGGGCCCATCTCCGGCCCGTGCAAGATGGAACCGGCGGGAGAAGGGTTCCCGCCTTCGCGGGAGCACAAGTCCTTTTGACTACAAAGCTGCCTTGAACAATTCGAGCATCCGTCCCCACGCCTTTTCCGCCGCCGCTTCATTATAGGCGCGGCTGTCGGGCGGGCACCAGCCGTGCATCGCGCCCTTGTAAACCTCGACCTCGTGCCATTGCGGACGCGGGTCGAGGACGGCGTTCAGCCGGGTCTTTTCCTCGGGATTCTGCTGGTCGTCATTGTCGGCGATCGCGAACAGATATCCCGCTTGCGTCCCCGGAATCAGCAGGTGCGGGCTGTCGGGCTTGTCGGTGCCGACCGATGCGCCGTGAAAGCTGGCCGCGGCCTTCACGCGCGCCGGGTCGAGCGCGGCGGTATAGATGACCATCGGCCCGCCCATGCAATAGCCGGCAGTAGCAAGGCCCTTCGCGGTATCGACCTCGGCCTGCGCATCGAGAAAGGCGAGATGCGCCTTCGCGTCGGTCTGCACCAGCGTGCGATCGAGCTGCTTGAGATAGCCGAACAGCTTTTCGCGCACCGGGGGATCGTTGAAATCGTTCGCGGCGTCGACCACCGGCGATTTCTGCCAGCGATAGAAGGGGTTCACGCACAGCACCGCATAGCCGCCCTCCGCCAGCCGGTCGGCCATCTGCCGGAACGCCGGGCGCAGGCCGCGAATGTCGGGCCACATCAGCACGCCGGGATGCCGACCCTCGGTCGGCGCGACGAAATAGGCATCGACGGTGCCGTCGGCGGTGGTGATCGTCACATCGCGCCCCTTGACCGTCCCGGCGGCGCAGGCCGCGACAGGAAGCATCGAGGCTATTGCGCCCGCGCCGACCAAGGCCCCGAATTCGCGGCGCCGGACGGGAACGCCCGCGCGGTCGAGGTCGGCTTCGGTGATATCGTCGCACATAGGCTTTCTCCTCTTCCCCGACGCCGATACGCGCCGGAGTGCCAAAGGCTGCGGCCGCGAAAAGCGATTCGACGAAAGGCGCGGAAAACTGCGCAACTTCACACTGAAATCGCAGGCGCGGAGCCGATGGTTACACGCACAGCTAAGCACGGCCGCCGATAATAGGAAAGGCCTGTCGGGGCGATCATACGAGGGGAATCAGGGATTCATCGGCTAAAAATCGGCACCGCATCAGTTCCTCATCCTCCCGCTCCGACGGCGGCGCGGCCATCCCCGATGCCGGTCGGCGGCGCTCCGTCGGCCGGTAAAGGGAGACCCGACAGATGCGTATCGCCACCCTGATGACCGCCGCAGCCCCGCTCGCACTCGCCGCGGCGCTGACCTTCGCCGCCCCCGCCCGGGCGGATCCGACCGCGGACTGCAACGTCAACACCGGCTTGGACGGAATCCCCGGGAATGCGGACGATACGCCCGGCTCCACCGAATGCGGGGTCGACGCTACGGCCAGCGGCACGCAAAGCACCGCCGTCGGCGCGTCCAGCGAAGCCACCGGCGAGCGCAGCACGGCGCTCGGCCGCGGCACCAATGCTTCGGCAGTCAACGCCGTTGCGCTCGGCGCGGGATCGGTCGCCGATCAGGACGACACGGTCTCGGTCGGCGCGGTGGGGGCGGAGCGCCGCATCGTCAATGTCGGCACCGGCACCGGGGTGACCGACGCGGTCAACCTCGGTCAGCTCAATGCGGCGCTCGCGATGGTTTCGGCCGGCGCAAACCCCTATTTCGCCTCTTCCTTCGGCGGCACGCCCGCCTCGGCGACCGGGTTTTCGGCCATGGCGCTGGGTGAGAACGCCGTCGCCGACGGCTTCCAGAGCCTCGCGATCGGCCTGTCGAGCACCGCCAGCAACGGCAACACGATCGCGATGGGTACGCAGAGCGAAGCGAGCGGCAATGCTGGCGCGATCGCCATCGGCAGCTTCGCAGCGGCAAGTGGCGAATCGAGCACCGCGCTCGGCTCCGCCGCCACGGCCTCGTCCGATTCCGGCACTGCGCTCGGTTCGACCAGCAATGCCAGCGGCAGCTATGCGATCGCGATCGGACCGGCGAGCCATGCCAGCGGAATCTATACCGCCGCGATCGGCCCGTTCGCGCGGGCCGGCGGCGATTACAGCGTCAGCCTCGGCAGCCTCAGCGAGGCGCAGGGGGCGAGTTCCGTGGTGATTGGCGGCGCCCTTCCGCTTTCTGGCGGCAGCCTCGCCAGTGCCTCGGCGGGCGGCCAGCACGCCACCGCGCTCGGCGCCGCCGCGATCGCATCGGCCGATGACAGTATCGCGCTCGGCGCCCAGTCGCTGGCCGATCGGGCAGGAACCGTCTCGGTCGGCCGTGTCGGCGCCGAACGGCAGATGGTCAACGTCGCCGCAGGCACCCAAGCTACCGACGCGGTGAATCTCGATCAACTCGACGCCGTCGCGACGACCGCCAACGCGGCGCTTGCCAATGCCGCGACGGCGCAGACGACGGCAGACACAGCGCAGACGACCGCCAACGCCGCACTCGCCAATGCCGCGACCGCGCAAACGGCGGCGGACGCGGCGCAGGGCGCCGCTGATTCGGCACTGACCCAAGCCATGACTGCGCAGGTCACGGCCGACACCGCCCGCGCCGAGGCCGGGGTCGCGCAGACGACAGCGGACACGGCCCAGACCACCGCGAACACCGCCCTCGCCAATGCGGCGACCGCGCAGACGGCGGCGGATGCCGCCCAGGGCACGGCTGGCTCGGCGCTGGCCAACGCCGCCACCGCGCAGAGCACGGCCGACAACGCGCTCGCTGACGCCGCTACCGCTCAAGGCACGGCCGATACCGCACGGGTCGAGGCCGCAGGGGCGCAGGCGACCGCCGATCAGGCCTTCGCCGTCGGCCAGGCAAATACGGCGGCGATCCAGACAGCGCAGTCCGCCGCCGATACGGCGCTGACCAATGCGGCCACGGCCCAGTCCACCGCGGACGCAGCCGGGGCCACCGCCGGCGCCGCGCGCGTCGATGCGGCGACCGCGCAGACGGCCGCCGACTCGGCGCTGGCGAAGGTCGCGACGGCGCAGGGCACCGCCGACACGGCCCGCGTCGAAGCCGGGACCGCGCAAACGACCGCGAACAGCGCGCTCGCCGACGCCGCCACCGCGCAGGGCACGGCCGATACCGCGCGGGTCGAGGCTGCGGGTGCGCAGGCGACCGCCGATCAGGCGCTCGCGCGGACCGACTATGTCGCCGTGAACGGCAGCGGCGCGCTCGCCGACGCTGCCGGCGTCGATGCGATCGCGATCGGCGCCGCCGCCAGCGCGGCCAGCGACGATGCGGTCGCGATCGGCACGGATGTCAGCGCGTCCGACGGCCGCGCGGTGTCGATCGGCTATGGCAATGTCGCCTCGGGCAATGGCGCCGTGGCGATCGGCGATCCCAATAGCGCCGCCGGAACCGGCGCGGTCGCGATCGGCGAGGACAATAGCGCCGCCGGCATCGGCGCAGTCGCTCTCGGCAACGCCAACCGCGCCATCGGCGACGGTGCGATCGCGCTCGGCAACGGGGCGACGGCGAGCGTGGCCGGGGCGGTCGCGATCGGTCCCGACGCCGAAGCGACGCGGCCCGACCAGATCGCGCTGGGCGCGGCGCGCTCCACCTACACGCTGGCCGGAATCTCCTCCGACGCCAGCCGAGCGGCGCAGGAGGGCGCGGTCAGCCTTGTCACCACCGATCTTGCGGGCAATCTCTCGACGCTCGACCTCGACGTGGGCGCACTCACCAATGTCGGCGGCCGGCTCGATGCGCTGGAAGGGCGGGTTTCGGCGCTCGACACGGCGCTGGACCGGGGCTTTCGGCGCGCCAATGGCGGGATCGCGGCGGCGATGGCGATGGGCGGCACGGTGATGCCGCCCGATACCACCCTCGCGATCTCCTTCAACCTCGCCACCTATCGCGGCCAACAGGGCTTTTCCGGCGCGGTCGTGGCGCGGATCACCGATCATGTCTGGGTCTCCGGCGGCTTTGCCGGGTCCACCGTGCATGGCTCCACCGGCGGCCGTGCCGGCATCACCTTCGGCTGGTAACGCATAACGAAAGAAAGCGAAGATGACGAAAAAGATCGATCTGGACCCCGGCGAAACCGAGATCGGAGCCTGGACCCTGTTCTACCTGCCTCCCTATGGCGGCAGATTCAACGGCAAGCTCACCGTGACCGACCGCCGGCTGATCTACGACGCCTCCGACGACGCGAGCCTTGGCGGCATGCTCACCAATACGGCGGCGAGCGGCTGGCTGGAGATCGCCAAGGCCGACATCCGCGATGTCGAGGTCACGCGCAGCCTTTTTCACAAGCGAGCGCTGCTGACTCTCGCCGACGGCAGCTTCCACACCTTCGACCGCGGCGCGATGAGCATCGACAAGGTCGCCGAAGCCATCGAGGTCCGCTGATGCACCCGCCCGGCGATCGCGTCAGGTGCGCCGGTAATCGGGCTGCACGCCCGCCGCGCGCCAATAGCGTTCGAGCCCCAGTTGCTCGACCAGGCGATTGAAGCGCGGATCGGCGCGCAGCGCCCGGGTCGACGGGGCGAACAGGATCGACGTCTCGCGATCCTCGAGCGCATGATAATAAGGCGCACCTGGAGCGTCCTGATCCGGCACCGTGAAACCGCGTCCAAAGAAAAGGGCGTCCGCGAGCGCAAAGGCTTCGTCGATCAGCCCGAGCTCGGCGAAATTTTCCAACACACTCCCCGCCACGCCGTTTCCGGTCCGCGCCCGCTCCATCTCATCCGCTGCGAAACGCGCGACTTCGTCCGGCGCGGGGCTCTCGAACAGGTGCGCGATCCGGCCGAGACGGTCCCAATCCCCTTGATCGATCCCGGTCGGACGGCCCGAACGGTTCGCGATCAGCGCGGCGGCGGCACCGGCGCGGCCGCTGAACAGCCAGATTTGGTAGCGCAGGAAGAACATATTGGGTTCCGTCGGGTAGAGGGCGGTCGCCTCCGCGATGCGCCGGTCCGCATCTTCCAGCCGGCCTGCGGCCCACAGACTTTCGATCAGATAATAATATTCGCCCGGCTCCAGCGTCCGCTCCCCCTTGCTTCCGCCCATGCGGTCCAGGATCTGCGCAGCCTCCGCAAATCGGCCGACCATGCCCAATATATAGCCGAGCGTGGTGCGGAACAGGTCGTCCTCCGGATGATCGCGCCCGGCGGCCCGCAACGTGCGCTCGATCTCCAGCCAATGGCCGCGCCATGGCTGGGCGAAGGCCAGCGCTGCCCGGCCCATGCCATTGCCACGATCGATGGCGAGCGCGCGCGTCGCGGCGGCCCGGGCGCGATCGCGGCGCGCCTCGCGCTCCGCGGCGGGATAATAATGCGACGAATAGGCATAGACGAAACCCAGGGAGCCCCAGCCGTCGGCATAATCGGGCGCCAGTTCGACCGCGCGCCGGAACAGCCCGGCGGCCTCGATCTGCGCATCGCGGTTGCCCTGAAGCATCATTGTCCAGCCCCGCCCCATCAATCGTTCGACCTCGGGCGGAACGGCAGGGCGGGCGGCGCGCCGATAAAGCCACGCGCCGCCCCCGGCCAGCGCGGTCACGCCCAGCGCCGCGCCGCCCAATGCGAATCCGCGCCGCGTCGGACGCAAAGCGGGCGATAGCGCCGCATCCCCCGCCTCCGACGCCGGCGAAGCGGCCTCGAACCCGCTGCTAGCAAGCCGATAGCCGATCTTGGTGATCGTCTCGATCGCAAAGCTGCCCGCGCCGATGCCATCCGCAACCTTGCGAAGGCGGGAGATGACGCGGTTGATGGCATCGTCACCGACGATCCGCCCTTCCCAGCACGACCGGGTCAGTTCATCGCGCGTCACGATACCGCCATCGGCCCGGTGGAGTGCGATCAATACCTGCATCACCCGATGCTCCAGCACCTCGCGCACGCCGTCATCGCGTGTCAGTTCGCGCCGCGCCGGCGACACCGACAACCTGCCAATGATGACGTCGGCCTGGCGTGCCAGGTCGACCCGCTCCACGGAACCCATGCTCCCTCCCGGTTCAGGCTTGGCCCAAATCTATCGGACCTCGGCCCGGACGTCGAGCCTCGCTTGCGGGCACCAGATGGCGGGCGCCGCTCAGCGGCAACGTCGATGCGCGCGGCCGCGCCGAAGCCCCCTCACCGATCCGGATTCTGAGGCTCCTCCGCACGCGCTGCCTCCGCCTCCATGCTCGTGGGCGGCCGTGATATCCGATAGGTCGCGCCGGTAACGGGTGCCGACATCAGGCGTGGCGAAGAACCTCGTCATAACTATGCGCCACATGATGCACCCCGACGCCGCGCAGCATCGCCCCATGCGCGGCGCGATCGACGATATGGCCCGCGCCGCAAAAGCCGACGACGGTCATTCCCGCCGCAAGAGCCGCCTGGGCGCCGATCGGCGAATCCTCGATCGCGAGACAGCGTGCCGGATCGATCGCCAGCCCGTTTGCGGCGGCGAGATAGATGTCGGGATGCGGCTTGCCGCGGTCCCAGCCGTCGGCGCTGTAGACATGCTCGCCGAAATGATGGCCAAGCCCGAACAGACCGAGCGCCCAGTCGATATATTCCGCACGGCTCGACGAAGCGATCGCGCGCGGCATCGGCCCGAGCGCATCGAGAAAAGCGGCAGCACCGGGCACCGCGTCGAACCCATCCATGAAGCGTGCCCGCGCCCGCTCGCGGTGACGCTCGCGAAAATCGGCGGGCAGCGATCGGCCGAAGCGCGCCTCGATCCGCCGCTGGGTTTCCTGCCAATTATGCCCGTAATAATCGCGCAGGCACTCGTCATAGGTCGTCGGCATGCCCGCCGCAGTCAGGCTCTCGGCAAGCGACTGGTTCGCGCGCACCTCGCTGTCGGCGATGACGCCGTCGAAATCGAAGATGATCGCGGCGAATCTCATGCGAATCCTACAATCTTCATACTTCCCGCCTAGAGCCTCGACGAACAGGAGACACCCATGAAATTCATCGAGCTCAGGTCGCGCGGCGGCAATTATCTGGTCGTCGCCGAGAATGTCGCCTGGCTCCGCGACTATGAAAATGACCAGACCCAGGTCGGCATGGTCGGCGGCGCGCCGCTGCTGGTCGCGGGCAAGATCGAGGACATCGCGGCGTCGATTCTGGCGCAGGCGAATGCCGCGGGGTGAAGAGCTTCGACGGCGCGGCGCGGATGCTTGGTTCCCGGATTCAAGCCTCCTCGCTCAAATAGGCGAACAGCCCGGCGCTCCATTGTCGCCTATCTTCCACCAACTGCAGATATTCGTCGGACCGCCAGGTCCGCAAATCCTGGATCACGTCCGACAAAGAGATGATGTCGGACAGTCCGGTCGCTTCCTGAATGGTTCGGACATTCTGGCGATCGAGCGCGCCCCAGATCAGGATCGCCCCGTCGGTCTCGATCGGCTCGCGACGATGGAATATGGGAGGCCGCGTTCGCTCATACGCAGCCGCAAGAAAACCAGCGAACGCGGCCTTTTTATGATGGGCCAATTGGGCAACGTCCGAGAGCGTCAGATATCGGTAGTTTTCAAACGCGATTTCGCATTTTTGCTCCACGACGAAAACCCGATCTGTCGCGCGCGATCGGAACAAAAAGTCCAGCGTGTACGGCTTGCCCTCATAATGGAGAGTTGGCCTTCCCAGATTTTCATAGGGACTGCGATCATCGCGGCACCAGATACGGACAATCTCTTCTGAAAATATTCCGAATATTCGAGAAAGGAAATTGCCTCTCGCCATGGGCTCGCCGGGTTGCCTGAAATGCGCGACAAAATGATCGGCGTCGAGCATCTTGCTTTCGCTCACTCCACCGTCACCGACTTCGCCAGATTGCGCGGCTGGTCGACGTCGGTGCCCTTCGCGACCGCGACATGATAGGCGAGCAACTGCACCGGCACCGCATAGACGAGCGGCGCGATCAGCGGGTGGACTTTGGGCATTTCGATCGTCGCCATGCAGCCGTCGCCGGCTTCGGCCAGGCCTTCGGCGTCGCTGATCAGCACGACCTTGCCGCCGCGCGCCATGACTTCCTGCATATTGCTGACGGTCTTTTCGAACAGCGGGCCCGAGGGCGCGAGAACGATGACCGGGACGGCCTCGTCGATCAGCGCGATCGGGCCGTGCTTCATTTCACCCGACGCATAACCTTCGGCATGGATATAACTGATTTCCTTTAGTTTCAGCGCGCCTTCGAGCGCGAGCGGATAGTCGGGGCCGCGGCCAAGGTAGAGGACGTCGCGCGCCGGAGCGACGAGGTGCGCCATCTTCGATATTTCCTCGTCATGTGCGAGCGCGGCGTTGAGCGCGGCGGGCGCCTCGATCAGATGCCGGACGATTTCGCGCTCTTCACCAGCGTTGAGCTTGCCCTTTTTGAGCGCGAGATGCGCGGCGAGCGCGGCGAGCACCGCGAGTTGGCAGGTGAAGGCCTTGGTCGAGGCGACGCCGATCTCCGGCCCCGCGTGGGTCGGGAGCAGCAAATCGGCCTCGCGCGCCATGCTGCTCGTCGGCACGTTGACGACGACCGCGATCGTCTGTCCGTTCGCCTTGCAATGGCGCAGCGCCGCCAGCGTGTCGGCGGTCTCGCCCGACTGCGAGATGAAGAGCGCCAGCCCGCCGGGCTGGAGCACCGGGTCGCGATAGCGGAACTCCGACGCGACATCGATATCGACCGGAACGCGCGCGAAGGTTTCGAACCAATATTTGGCGACCATCCCGGCGTAGAAGCTGGTGCCGCAGGCAACGATCGTGATGCGCTCGATCTTCGACAGGTCGAAATCCATCTGGGGAAGGGCGACCGTCTGTTCGAGCGGGCGGATGTAGGAGGAGAGCGTCTGCGCGACCACCGTCGGCTGCTCGAAAATCTCCTTTTGCATGAAATGGCGGTAATTGCCCTTCTCGACCGCCGCGGCGGTTACGCCAGACGTCGTAACCTCACGCTCCGCTGGATTGTTTTCGCTATCGAAAATCTGCGCGCCGTCCTGCGTGATGACGACCCAGTCGCCTTCATCAAGATAGGCGATCTTTTGCGTCAGCGGCGCGAGCGCGAGCGCGTCGGAGCCGAGATAGGTTTCGCCCTCGCCATAGCCGACGACGAGCGGCGAGCCGAGGCGCGCGCCGATCAGCAGGTCGGGGTGCTGGCGAAAGGCGATCGCCAGCGCAAAGGCGCCGCGAAGTTGCGGCAGCACGGCCTTCACCGCATCTTCGGGCGACTGGCCTGCCTCGACCTGTTCGCTCACCAGATGGGCGACGACCTCGGTATCGGTATCGCTCTCGAAACGGCGGCCGCGCGCGGTCAGCGCTTCGCGCAGCGGCTTGAAATTCTCGATGATCCCGTTGTGGACGAGCGCGATTTCGTCGGTCGCGTGCGGGTGCGCGTTACTCGTCGTCGGCGCGCCATGCGTCGCCCAGCGCGTGTGCGCGATGCCGACAATGCCCGGCGCGGGATTGCCCGCGAGTTCCTTGACGAGATTATTGAGCTTCCCCTCGGCGCGGCGGCGGATGAGTCGGCCGCCGTCGATCGTGCAGACGCCCGCCGAATCATAGCCGCGATACTCCATGCGCCGAAGGCCCTCGACGAGCCGATCCGCCACCTGGGCCTTGCCGATGATTCCGATAATTCCGCACATGGATTTGGCTTTCGTTAGAGCGTGTAAGGAATGCGAATACCCGGCATCGACGCCGGAAACACCTTGATATTGCGGGTGACGAGGATGCGGCCGCCGATCTGTGCGGTGGCCAGTACGAAAGCGTCGGCGAGCGTCAATCCCTTGCGTTCGGCGCGCAGCGCCGCCGCGCGGCGCGCGACGGCGTCGCCGATCTCCTCGACCTGGAAACAGCCCAGAAAGGCTTCGACCGCCTTCACCGATTCGGGGTCCGCCGCCGACATCACCTCGGTCCAGCTTATGCGGCTGACGCTCTTGCGACCGGCACGGCGGATTTCGCTTCGCGCTGCCTCGACTCCGTTGAGCGCGTCGATCAATATGTCGCTGTCGAACTGCGCGGCGATCATTCGCGCTTGCCCCTGAGGCGCTGCTGATATTTCAGGCCATCACCGATATCGTCGCGGCCCTTCCAGATGCCGAACGCATTGTCGATCGCATCACCCGACGCATCGGCGCGAAAGGAGGCAACCGCGCGGCGCACGAGTTCGGCGCGCGACACACCCTGATCGAGCGCCAGTGCGTCCAACCATTCGATGTCGGAATCGGGAATATCGGCGAGGAAACGCATGGAACTTTGATATCATATCATGATATCATGTCAATCGAACAGCTTTCGATAGACGAGGAAGCCCGGCTTCTCGGCAATCCGGTCATAGAGTTTCATCGCGGTCTCGTTGGTCTCGTGGGTCTGCCAATAGACGCGCGACAATCCCTGCGCGCGCGCCGTGTCATAAACCGCCTCGATCAATGCCCGGCCGACGCCCTTGCCGCGCGCGCCGGGCGTCGTGAACAGATCCTGCAGATAGAGTGTGGGCAATAAGGCGGTGGTGCTGCGATGGAGCAGATAATGCGTCAGGCCGAGGAGCGCTCCGCCCTGCTCGGCAACCAGCGCGGCCATCGGCTCATAAGGATCGAAGAAGCGCTCCCATGTCGCCGCCGTGATCTCGGGCGCCAGCGCAGCCGCGCCGACGCGGCCGTAAAAGGCGTTATAGCCGTCCCAAAGCGGCAGCCAGCGGTCATGGTCGGCGCGCTGGACGGGCCGGACGATCATCCCGCCAGCCATCTCAGCTCCGCCCGAAATTGCGGTCGATGAAGGTCATGGCGAATTGCGCGGGGTCGGCGGGGCGACCATTGGCGGCCTCGAACTTTCCTTTCCCATCCGCCCAGATCTTGCGGATCTGCGCGGCAAGCTCGGGCGGGAATTTCATCTGCGTGGCGACCATCGCGGTCCAGCTTCCGGTCAGTCCCAGGCTCTGGCGCAGCGTCGGCTCCATCGCGACGCAATAGGCGCGCGTCGGCTCGTCGAGATGGCCGATCGCATCGAGCACCCAGGCATCGACGTAGCGCAGGAAGGGCTTGTCGTCGTAACGGTCGCTCATGCCTTTTTCTCCGCCGCCTTCTTCTTGCGCATCGCGTCGTGGAAGCGGTCGGCCCAGCCGGGCTTCATCGACTGTTCGGCGCGGACGAGGCGAAGTTCGCCATCCGTCACATCGGCAGTCACCGTGCTGCCCGCGCCGACGATCGCGTCGCGGCCGATCCTGACCGGCGCGACAAGCGCGCTGTTCGATCCGATGAAGGCGTTCTCGCCGATCTCGGTCCGATATTTGAAATAGCCGTCATAATTGCAGGTGATCGTCCCCGCGCCGATGTTCGCGCCCGCGCCGACGCTGACGTCGCCCAGATAGGTCAGATGGTTCGCCTTCGCGCCCTTGCCGAGCACCGCTTTTTTGGTTTCGACGAAATTGCCGATCTTCGCTTTCTCGCCGAGCACGGTGCCGGGGCGGAGCCGCGCGAAGGGGCCGACCTCGCAACCTTCGCCGATCGTCGCGCCCTCGATATGGCAGTTGGCGCGGATCGTCACCCCATCGGCGACCTTGACGCCGGGACCGAAAAAGACATTCGGCTCGATCGTCACGTCGCGGCCAAGCTCGGTATCCCAGGAAAACCAGACCGTGTCGGGTGCGCGCAGCGACGCGCCCCCGGCCATCGCCTCCTCGCGCTTGAACGCCTGCCATTGCGCCTCGGCGGCCGCGAGTTCGGCGCGGCTGTTGATGCCCGCGACCTCGTGGGCGTCGGTCTCGATCGCCGCGACGCGCGCGCCCTCGGCAATCGCGCCGGTCGCAACGTCGGGCAGATAATATTCGCCCTGCATATTGTTATTACCGACCGCGCCCAGCAGGCGCCACATGTCGGACGCGCCCGCGACGATGACCCCCGAATTGCACAGATCGACCGCGCGCTCTTCGGCGCTGGCGTCCTTATATTCGACCATCTTGCTGACTGTTCCGTCGATGTCGGCGATGATCCGCCCATAGGCGCCCGCATCACCCGGACGGAACCCCAGCACCGCGACGCGGGCGCCCGAATCGAGCGCGGCGCACAGCCGGCGCACGGTATCGGCGGTGAGCATCGGACAATCGCCGAAGCAAACGAGAAGCACGCCGTCGAACCCGGCGAGCGCCTCGCGCGCCTGAAGCGCCGCGTGCGCCGTCCCCAATTGCGGCTCCTGAACCGCCGTCACCGCTCCGGTCCCGGCGATCGCGGCCTCGACCTGATCGCGCTTGTCGCCGACCACCACCACGGTGGCGGCCGGAGCCAGCGCATCGACGCTCGCCATCAAATGCAGCAGCATCGGACGCCCGCCGATCGGGTGCAGCACCTTGTGGAGGTCGGACTTCATGCGGGTGCCCTTGCCCGCGGCAAGGATGATGGCGGCGATCGGCGGAAGAGGGGCTTTGCTCATGCGCGCTGCCATGCCAGCAAATCATTGCGGTTTCCAGAGCATCGCGCCATGCCGAGCGCCATGAGCGATTTCCCTTTCCGCATTGTTGGTTTCGACCTCGACGGTACGCTCGTCGACACCGCCGCCGACCTCACCGCTGCGGTCAATCACGCGCTGGCCCTGATCGACCGCGCACCGTTGAGCGAGGCCGTGGTGCGGCCGATGATCGGGCTCGGCGCAAGGCATATGCTCGAACAGGGGCTGCTGGCGACCGGCGGCGCGGAAGAAGGCGTCGTCGATCGGCTCTATCCCGACCTGCTGCGCTATTATGAAGCGCATATCGCGGTGCACAGCCGCCCCTTTCCCGGCCTGACCGCCGCGCTCGACCGGCTCGACGCGCTGGGGGTCCGCACCGCGGTGGCGACCAACAAGGCCGAGGGCATGGCGCGCAAGCTGCTCGGCGAACTCGGCCTCGCGGACCGCATGGCCGCGATTATCGGCGGCGACACGCTTGCCGTCCGCAAACCCGCCGCCGAGCCGATCCTGGCGATGATCGCGCAGAGCGGCGGCGGCGGCACCGCGTTCGTCGGCGACAGCATCTTTGACGTCATGGCGGCGAAAAATGCCGGCGTAACCAGCATAATCGTCCGCTTCGGCTTCCTCGATCGGCCCGCCGAGCAATTGGGCGGCGATCATGTCATCGATCATTATGACGAACTGGTGCCCCTGCTCGCGGGGCTTTAGCGCCAAGATCGCATTGTGACCCCGGCGAAGGCCGGGGGAAGCAATGATGCTCTCCCTCGCTCAGCCTTTGCGCCACTTGGTCCACAGGTGCCGCGTCAGCAGCAGCGGCGGCATCCGCAGCCAGTGCGACCGGATATAAAAGGCCTGATGGAGCGCGAAATGCGTCGGGCGCCCCCAATCGTCGCGCGCGAGCAGGCGCTGGATGAACAAATCGTCGGCGCGTTCGGCTTTGTAGCGCAGCGGAAACGGTTCCTCATATGCGATGAGCGGTGTGCCGTAGAGGTGGTTCGACAGGCGCAGCGCGCGCCGGACAACGGCCGACAAGCCATGGCGGCGAGCCTCGTCCAGCAAGGTCCGGTGAAATTGCGGATCATCCTTCAGAAAGTCGCCCACCAGACAGTGGAAATCCCACAGATTGCGCAGGCCCCCTTGCAAATCGCCGTCGGCCAGCAGGTGCGCGGCGCAGTGGCACGCCATCGCCGGCGGGCTCAAAACGCGAAAGCCCGTCGGCGTTTCGACGGCCTCGGCCATCAGGACCAGCGGATCGGGAGTGACCCGATGGGTTTGGGGCAGGATCGTGTGATGCACGTCGATCATGCGGTCGCGCGCTTTGTGGATCAGCGGCGGCAGTTCGTGCATATGTTCGCGGTAATAGGCGTCGTCATAGGGGTCGGACTTGACCCACTCCCACCCCGCCTCGAGCAGTTCATTCTCGGCGCGGCCGATATCGATGCCGAGGACGAGGATATCGAGATCGCCGATCTGCCGCCCCTCGGCGCAGGAAAGCCCCGCGGCGGCATAGGCGGTGCCCTTGAGCAGCACGAATTCGATCCGCTCGCTCGCCAGCGCGCGACGCGCCATTTCGGCTTCCCACAAAGATTGCGTCCGCGCGACCGCCACCGCCGCGCGCTGGTCGGCGAACAGCGCGGCGACCGACGGTGGCAGCCCCGAATCCTTCAGCCAGTGCGCGAGCGTCGCCAGCATTGCCTCGGCCCGCGCGACCGTGATCACGCCATCCCATTCGCGCGGCGCCAGCGAAGCGGCCTCGCGGCGCCCGGCGAGCAGGTCGACGAAGATGTGGATCGCGCTCACCGGACGGCCTCGGCGAACAATTGCTCGACCAGCGCCATGCCGCTCGCGCTGTCGGGATAGGAAATGCCGAACGCCGGCATCTCGCGCACCAGCCGGGTCAGCGCCGCAAACCCCGCCTCGCCAAGCGCGACATAGTTGGTCGACGCTTCGGTCAGGCGCACAAAGGCTTCGCCCTCGCCCATCGGCTCGATCGCCGCCGCGCCGCCGAAGCGCGGGAAGAGCAGCAGCGCCGGGCGCGCCGGTTCGTGCATCGCGGTGATCGCGTCGGCGCGCGGGATCAGGTGGCGGATGTCGCCCTTCGGCGTTCCCGCGAGCAATGGGCCAAGCCGCGCGGCGTCGACCCGCGCGGCGACCTCGGCGATCGCTGCATTCTTCAGGCTGACCGCGCGCGGGAACGCCAGCGCGTCGCCGCTTACCGGGTCGATCAGCGTGAATTCGTCGCCCATCAGGCGCCACTCGCCCCCATCCCCGCCCTCGCCGAGCAGCGCCGCCAGCGTCGATTTTCCCGACCCCGATTCGCCCGACATGATGACGGCGCGGCCGCCCCGCGCGACCGCGCTCGCGTGGAGCAGCAAATGCCGCCGCCAGCCGAGCGCGACCTGCAAATTCATCCCCATCTCGGCCGCCAGCAATCCCATCGAGAGCGGCAGCGGCAGCGCGTCGGGCACGACGAAATCGCCGCCGATCTGCACCGAGGGGCGCAGCCAGCGCCGCCACGGGCGCGCCGCGAACAGCCGCACCGTCGCGTCGGCGGGCCGCGCCTCGTCCTGCGGATAGCCTGCGTAGAGGCGACCCAGCGCCGCGATCGGGGCGCGCCAGTCGCTGCCGATGCGAAACTGGACCGGCCCGACCGCGATGCGCGTGCTGTGCCTCACGCTTCGGTCACCAGGCCCATCGCGGCGAGTTCGGCCAGCCGCTCGGCGATGAGAGGCTTTGGATCATCGCCGCCGCCGCCCAGGTCGAAACCCGCCGCCAGCCGTTCGGCGACCAGCGCCGCATTGCAGCGATCGCCCGCCATCGCCGCCAATATTTCGGGCATCGGCTGGGTCACCAGATGCGTCTGCATCGATCGGCGGTCGAAGAGGAGGGTCAGCGCGCCGAGCGCCTCGCTGCGCAGGTCATCGGGCGCCGCCGCGCGATAGGCGCGGTCAGCCATAATCTTCGGCTGCCGCGGTCAGCTTGGCCAGAATCGCCATCAGCGTCGCGCGCTCGGCGGCGCTGATATTCGATTCGAGCTGCGCCTCGCTGGCGAGCGCCGCGGGCACGATGGCGTCATAGAGCGAGCGGCCGGTTTCGGTCAGTTCCAGATGGTGCGAGCGCCCGTCGGCCTCATGCGCCTGGCGCGCGATCAGGTGCCGGTCGGCGAGCGCCTTTGCCGCGCGGTTCACCGTCACCTTGTCCATGCGCGTCGCCGCGACCAATTCGCGCTGCGTCTTGGGCCGCCCCTCGCCGAGCACCGCCATCAATCGCCATTCGGGAATCTTGAGCCCGAAGCGATGCTGATATTCGTCGGCGATCCGGCTCGACAGCGTGTTCGACGCGATCGACAGGCGATAGGGCAGAAAATTGTCGAGATTCAGCTTCTTCGCGGCCATTTCCTTGTCCCCAACATCACCATCGCCAGCATGCTCATCCTATCGTCTAGAACAGGATCGCCCCGGAGTGAATAAGCTGTGTGCACCCGCGAAGGCGGGTGCCCATCTCCGCCTTCGCGGGGACACGCAAACTCGATGGGCGTCAGAATTGCGCTCGCGCGCCGATCCACAGCGTGCGCGGGGTCGCGCGCTCGACGATCCCCGCCGACGAAATCGCCGCGGGCACTAGCTCATTGGTCAGATTCTCGCCGCGCGCTTCCAAGCTGATCGCTTGTGTGATGCGCCACGACAGCCCGGCGTCGAGCGTCAGCGCATCGCCCAGCGCCTGAAGCCCCAGGTCATCCTCATTCTGCTTGCCGATATAGCGCAGCGTCGCAAAACCCCCGAACGGGCCGTTCGCGTTCGACCGTAGCGACACGCTGCCGCTGTTCTTGGCGATCTGTGCCGGACGGCGGCCGTCGAGGCTCGCCGCAAGCCCCGAAGCATCGACCTTCGCGTCGGTAAAGGCCCAGGTCGCGCGCAGCGTCGCCGGGCCGAGCCGCTGGTCGGCGGCGAATTCGACGCCCTTGCTGTCGATCGCATCAAGATTCTGCCGTTGGCTGAGATTGGGCGCGAGCGTCACATTGGCGATCGCGTTCGACAGATGGTTGGCGAACAGCGTCACCGACAATTTCGTGTCGCCGCTATCCCAGTCGGCGCCGACCTCGCCGCCCCACAAGCGTTCGGGCTTGAGCAATTCGTTCGCGATGGTCGTGTCGGCGCCCACCCGGAACGGGCGATAGAGTTCGTTGAGGGTCGGCAAGCGCCAGCCGCGATAGGCCGCGGCGCGCAGCGCAAAGGCGCCCGACGTCCAGCGCGCCCCCGCGCGGCCGCTCCCTTCCCAGCCGCTTCGCGACGGAAAGCCAAGGTCAGTGATCACCGATCCGCCGATATTGCGTTCGAGCCGATAGCCGGTGCCGAGCCGCCAACGGTCGATCCGGCCGCCAAGGGTCCAGAGCAGGCCTTCGTCCGCGTCGCCCGAACTCCATTCGGCGAACGCACCGACCGTGTCGCTGCTGCCCCCGGCGATGCGGTGGCGGTTGGGAACCCCGGCCGTGAAGAAATAATCCTCCTCGGTGCGGCCGGTGGTGCGGCGCCAGTCGACGCCGACGCGAAGCGGATTGGCGTCGTCGATCGCGGGCCGCACCTCGACGCGCGCGCCGATCCCGGTCGCGGGAACGCGCTGGAAGAGCGCGGGCGCGATGCTGTTCCGGCCCGCCGCAACGCTGGCAAAGCCGCTGTCGAAATCGCGAAGCTGGAGGTAAGCGAGCGCCAGCCATTGCGTCGCGCCGCCCGGATCGTGGACGAAACGCAGGCTGGCGTCGATCCCGTCGAACTTGCTCACCGTATAATCGGTGCCGCGATCGCGACGGTCGGAAAAACCGCGCAGGCTCGCCTCGATCCGGCTGTCATCGCCCGCGTCGAAGCGCAAGCGGATGCCGAGCCCGCCCTGCGCATAGGGCGCGGCGCGATCGACCGTGCCGCGCTGGCCCTTGACGATCGGAATGAAGCCATGCCCCCGGCTATATCGCCCATCGACCTCGACCTGCCCCTCCCCGATCCGCTCGCCAAAGGAGGCGGACGCATCCCAGCTGCCGCGGCTGCCGTACGCAAGACTTGCCTGCTCGACGTCGATCATCTTCGAATGAAGAGCGATGGTTCCCGCGAGCGCGCCCGGCCCGTCGACGCCGCTCCCGCCTCCACGGGTGACGAATATGCCGCCCAGATTGATCGCGTCATAGGCACTCCACGCGACCCAGCCGCCGAAAGGGTCAGCTTGCGGCACACCGTCGAGCGTTACCAGCGCGCGGCTCGACGCATTGCCGCCAAGTCCGCGCAGCGTGATACCTTGGCTGGTCGGATGGGCCGAACGTCCGTCGGAGCGGCGGAATTGAGCCAAACCCGCTTCGTCGCGAAGGATGTTTTCGACCCGATTGCCCAGCCCGGGCCTGATGTCGGTTATCAAGGCCCGGCCCTGCGTCTTGTCGGCATCGACCATAGGCAGCTGTCCGCTACCATTCACAATAATCACATCCTTGGGCAGGATTGCGAGAACACAGCAGTCGTAATCGTTAGCTTGGGTAAAAGCCTCCGCTTCCTGCGCCATCGCCATCACCGGCAGCGCCAGCGCGGCGGTTCCGATCAAAAGGCGGATCACGCCGTTTTCACCGCGTCGGGGTGTGCCTTCTGGAACGCCTCCAACTCCATGCACGCCGCATCGATTGCGGTCAGGCGCGGATAAGGATCGAGCGGCATCTCGAAACGCCGCGCATTATACATTTGCGGCACGAGGCAGCAGTCGGCGATCCCCGGCGCATCGCCGCCCAGATAACGCCCCTCGCCCGCCATCGCTTCCAGCGCGTCGAAGCCCTCGGCGATCCAGTGCCGATACCAGCGATCCTTGGTCTGCTCATTCAGCCCCAGATCGCGGGTCAGATATTTGAGCACGCGCAGATTGTTGAGCGGGTGAATATCGCACGCGACGACATGGGCCTGCGCCAGCGCGACCGCGCGCGGCATCGGATCGTCGGGGATCAAGCGCGGCTCGGGAAAGGCGCGATCGAGCCAGTCGATGATCGCCAGGCTCTGGATGATCGTCTCGCCATCCGCGACCAGCATCGGCACGAAGCCCTGCGCATTCTGCGCCAGATATTCATCGCTCTTCTGCTCGCCCGCGATCAGGCTGACCTCGACACGGCCATAAGCGAGCTCTTTGAGGTTCAGCGCGATGCGCACGCGGTAGCTGGCCGAGGAGCGGAAATAATCGTGGAGGACGAGAGAGGTCATAAGGTTCGGCGCACCATCCGGTTGTTGCGTCATCCCGGCGAAGGCCGGGATCTCGACGGCGCGTCAGGTCTCGACGATGAGATCGTGACCGGAGTCACGTGCCTCCGGACACCCTTCGCCGGGATGACGAATATGGGCTGGGTCCATATCATTCAAGCCCGATCGCCCTTTATCCCCCCTCCTTCGGCATCTCTGCAATCCATTGCCTCAGCAGCGCCACGCCCTCCTTGTGCACCACCCCGCGCCCGAGTTCGGGCATCGCGATTCCGGGGTCGAGGCTTTCGAGGCGATAGATCAGGAAACTGTGATCGGGATCGCCGGGCTTGATCGCGAAATCCATCCCGCCGCTGCCGCGCCCCGCCGCGGTCGGGCGCTTGCCGATGCCGTAATTGACTCCGACCGGGTCGGTCCAGCGCAGGAACAGCCCGCTGTTCGACGCGCTCCCCTGGGGGTTGTGGCAATGCGAGCAATTGACGTCGAGATAGGCGCGCGCGCGCTCCTGCACCGTGCCGCTTTTCGGGTCGTCCCAGCGCGGCAGCACCGGCTTCAACGCCTCGGGATTGTCGAAATAAAGCCGCGTCGCATCACCCGTCATCGCGGCCGGTAGCACCAGATTGCGTGCGTTGGGACCGATCGGCTCGATCACGCCCGCCAGATTGTGGCATTCCTTGCACTGGTTCTTGTTCGGGACCGCATAGCGAATGCTGTGCGCTTCACCGTCGGGGCTTTTGAAGGTCACCGGCACGCGGCGCCCGGCGATGGCGAGCGACGCATCCTGGCCGTCGGCGTCCCAGATATAGGGAAGCGCGGTCCAGCCCGTGGCGCGGTGGATCAGGAGGCGCGTCTCGACCGGGCGGCCGCCGTCCCGGTCGGGCCAGCCAAAGCTTTTGACGATGACGGTGCCGACCGGAAAATCGATCGTCCCATCCTCCCGAACATGCGCTTTCGTGCCGGCGGGGATCGAGATGAAGCGATGCTTTTCGGCATAGTCGCTGAACAGCGGGGTGTTCAGCGTGTAGGCAAAGCTCGCGACCGGGCGCGCCGGATCGTTCGCGGCGAACAGCCCGAACGCCGACAGCTTCGGCGGCATCGCGTCGCCGTCGATCAAGGCCTGATCGACGCGCGGCGGCGCTCCGCCGCTCGCCCCGCTGGCGAGCAGCAGCGCCGCCGCGAGCGCCGCGACGGCGCGTTTCACTGGACCTTGGCCTCCATGCTTTCCGGCAGCGTGATGCCGGGAAGCGGCGCCGGCGGCGTTCCTTTCGACAGGTCGGCGGGCGCGGGCTTCGCCTCGCTCTGCGGCGTCGTCACGTCGGGAAGGTTCAGCGACAGCACGGGGACCGTGTCGAGCACCACCGCGTCGCCCGCGCCGTCCCACAGGATCGGCGGGATCGCCCCGCCCATCGCCGCCGCGATCTCGGCTCCGCCCGCGAAAGCAGGGGCATAGCCCGCCTTGCCATGCTGATTGTCCCGCACGACGATCGCCCTCGGCAACGGCTGATATTTGGGATCTTTCTGATCGTAGCGATAGCCGACGATCATCACATTGGCGGTGCCATTCTGGTCGAAGCTGTTGCCGAACACCTCGACGTTGCGGTTCGCCATCACGAGCACGCCGGTGCCGGTCGGCACGCTCGCGACGATATTGCCCTTCGGCGCGAAATTCGGCGTGCTGTTGTCGTTCACGATATTCTCGAACACCCGGACATTATGCCCGCCCTGCTGCGGCAGGTTCGGCAGGTCGAACACCAAGATGCCGCCGGTGTTCTTCGTCGCAATATTGTCGTGGACGTCGGCGTCGAAGCTGTTCTCGATCTCGATCCCGGCGACATTCTCGGTGGCGATCGAATCGCGGACGATGATATTCTTCGACTGGCCGACATAGATGCCCGCGTCGGACGCGCCGCGGACATAGACGCTGTCGATCAGCACGTCGCTGCTCTCGACCGGATAGACGCCATAAGCGCCGTTGGTCGCCTTTGGCCCCGCGGTCCATTCGACGCGGAGCTGGTGATAGACGATGCGATCGGCGTCCTTCGACTTGATCCCGTCACCGCGCGTGTTGAGCACCGCGAAATTGGTCAGGAACACATCGTCGGAGGTGACGAGCAGTCCCTCGCCCGCGCCCTGCTGGCCCGAAAAATCGAGGATCGACCCCTCGCCATCCTTGGTTCCCGCACCGCGCACGGTGACATTGTCGACGTCGAGCGACAGCCCGTCGGTCAGTTTCCACACCCCCGCGCCCAGCTCGACGGTGTCGCCCGGCTCGGCAAGGATCAGCGCCTCTTGCAGCTTTTCATTGGCGTCGGGCGTTCCAGCCGAAACGCTGATCGTCTTTGCCGTTACCGGGCTGGCCGCGAAGGCCGCGACGAAGGCAAGCGTCGCCGCGTGGCGAAGACCGAGGAATGGCATATCTCTCTCCCTTGTTTTGGGCAATCATGCGGCAAGACTTGACGGATGCCAAGCGGGTTGCTGACATGCGTGTAGCTAAAAAAATAAGGAGAGGTCGCATTGCTGCATAGAATCGCCCTGGCGCTTGGCGCCTTGATCGCCGTCCCGTCCATCGCCGCCGCGCCCGCGTCGGTCGGCGGACGCTGGAAGACCGACGACGGGAAGGCCATCGTCGCGATGGCGCCGTGCGGGGCGAAGATGTGCGGGCGCGTCGAGCGCCTGCTGATCAAGCAGCCCGCGGGCGGCCAGCTCGACGAGCGCAACCCCGACAAGGCGAAACGCGGCCGCGCGGTGACCGGCCTGCAAATCTATTGGGACCTCGTGCCAAGCAGCGACGGCTGGCGCGGCCAGGGCTACAGCCCCGAGGACGGGCGCTATTACAAGGCCCACCTGCGCGTCGCCGGAAACAGGCTGACGATGAAAGGCTGCGTTTCGGTGTTCTGCCGCACCGTGACCTGGACGCGGGTGAGTTAGTTCCCCCTCCCGCCTGCGGGAGGGGAAATCTTAAGGCGCGTCGCCCAAAATCCACTCGACCCCGGCCGCGACGTGGATGCGCGTCGTGTCGTAGATCGGCAGGACATTGGCGTCGGGATCGACGAGCATCACCAGTTCGGTGCAGGCGAGCACCAGCGCCTGGACATCCTGCTTGGCGATGTCGGTGATGAAGGTCCGCATCGTGCGGCGCGCATCCTCGGTGACCTTGCCCTGCATGAGCTGGTCATAGATGATCGAATCGATGACCTCGGCGCGCGAGGCGTCATAGGGCGCAAGGGTCAGCCCATGGCGGACGAGGCGCTGGCGGAACCACGGTTCGGCCATCACATGGCGCGTGCCGATCACCGCCGCCGACTTGATTCCGTCGGCCTTCATCTTCTCGCCCGTCTCGTCGACGATATGGAGCAGCGGGATCGAAATCGCCGCCGCGACATCCTCGGCGACCTTGTGCATCGAATTCGCCGCGATCATCAGCGCGGTGGCGCCCGCATCCTCAAGCCGCTTTGCCGACGCGATCAGCACATCCTTCGCATGCGCCCATTGCTCGGGGGTCGAAAGCCGCGACAAGTCGCAATAGTTGAGGCTTTCGAGCAGGATCGGCGCCGAACAGGACGTCCCGATCCGCTTTTGCACGCCCTTGTTGAGATGCCGGTAATAAAGCTCGGTCGATGCCCAGCTCATGCCTCCGATCAGGCCGATTTTGCGCATAACTGCTATTCATCCCTTCATCGTCATCCCGGCGAAGGCCGGGATCTCCACGTCAATTACGGACGCGAGGTTGAGATCCCGGCCTTCGTCGGGATGACGATTCGGGTCAATGGTTGTCGGCTCAGTGGCCGCCGCCGTTCAGCGCCTTGACGATGTCGTCGGCCATCTTCTTGGCATCGCCGAGCAGCATCATCGTATTGTCCATGTAAAAGACGTCGTTATCGACCCCGGCATAGCCGACCCCGCCCATCGACCGCTTCACGAACAGCACCGTCTTCGCCTTTTCGACGTCGAGCACGGGCATGCCATAGATCGGCGAGGTCTTGTCGGTCTTCGCCGACGGGTTGGTCACGTCGTTGGCGCCGATGACGAAAGCGACGTCGGCCTGCGCGAATTCGCCGTTGATATCTTCCAGCTCGAACACCTCGTCATAGGGGACGTTCGCTTCGGCGAGCAGTACGTTCATATGGCCGGGCATGCGCCCCGCGACCGGGTGGATCGCATATTTGACGTTGACGCCTTCCTTTTTCAGAACGTCGCCCATTTCGCGCAGCGCGTGCTGCGCCTGCGCCACCGCCATGCCATATCCGGGGACGATGATGACATTTTCGGCCTGGCTCATCAGGAAGGCGGCGTCGTCGGCGCTCCCCGGCTTCCACGGGCGCTGTTCCTTGCTGCCGCCGGCCGCCGCGCTGGAATCGGCGCCGAAGCCGCCCGCGATCACGCTGATGAAGCTGCGGTTCATCGCGCGGCACATGATATAGGACAGGATCGCACCCGACGAGCCGACGAGCGCGCCGGTGATGATCATCGCGGTGTTGCCGAGCGTGAAGCCCATCGCCGCCGCGGCCCAGCCCGAATAGCTGTTGAGCATCGACACGACGACCGGCATGTCGGCGCCGCCGATCGGGATGATCAGCAGGAAGCCGATCAGAAAGCTCAGGCCGGTGACGGTCCAGAACACCCACGGCGACTGGTCCTGCGTGAAATAGGCGACAAGCCCGATGATCGCGGCAAGCGTCGCCAGATTGATGACGTGGCGCCCCGGCAGCATGATCGGCGACCCCGACATATTGCCGTTGAGTTTCAGGAAGGCGATGACCGAACCCGAAAAGGTGATCGCGCCGATCGCGATGCCCAGCCCCATTTCGATACGGCTGACCGTGAAAATCTGTCCCGCCGCGTCGGCGATGTGGAAAGCTTGGGGGTTGAGATAGGCCGCCGCCGCCACCGCGACCGCGGCGAGGCCGACAAGGCTGTGGAACGCCGCGACAAGCTGCGGCATCGCGGTCATCGCGATGCGCCGCGCCGTGACGAGGCCGATGACGGCGCCGATGCCGATCGCAGCGAGCACTTCGGCGATCGCGATGGTGTCGAGCGCACCATCGGCGCCGCGTGGAACATGCGTGATCAGCGTCGTGACGACCGCGATCGTCATGCCGATCATGCCGAAACGGTTGCCGCGCCGCGACGAGGCCGGGCTCGACAGGCCGCGCAGCGCCATGATGAAGAGGATGCCCGAGACCAGATAGGCCAGCGCCACCCAGGGATTGATCGGTGCTACTTCGTGCATGCTAATTCCCCCGTCGGGCCGCCCGTCCGCGACCCGTCAAAACCATGGATCGCAGCGCTTAGCGCTCTTTCTTCTTGTACATGGCGAGCATGCGTCCGGTGACCGCAAAGCCGCCGAAAATGTTGATGCTCGCCATCACCACGGCGGCGAGGCCGAGCCATTTCGACACCGGCGATCCCGCGGCGGCGCTGGCGATCAGCGCGCCGACGATGATCACCGACGAAATCGCGTTGGTGACGCTCATCAGCGGCGTGTGCAGCGCCGGCGTTACCGACCAGACGACGAAATAGCCGACGAAACACGCCAGAAGAAAAATCGAAAAGATCGAGATAAAGTCCACGGGCGAACTCCCCTGCTGATTCCGCTTGGCGCACCTATTGCCGTGCGCAAGGGAGCGTGTCGACTCCAAAGCTGTCAAAAAGACCGCCGCGGGTTTTTCCCGCAGCCAAGGACAGGCGTCGGAGACGTAATAAAGTTACGAAGCCGTGCGTTCAACCGCGACGCGGTCGCGCTTAGCCCAGCAACCGCTCGTTCACGACCTTGCCGCCCTGCGTCAGGCGCACGGCATTGCCGATCTCCTCGTCAAGCACGGGCTTGCCCGCGTCCTTGTCCCAGAAGGCCGAGAGGAAGTTGAACAGGTTGCGGCTGAACAGCGCGCTGGTGTCGGCGGGCATCAGCGCGGCGATATTGCTCGCGCCGATCACGGTGACGCCGTGAATCTTCTTCGCTTCGCCCGACACCGATCCTTCGACATTGCCGCCGCTTTCGGCCGCCATGTCGACGATCACGCTGCCGCTGCGCATCGAGGCAAGCTGCGCGTCCGAAATCAGCCGCGGCGCGGGGCGCCCCGGGATCAGCGCGGTGGTGATGACGATGTCCTGCTTGGCGATGTGCGACGACACGAGTTCGGCCTGCGCCGCCTTATATTCGTCGGACATTTCGGTGGCATAGCCGCCGGCACCCTCACCCTCGATCCCCGCGACGGTCTCGACGAAGATCGGCTTGGCGCCGAGCGATAGGATCTGTTCCTTGGTCGCGGCGCGGACGTCGGTCGCGCTGACCTGTGCGCCCAGGCGGCGCGCGGTCGCGATCGCCTGAAGCCCGGCGACGCCGACCCCCATCACGAACGCCTTGGCGGCGCTGACGGTGCCCGCGGCGGTCATCATCATCGGAAAGGCGCGGCCATAGGCGTTCGCCGCCATCAGCACCGCCTTGTAACCCGCGAGATTCGCCTGGCTCGACAAGATATCCATCGACTGCGCGCGCGTGATGCGCGGCATGAATTCCATCGCCAACGCCTCGAGCCCCAGCTTGGCATAAGCATCGACCCGTGCGCGCTCGCCAAATGGATTGAGCCCCGCCGCCAGCCACGCACCGTCGGCAAAGCCTTTCAGCCCCGCCGGGTCGGGGCCCTGGATCGCGAGGATGATGTTCGCGCCCTTCAGCACCTCGGCGCGGCTGCCGACCGACGCGCCCGCGGCGGCATAGTCGGCGTCGGCGATCGACGCGGTCTCGCCCGCCCCCTTTTCGACGGCAAGTTCGGCGCCCAGCCCGATGAATTTCTTCACGGTTTCGGGAGTCGCGGCGACACGGGTCTCGCCGGAGGCGAGCTCCTTCAGGACAGCGATGCGCATGCCGGGCCGGTCAGGAGATCAAAAGGACGACGATGATCGCCACGACCGCACTCGCGATCGCGCCGACCTTGAACAGGCTCAGAAAACCCGAATAGGTTTCGCTCGCCGCTTTCATTTCCTGCTCTGCCATCGCCTGTCCCCTTTGCCTTTCGCCCGAAAAAGCGCGCGACCGCGCGCCCAGAATCGGCCAGAATTCGATTGTCGCGCCGGTCTTAGCCATGCCGCCCGCGATGCTCAAGGGGCGCTTTGCCCAAAGCCCCATCGCGCGGCAAATGCCGAACGGCCTTAATGGCCCTTTTACCCCTTGGGCTTACATCTTTGCCCCATTGCGGTATGCGGCATGGCAAATGCTGCCAAAAGGGGGCAGAATCAAACCGATGGCGAATGCGCGCGACACGCGAATGGTGATGATCGTCGATAGCGAGCCTGCCCAGCAGCGCTTTCTGTCGGCCCTGGTCTCGCGCGGCGGCTGGCGCAGCGTCGTGGCCGGCGATACCGACACCGCACTCGCCAAGCTCGGCACCCAGGAGGGCATGGCGCTCGACGCCGTGCTCGTCGATCAGGGCACGCCGGGCATCCCGATTCCCGAATTCGTCGCCGAACTGCGCCGCTGGCGCCCCGCGCTGCCGCTGATCGTCATCACGATGCGCAACGGGGTCGAGATCGCGGTCGCGTCGATGCGCGCTGGCGCGAGCGATTTCGTCCAGAAACCGATCGCCCCCGACCGGCTGCTCGGCGCGCTCGATCGCATCGTCGCGCCGAACGGCCCGCAGGGCGAACTGCGCCCGCTCACCGAAAAGCTGCGCGCGCCGCTGGCGTTCGAGGAGATCATCGGGTCGAGCCCCAATTTCCGCAGCGCGCTGGCGATCGCCGCCAAGGCCGCGCGCGCCCGCGTCCCGGTGATGATCAACGGCAAGCCCGGCACCGGCAAGGAAGTCTTCGCGCGCGCCATCCACAGCGCATCCCCGCGCGCCCGCGGCCAGCTCGTCATGGTCGATTGTTCGGCGGTGTCGCCGGGGCTGATCGGGTCGGGGCTGTTCGGCCACGAGCGCGGCGCCTTTCCGGGCGCCTTCGATCGCCAGGTCGGGCGGCTCGTCCAGGCCGACGGCGGCAGCATCATCATCGACCATGTCGAGTGTATCCCGGCGGAAACCCAGGCCAAGCTCGTCGAATTCCTCAACAGCGGCGAGGTTCAGATGATCGGCGGTTCGATCCGCCAGAGCGTCGATGTCCGCATCATCGCGACCAGCACCAGCCCGCTCGACAAGCTGATCGAGGCGGGGCATTTCCGCGAGGATCTGTTCTACGCGCTGTCGACCGCGCAATTCACCCTGCCCTCGCTCTCCGAACGCCGCGGCGACGTCGGCCCGCTCGCGCGGCACCTGCTCGCGCGGATCGGCGGGCTGCCCGGCATGGGGCCGATCGGGGTCACCGACGACGCGCTGCGCCTGCTCGCCTCCTATGCCTGGCCAGGCAATGTCCGCCAGCTTCAGGACGTGCTGTTCCGCGCCGCGACGTCGAGCAAGACCGACGTCCTCACCAGCGCCGACCTCACGGCGATCGAAGCCGCGCTCGGCGGCGGGCTGCCGGGCGGCGAAGGCGATGTCGCGATCAATGGCGAAGCGATCGGGATCACCCTCTACCTTCCCGACGGCAACCTCCGCCCGCTCGAAGAGATCGAAGCCGACGTCATCCGCCTCGCGATCGGCCATTACCGTGGCCGGATGAGCGAAGTCGCGCGGCGGCTGGGGATCGGCCGCTCGACGCTCTATCGCAAGCTCAGCGATCTGGGGATCGATACGGCGGCTTGATTGGCCGCTGTTGTCCTAATTCTTGCCGTCATCCCGGCGAAGGCCGGGATGATATGAGAAATCACCCCGTCAGCGCCGCATCCCGCAGCCCGCGCCACACACGCAGCGCCTGCCGGTTTTCCGCGACGTCATGCACCCGCAGCAACTGCGCGCCCTGCGACGCCGCCTGATAATGCAGCGCGATCGTGCCGCCGAGCCGCTGGTCGGCCGCCGCTTCATTATCGAGCGCACCGATCATCCGCTTGCGGCTGGCGCCGAACAGCAGCGGACAGCCAAGGGTGTGGAAAAGCGCGAGACCGTTCACCAGCGCCAGATTATCACCAACCCCCTTGCCAAAGCCGATGCCCGGATCGACGATGATCTTCGCGGGGTCGATCCCCGCCGCCTTGCACGCCGCGACGCGCTCGGCGAGCATGTCGTAGACGTCGAACAGCGGGTGCGCATAGGCGCCCCCCTCGTGCGGGTCGCTTTTCGCCGAGGGCGCGTGCATCAGCACGACCGGACAGCCCGCCTTGACGACCACCTCCATCGCGCGCTCGTCATAGCGGAGCGCCGAGATATCGTTGACGATCGTCGCCCCGGCGGCGAGCGCCGCCTCCATCACCGCGGCCTTGCGCGTATCGATCGACACCGCGACCCCGCCCTTCGCGAGCGCCGCGACGACGCCCTCGACGCGGCCGATCTCATCGCCTTCCCAGATCAGCGGCGCGCCGGGCCGCGTCGATTCGCCGCCGACATCGACGATCGCCGCGCCCGCCGACGCCATGGCGAAACCCGCGTCGATCGCCGCCGCGGTGTCGATGGGCTTGCCGCCGTCCGAAAAACTGTCGGGCGTCGCGTTGAGGATGCCCAGGAGTTGCGGCTCGTTCAGGCGGATGGTGCGCTCGCCAAGCTGGAAATGGCCGCGCGGCCGCGCCACCCCGGCCCGCTGCGCGGTCGCCGCCTGCGCCAACGGGTCGGGCATCGCCGCGATCCAAGCGTCGAGTTCGGGAACCGGAACGATAGCCGACTTGACCGACAAACCGTCGCGCAGGCTGATGTGCCACGCCGCGAACCAGACCATCGTGTCAGCGACGCGCAGACAGGCGTCGTCCAGCTCGTGCGGGCGATCGACGAAACAGGCGGGGCGCAGATAAACGCGAGCATCTTCCCACGTCGTGCCGAGGTCGGGCTTGGTTAGCGGTGCAAACATCCTCGTCCCCTTGCCCGTCCGCGCTAAGAAAGCTGCGTGTCCCCGCGAAGGCGGGGATCCATCTCCGGTGGGTTCAAAATGGAACCGCCCGGTGATGGGCTCCCGCCTTCGCGGGAGCACGCGGTCTTATCTAAAATTCGCCGAATATCCCTAAGCCTCGTTCGCGAGCAGCCAGTCCTGCCGCACCGCGTCGATCACCCGCAATTGCTTGCCGTCGTCGACGTGCCAGAAGGTCCAGCCGTTGCAGCTTGGCGCGCCCTGCACCCCGGCGCCGACCTTGTGGATCGACCCCGCGTCCTGCCCTTCGCAATCGAGCGAACCATCGACGCGCACCACCGCTTTCCAGCGGCGCTTGGCGTCGGTCAGCACCGATCCCGGCGGCACCAGTCCGCCTTCGACCAGCGTCCCGAACGCGACGCGCGTCGCGGCGGTGGGCGCCATCATCGTCTTTACCGCGCTCTCGTCGAGCGGCAGCGCCATCTCGATGCGTTCGAGCGCGGCGGCGATATAATCATCCTCGCGCTCGATGCCGATGAAATGGCGGCCGAGGCGTTTGGCGACCGCACCGGTCGTGCCGGTGCCGAAAAAGGGATCGAGGATCACGTCGCCGGGGTTCGAGCAGGCGAGCAGGATGCGATAGAGCAAAGCCTCGGGCTTTTGCGTCGGGTGGACCTTGGCGCCGCCCTTCTTGAGCCGTTCCTGCCCGCCGCAGATCGGGATCAACCAGTCGCTGCGCATCTGCAACTCGTCGTTGAGCGTCTTCATCGCGCGATAGTTGAAGGTGTAGCGCGCCTTCTCGCCCATCGACGCCCAGATCAACGTCTCATGCGCGTTGGTGAAGCGCGTGCCCTTGAAATTGGGCATCGGGTTCGCCTTGCGCCAGACGATGTCGTTGAGGATCCAATAGCCCTGGTCCTGCAGCGCGGCGCCGACGCGGAAGATATTGTGATAGCTGCCGATCACCCAGATGCTGCCGCCGGGTTTCAGGATGCGCTTGGCTTCCTTCAGCCACGCATGGGTGAAGCGGTCATAGGTGGCAAGGCTGTCGAACTTGTCCCATTCGTCGTTGACGGCATCGACCTGGCTGCCGTCGGGGCGGTGAAGGTCGCCGCCGAGTTGGAGATTATAGGGCGGATCGGCGAAGATCATGTCGACCGACGCGGCGGGCAGTGATCGCATCATCGCGACGCAATCGCCCTGCAGGATGCGGTCGAGCGGCAGGTCGGCCGAGGCTGGCCTGGGGGTCGCTTTGGGCGTCCGCGGCTTCGTCGCCGGCGCCTTGACCCGATCCATCACACCCATGTCTGCACCCCATTCCCGTTCGAAAGAAGCCCCTGATGAGTCCAGCGGAGTCCGCCGTCAAGCCCGGGATTCTAGGGATTCCGCGTGTCGATATGGTTAACGCGATGAGAACGAAAGGAGTCTGACACACCATATGGAGTCTGCCGCGACTCGGGGACTCAACCACTGGTGGTGTGGCGACAAGGACTCACCGGCGAATATTTTTTCGCGTCGACGGTTTGCGACGGACAGGCAGCGCCCGAACATAGATCCTGCGTTCACCGTCAGTCGGGGAAAAAATAGCCCCGCAACCCCTTGATTTAAAGGGTTGTCTCGATACAGGGGCTTGTCTGGCCCAATCCGGGTGGGAAGGAAAAGGAGCTAAGGATGAAATCAATCAGTCTGATCGCCGTGGCCGTATCCATCGGCTTCGCCGTCCCCGCCTATTCTGCTCTCCCGCCGCAGTATCAGCGGACCGCAGAACTGAAAGCGATCCTCGATCGCGCCGACATCGCCGAAACCTTCATCGGGCGGGGGCATCTGATCGAACAGATCGAATATGTCAGCCCTGACCTGTACCGCGTGACGGGCGGCAATTGCGCGCTCGACGCCGCCATCGTCGAAAAACCACTCCCCGAAGGCATGGTCGGCGCGCGCCAGTTCGACGTGAAACCCGGCACGATCACCTGCACCGGCGAGGCGTCGGCAACCGATGGTGAGGCAAACTGACATGCCATCATCGATGACGCGGGTTCTTGCGCCTTTCGTTGCCCTACTTCTTGCCGCACCCGCCTTCGCTGCCGCCCAGGAAGAGGAGGATTTTCCGACGCCGAGCGCTGAAGAGGCCCAGGCTTATAATGACGCGCAAAGCTGCGCGATCATTCTTCGCAAGCTGGGCGGCGAAGCGAATGAAGCCAAGGCGGAAGTCCAACTCGAACGGGCGAAAGCGCTCGCACCAGCAGTCGGACATGACAGCGAAGAGACGTTTCAGCAATCCTACGATCAGATGGCCGAAATCCTCGACATGGCCTCGGAAGAGGAAATGGAACAGTTCATCAAGGCCTGTCAGGCAGCCGAATAGGCCAAATCGCCCGGCGAAAGGAAGGGCGGCCGCCGACATGGCCACTCTTCCCGAGTTGCCCTGAAAAATCGCCGTCAAATCCCCGGATCGACCCCGGTCAGCTCGATCGAGCGCGCCCACAGTTCGCGCGCGAGTTTTGGATCGCGCGCCCTGCTCGTTGCGCGCGCCGGCCCCGAACGCCCCGATATCTCGCCCAGCCCCTGCGGCCCCAGATAATCGCCGCCCTGAACATGGGCGCCCGTCGCCGCCTGCAACGTCGGCCAGGCGCCCTGCGCCGCGCTGTTGAAAAAGGGGGTGGCGAGCGGCGTCATGCCGCGCAGCGGGAACGGCAGATGCCGCGTCAACTCGGTCAGCGCGACCCCCGGATGGCACCCGATCGCCTGCGTCGCGCGTCCCGCGGCGCTCAGCCGCCGATCGAGTTCCAACACGAACAGCAGATTCGCAAGCTTGCTCGTCTGATAGCGCTGCCAATTATGATAGCTGCGGCTTGCCCCCAGATCGCTGTAATCGATCGCGCCGCCCTTGTGCGCGAGGCTGGCGGTGACGACGATGCGGTCGTCGACATGCGGGTGGATCAGTCCCGTAAAGGCGAAGGTGCCGAGGTGGTTGACCCCGAATTGCAGTTCATACCCCTGCTTCGTCAGCGTTCGCGGCGGGATCATCACCCCGGCGTTGTTGATCAGCACATCGACGCGCGGCCCCGCCAGCACCGCCTTCGCCGCCTCTTTCACCTGGTCGAGATCGGCAAGGTCGAGCGGCTGGAACGACAGTTCGGCGCCCGGCGCGTCGGCGCCGATGCGATCGATCGCCGCTTCGGCGCGGCCCGCGTCGCGGCACGCGAGGACGACATGCGCGCCGCGCGCCGCCAGCAGCTTCGCCACCTCGAACCCGATGCCCGCATTGGCGCCGGTAACGAGGAAGCGCCGCCCGGTCTGGGTCGCAACGTCATCGGCCGTGAAACCGCTGCGCATCGCCTTCTCCCGTCAGATCAGCATGAGCTGCGCGACCGGCGCGAAACTCGTCCGGTGGTGCGGCGTCGGCCCATGACTGCGCAGCGCCGCCAGATGCTGCGCCGTGCCATAGCCCATATTGGTTTCCCAGCCAAAGCCCGGATAGTCGCGCGCCGCGGCGACCATGAAGCGATCGCGATGTTCCTTGGCGAGGATGCTCGCTGCCGAAATACACGGGTGGATCGCATCGCCGCCGACGATCGCGCGCGCGCGATAGCGCCACTTGGGCAGGCGATTGCCGTCGACCAGCACTTCGCCGGGATCGAACCCCAGCGCCTCGACCGCGCGCGTCATCGCGAGGAAGGTCGCCTGCAATATGTTGATACGGTCGATCTCGGCGACGCTCGCCTCGCCGACGCCCCAGCGGCAGCGCGCCTTGATCTGAATCTCCAGCTCGCCGCGGCGTTTCGCGGAGAGTTTCTTGCTGTCGTCGAGCCCGGCGATGCCGCCCTCGCACAATAGCACTGCCGCCGCAACGACCGGCCCCGCCAGCGGCCCACGCCCGGCTTCATCGACACCGACGATCATCGATTCCCCTCCCGCTTGCGGGAGGGGTTAGGGGAGGGTCTGTCGAGGTCGGGCATGCAGGAAACCGGCCCTCCCCCATCCCCTCCCGCAAGCGGGAGGGGAGCTATAGTCGCCACGGCGGATACCTCCGATACTCGCCCGCCTGATAGAGGCACAGGCGATTGCCGGCAGGGTCGGTCAGCCGCGCCTCGCGCCAGCCCCATTCCTCATCCTTCGGCATCTGCTCGAACGATACCCCGCGCCGCGCAAGATAGGCGACCCAGGCGTCGAGCGCGCCGCTCTCCAGATAGGTCGTCGCCCCGCCCGCTACTCCATCGCCGACGTGGATCGACAAGGTCACGCCATTCGCCGCCTCGAACCGGGCATAGCCGTTTTGCGGGCTATCGACGATCTGCTTCAGACCCATCTGCTTGTAGAAAGCGACCGATTCCGCATAGTCGCTCGCGGGCAGCGTGACCTGATTGAGCGCCGGTCCCGTGAACAGCCCGTCGTTGCGCACATATTGCTGCCCCATCGGGCCATGACCGCGTCCCAGCCCCGGCGCGTCGAGCAGCGACAGCCGCACGAAATCGCGTGCCCGCGCGATCGCTGGCTCCAGCGGCATGCCCTGCCCCAAACCGCACGCGATCGCGCTCGCCAGCGTGCAGCCGGTGCCGTGGCTGTGCACCGTGTCGATCCGCGGTGCCTCCCAGCGCGCGGCTTCGCCTTCGCCGGCTTCGCACAAGCGGTCGATCACCGTCTCGCCCTCGGCATGGCCACCCTTGACGAGCAGCGCGCAGCCATGCGCCAGCACCGCCTCCTCGCCGCCGAGCGCGTCGAGTTCGGGCAGGTTCGGGGTCGCGACCATTGCACGATCCAGCAGCGCGCGAAACGCCGCGGTCGTGGCGGCATCGGCGAGCACCGACCCGCTCGTCGCGATCATCACCGGGTCGAACACCACCGCCGCCTGCGCAAGGTCGGGCCGCACCAGTCGCGCGGCGACCGCCGCCGCCGTCTCGGCGCTGCCGATCATGCCGATCTTCACCGCATCGACGCCGATATCGGCGACGACGCTGTCGATCTGCGCCAGCACCATCTCGGTCGGGATCGCGTGGACGCTCTGCACGCCCAGCGTATTTTGCGCGGTGATCGCCGTGATCGCGGTCATCGCATGACCGCCGAGCATCGTCACCGTCTTGATATCCGCCTGAATCCCCGCGCCGCCCCCGCTGTCGGAGCCGGCGATGATGAGAATGCGCGCGGTCACCCCTTATGCTTCCGCTCCGTCGAGGCCGGGAATTTCTGCAACGCCGCGCCTTCGCGCAGCGGCCGGTCGAGCAGGTCGCCGCCGCAATTGGGGCAAATTTCGTCGAGCTTGTCGGCGCAGTTCGCGCAGAATGTGCATTCGAATGAACAGATGAAGGCGCCGTGGACGTTCGCGGGCAAATCGCGGCCGCACTTTTCGCAATCGGGTCGCATTTCAAGCATTTTCAAAACTTCCTTCAAAATAGGTGGTGAGGTTGTTCAATTCGCCGCCGCGACGCGCACCGCGTCGCAGATCATGTCGACCACGCGCTCGACCTGCCCGGCATCGTCGCCTTCGGCCATCACGCGGATCACGGGTTCGGTGCCCGACGCGCGAATGACGAGGCGGCCGCGGCCGTTCAGTGCCGCTTCGCCCTCGGCGATCGCCGCCTGGACATCGCCGTTCTCGAGCGGCTTGCCGCCCGCGAAGCGGACATTCTTCAAAAGCTGCGGCACCGGATCGAACTGGTGGAGCAGCTCGCTCGCGGGCTTTGCGGAGCGGACCAACTCGGCGAGCACCTGCAATCCGGCGAGCGTGCCGTCGCCGGTCGTCGCATGGTCCGACAGGATCATATGCCCCGACTGCTCGCCGCCGACGTTGAACCCGCCGCTCTTCATCCGCTCGAGGACATAGCGGTCGCCGACCTTGGTCCGCTCGAGCCGCAGCCCCTCGCTTTCCAGAAAACGCTCGAGGCCCAGGTTCGACATCACCGTCGCGACGACCCCGCCGCCCTTGAGCAGGCCCTGCCGCGCCCAGCTTGCGCCGATCAGTCCCATGATCTGATCGCCGTCGATGATCGCACCCTTCTCGTCGACGATGATCAGCCGGTCGGCGTCGCCGTCGAGCGCGATCCCGATGTCGGCGCCGCTCGCGACCACGGTTTCCTGAAGCAGGCCGGGCGCGGTCGAGCCGCAGCGGTCGTTGATGTTGACGCCGTTCGGGGTGACCCCGACCGCGACGACGTCGGCCCCCAGTTCCCAGAACACCGTCGGCGCGCTGTTATAGGCGGCGCCATTGGCGCAATCGAGCACGATCTTGAGCCCGTCGAGCCGGACCGATTCGGGCAGGCTCAGCTTCACGGCATGGATATAGCGGCCGCGCGCATCTTCGATGCGCTTCGCACGCCCGATCAGCGTCGGGTCGGCCAGCCGCGGCTCCTGCGTCAGCCGCTGCTCGATCTGCGCCTCGTCCGCGTCGGACAATTTATAGCCGTCGGGGCCGAATAATTTGATGCCGTTATCGGCATAGGGATTGTGGCTCGCCGAGATCATGACTCCCAGATCGGCGCGCATCGACCGCGTCAGCATCGCGACCGCCGGGGTCGGCATCGGCCCGACCTGCACGACGTCCATGCCGACACTGGTAAAGCCCGCGACCAGCGCATTTTCGAGCATATAGCCCGACAATCGCGTATCCTTGCCGATGACGACGCGATGCTTGTGGGTGCCGCGCAGGAAATGCGCCCCCGCCGCCATGCCGACGCGCATCGCGACTTCGGCGGTCATCGGAACCTGGTTGGTCAGCCCGCGAATCCCGTCGGTTCCGAAAAACTTGCGCATGGCACCTCTGCTACCTAATCCGGGGTGCAGGACAAGGCTCGCCCCGGCACACAGGGAGGCCCTAGGTCACCCGTTTTTGCTTGGCAAGCTGGCCGAAAGGTTTGAACTTGAAATCGGCATGGATCATCCTTTCGGCGCTGGTCGCCGGCATGCTGCTCGGGATCGGCATCGAAATGCTCTCGCCCGATACCGGCACCGCGTCGCTGCCCTTTGTCGAGCCGATCGGCACCTTGTGGCTGAACGCGCTCAAGATGACGATCGTGCCGCTCGTCGTCGCGCTGCTCATCACCGGCATCACCGCGACCGCCGACGCCGCGCGCGCGGGCAAGCTCGCGGGGCGCGCGGTCGCGACCTTCATCGGCGCCAATCTGCTCGCCGGGATGATGACCCTGCTCGTCCTGCCGTTCCTGCTGCGGCTGTTTCCGCTTTCGACGGCGGCGGCGGAGGGGCTGCGCCACGGCCTCGGCGGAACCGCCGACGCCACCGCATCACCGGGCTTCGCCGATTTCCTGCTGTCGCTCATCCCGACGAACCCGATCGCCGCCGCGGCCGATACCGCGATCCTGCCGCTGATCGTCTTTACCGCCATCTTCGCTTTCGCGATCACCCGCATCTCGCCCCCGAACCGCGCGATATTGTCGGGGCTGTTCAGCGCGCTCGGCGAAGCGATGCTCGTCGTCATCGGCTGGGTTCTCGCGCTCGCGCCGATCGGCGTCTTCGCATTGGGCTATGCGCTGGCGGTCAAGGCCGGGGTCTCGGCGTTCGGCGGGCTGCTCCATTATGTGCTGATGCTCTCGGCGATCGGTACCGCGACGATCATCCTCGGCCTGTTGCTCGCGGTCCTCGTCGTCGGCATTCCCCTGCCGCGCTTCCTTCGCGCGATGGTGCCGACCTTCGCGGTCGCGCTCAGCACGCAAAGCTCGCTCGCCAGCCTTCCCGCCATGCTGCGCGCGACCGCCGACCTGGGCGTCGATCCGAAAAAGGCCGATGTCGTCCTGCCGCTCGCGGTCGCGCTGTTCCGCTTTACCAGCCCGGCGATGAACCTCGCGGTCGTCGTCTATGTCGCCTGGCTGTTCGGGATCGAACTGACGCCGTGGGAGATGGCGGTCGGCCTCGCGGTCGCGCTGGCGGCGGCGCTCTCTTCGGTCAGCCTGCCCGGATCGATCAGCTTCGTCACCTCGATCGCGCCGATCGCGATCGCGATGGGGGTGCCCGTCGCACCGCTGGGGCTGCTCGTCGCGGTCGAGACCTTTCCCGACATCTTCCGCACCCTCGGCAATGTTATCGCCGACGTCGCCGCTACCCAATTCGCCGCCGACGGAGTCGACGACGCCAGCACAGGAGAAACGCCATGAAATATCGCACCCTCGGCCAGGGCCTCGACGTGTCCGCGATCGGCATCGGCTGCATGCCGATGATCAAGGGCGGCAACATCCTCTATGGCGAGGCCGCCGACATGGACGAGGCGACGCGCACGATCCACCGCGCGATCGACCTCGGCGTCACCTTCTTCGACACCGCCGAAATCTATGGCCCGTTCAGCAACGAGGAGCTGCTCGGCGAAGCGATCCGGGGCAAGCGCGACGGGCTGGTCATCGCCACCAAATTCGGCTTCAAGTTCGAGGGCAAGCAGATCGTCGGCGTCGACGGCTCGCCCGCCAACGCGCGGGCCGCCTGCGAAGGCTCGCTCCGGCGGCTCGGCATCGACACGATCGACCTTTTCTACCAGCACCGCGTCGATCCCTCGATCGCGATCGAAGAGGTCGTCGGTGGGATGATGGAGCTGGTGAAGGAAGGCAAGGTTCGCCACATCGCGCTGTCGGAGGCGGGCCCCGAAACGCTGCGCCGCGCCGCCAAGGCCGCGCCGATCGCCGCGCTGCAAAGCGAATATTCGATCTGGGAGCGCGAGGTCGAGGCCGAAATCCTGCCCGTCTGCCGCGAGTTCGGTATCGGCTTCGTGCCCTATTCACCGCTCGGTCGCGGTTTCCTCGCGGGCACGGTGCGCAGCCGCGACGAACTTCCCGAGCATGACTGGCGCCGCAACGATCCGCGCTATTCGGAGGAGAATCTGCCCGCCAACCTCGCAATCGTCGATGCGATCGCCCGGGTCGCGGCCGGGCATGGCGTGTCGAACGCACAGATCGCGCTCGCCTGGCTGCTCGCGCAGGGCGACGACATCGTCCCGATCCCCGGCACCAAGCGCCGCGCGACGATGGAGGACAGCGTCGCCGCCGCCGCCGTCACCCTGACCCCCGCCGATCTCGCGGCGATCGAGGCAGCGGCGCCGGTCGGCGGCACGAACGGCCCGCGCTATGGCGAGCAGGGCATGCGGATGGTGCGGCTGTAGCGTCGCGGATATCCGCTTTCGACCAGTTGTTGCCGCAATCAGCGTGGCGAGCCGTCATAGAAGCCGCATCCCCGAGCGAAGACGAGGGGCTCTGCCGAGCGAAGTCGAGGCAGCGGAGGCGCGCGGTTCTCGCTCCGCTCGAACGAGC